>JBCDDJ010000225.1:0-10267 GCA_039180385.1 Cyanobacteria bacterium P01_G01_bin.38 | reverse complement strand
GTGTACTCCATCACATAATAAACATTTGAGCATCCACGTCCGTTGCACCTTTAACCGTGTGACTCTGCACAAACGCATTTGGGCTTGTATCCGACTCCAGCCGCCCGTCCACCAGATTAATAATCCGATCCGCTACATCCAGGATGCGGTTATCGTGGGTGACCATCAGCACCGTGCAATTTTCCTCGCGGGAGAGCTGATGTAGCAGGTTCACCACATCGCGGCCTGATTTCTTGTCGAGGGCAGCGGTGGGTTCGTCCGCCAGCACTAGTTTGGGGTGATTGACCAGGGCGCGAGCGATCGCAACTCTCTGTTTCTGCCCACCCGACAAAGACTTCGGCTTATAGTCTACCCGGTCCGCCAGGCCCAGCTGGGTGAGAATATCCACCGCCTGCTCTCGCTTAGAGGCAAAACGCCCGGTCAGCTCCACCGCCATCTCCACATTTTGGCTGGCGGTCAGGGACTCAAACAGATTGTGGGACTGAAAAATGAAACCAATGTTACGGCGCACTTCGACCAGGGCCGAGTTACCCAGACCTACCAGCTCTTGCCCAATCACCCGCAGGCTGCCCTCTCGCAGGGTGCGCAACGCCCCAATTAGAGTCAGCAGCGTCGTTTTACCCGATCCAGACGGCCCGGTGAGGATGACAATCTGACCTCGAGGTAGAGCCAGGGAAATGTCAAACAGCACCTGTTTACACAGATCGCCCGCGCCAAAGGAGAAGTTGAGGTTGCAGATCTCAACGGCTAGCTGTTCCTGGGCCGGTTTGTCCGGGGCATCTGGGACAGAGCTGAGCATGGGGGTAGCCTCCAAAGTTAGCCGCCAAAAACGTCGGCAGGGTCAGTGGACTGGACTCGACGGACTGCGATCGCACCCGACACCAAACACATCATAAAGGTCATAACGAGCAGCGTTAGCACCCGGCTCGTCGTCATTTGAAAAAACAACCCGGTGGCATTCCCGGTCAGTTTGTAAAGCAGCCCGCTGATCAAAAAGCCGGGAATAAACCCGCACACCGAGAGAATTAGCGCCTCCTGCATCACCACATTAAACAGATAGTTGTTTTTATAACCCATTGCCTTGAGGGTGGCATATTCTGCCCAGTGATCGGCCACATCGGTATAGAGAATTTGGTAGACCAGGATAATGCCCACCACAAACCCCATGGCCGTCAGCAATGAAAACACAAATCCGATGTTGGTATTCTCTTGCCAATAGCGCCGTTCTCGATCAACAAAGCCGCCCTCTCCTTGCTTTGGCAAAATCAAGACATCGTTGGGTAAACTCTCCCTCAGCTTCGCCACCATCCGCTCTACTGAGACACCGGGCTCCAGTTTGACCACCCCCACATCGGCGGTGGCAAAGCTGCGTTCGTCTTCCTCGGGGCCGCGATTGGCAAAATAGCGCAGAAAGTTTTGGTCGCTCATGATCAGGTTGCCGTTACCCGAGGCGAAATCTGTCCCCAGACTAAAGGTGCCAACAATATTGATGCGGCGATCGGCCAGCTCGGTGACAATCCCAGCCTCAGTGGGGCCAACCTCGGAGCGAGCTTTGGTGTCAATCAGGGCGGTGTTGGGCAGCTGCAAACCCTTCAGGTGGGGCTGAATCTCCGGCATGGGTAAGATGGGCTCGGTCAGATTAAACGCGATCACCCGCACAAAGCGAGTATCTCGCGTGATGGGGTTTTTCCACTTGGCGTCGCTGATATAGATCGCATAGGCATCGGCCACCCCCTCAAACGCCTGGGCCTGATAGAGCCGCCGCCGCGCAAACGAACGCGGCACAAACATATTGGTCTTGAGACGATTAATGATAATAATCTCGCCGTTGAGCTGATTGAGCAGCTGCAGCTGACTGTCATACAGGGCATTCATAAACCCTGAGAAGACAAACATCAGCATGACCGCAAAGCCGACCCCGGCTAATGAGGTGGCAAACCGACGGCGATCGTGGGTCAAGTTGAGCCAGGCCAGCGGGATTCGCTTGAAGATTTTCTTGAAAAACATAATGCCACCCTCAAAAGACCTCGGCGGGGTCGGTTGCAATCGCCTTGCGCACCGAGATCAGCCCCGACACGCCGCACATCACAGCGGTCATGATCAAAACCAGCACCAGCCGGCTAAAGGTCATCTCCATGGGGAGGGTCCCCGCCGTGGCCCGAACAGTGAGGGTATAAAGCCCCAGGGAAATGATTAACCCTGGCACGTAGCCCATCGCTGCCAGCAGTAGTGCCTCCTGTAGCACCACATTAAATAGGTATCGACTGCGGTAGCCCATGGCCTTCATGGTGGCGTATTCGGGCAGGTGATCGCGGATGTCGGTGAACAAAATCTGATAGACGATGACAATGCCCACCAGAAAAGACACCAGCACCCCCAGTCCAAAAATAAAGCCAATGGCGGTGGCCTCGAGCCAGTAGGTTTTGTCGTGCTCAATGATGCCTTCTTTGGTGTAAACATCGATATCTTCGGGTAGCAGCTTGCGAATTGTTTGAACAGTTTTCTCGACATTTGCCCCGGGCTCAAGCTTAATCAGCCCCATGTCAATCACATCCAGCGTGCGGGGAGAAAAGTAGCGAATAAAGTTTTGATCGCTCATGATGGCGGTGCCATCGGCGGCGAACCCACCCCCCAGGTCATATTGACCGGCAATGGTGACCCGGCGCTGATCGGCCTCGGTTTCGGTGCCAATGTCTTGGGGACCAAACTCCGGTCGAGAAAGCCGATCAATAAACACCACATCGCGTTGGGCCAATCGCCTTCGAGACTGGAGATCTTGAAACTCCGGCATCAGAAACACCGGATCTTTGGGATTGATCGCGTAGACAAACATGGCCCGGCTGATGCGCGTTTCGGGGTTGCGCCAGAGGATATATTCGCTATACAGCGGCATGGCGCGCTCCACCCCTTCGACCCCGGCCACCTGATAGAGCCGCTCTCGGGGGAAGGCCGTGGTGGTGCTGATCTCTACCGACTGGGGCGACATTAAAAAGATATCGGCATTAAATTTTTCGTAGAAATTAGTGGTGGTGTTGAGCAACGCCCCCAAAAAGCCCAGGTTCATGAAAATTAGCAGTGTGGCGAAGGCCACTCCTGCGATCGCAACCCCCAGGCGCGTCCGCTCATGCAGCAAATTCAACCAGGCTACCGGCACCCGTCGCATCACTTCTCGCTTGCCTTGGCAACCACGTCTACATCGATCAGCACATCGACCTGCAAGTTGGTTAAGCCTGCCACCGGCTCATCTTGATCTACCGCGATGGTCACCTCCGCCACCCGTGCGTCGGCATTGGCCGCCGGGTCGTCATCCAGCACGTCATTTTTAGCGATTTGCAGACCGACTTTCTCAACCGTGCCGGTAAGGGTGTCCTCAAAGGCTCCATTACGGCTGATAATCGTGACCTTTTGGCCGGGCTCCACCAGCCCCACATCGGTTTCATAGACTTCAGCAATCACTACCATTTCATCGGTATTGCCCATCACTAACAGTGGATCGGGCTGCAGACTGGACACCGCCTCCCCAGGCTCAACAATTGTCTCAATGATTTGGCCCGCCGCCGGGGCGACCACGCTAGCGAGGGCCAGCTGCGCCTCGGCCAGAGCTAAATTCCGTTCTGCCGTAATCACCCCCGCTTCGACCTGAGCCAGCTTTCGATCGGCTTCGGCAGAGGTCACCTGGGCTGAGGCCGTCTCTAAATCAGCAGCCTGGTCAGCTGCCAATCGCGCCAGGGTAGCTTCGGCGCTGGCAATATCACGCTGTAGGCGGGTAACCTCCGTTTGCTGGCGATCAAACTCCTGACGAGAAACCGCACCTTCTCTGTAGAGATCTTGAACACGGTCAAGGTCGAGTTGGGCCAGATTAAGCTGAGATCGCAAACTCTCTACCGTTGCCGCCTGGGCCTGAATCGCGGCTGTCAGCGGAGCATCGGCCTTGTTGATCCGGCTGTTGGCCTCTTGAATGCGGGCAGCCCCCAGCTGATTTTCGGCATCGAGCTTATTGCGAGCCTCGATCAGCTGACTCTCGGCATAGTCTCGCTCCGCCTTGCGAACCTCATAGATATCCAGGTAGGCCAGCACCTGGCCTTGGGTCACCTGCTCCCCTTCGGCCACTAGCAGCTGACTGAGTACGCCGCCGTCTGAAGCGGCCACGTCGATGATGCCCCCCTGAGGTTCAATCCGCCCGAGGGCAGAGACACTGACCCGCTGGGGTGGGGGTTGGGCGGCTTCTTCCCGCGCGGCCTGCCGCGACTGTATCAGGTTGCGCACGGCCAGGGTCGAAACAATGCCCCCCACGAGCAAAATGCCGAGGGCAATCCAGAGGGTTGGATTTTTGAGGGGTTTACGAACTGGGGCCATGGGTAGATTTCGACGGATTGGAAAGGCTGTGGATACTTTAAAAATTCTAGTTCACTAGCTGCAGCATCAGCACTTCCCACACCAGGCGGGGCTGGACGTACCTGATCAAATATTTGCGGGATTGTTCAAACTTTTGGAGTCGGTTGCTGACATGGGCAGACAAAGTTTGCTGCCAGTAGTGCTGCTGCAAATAATCGAGCAGCCATAGCTGGGCTTCGGTATCCAAGGTCTGGGTAATTTGGCGGGCAACTTCTAGGGCTTCTCGGCTTGAGCGCAATGGCCGGGTCACGCTCTCAAGCAGCCCATCAGGCAGCTCCTGGAGCTGTTGCCAGCTTGCGATCGCAGCCCCAGGGCTGCCCTGGGCCAGGGTCAATATTGCTGGAGAGTCCAAAATCTCCGCGTGGCCGCTGTTGGTGAGTACCCGAGCCATATTTTCTGGATCGAGGCGCACAAAGGGAATGATTTGACAGCGGGAGATTAGGGTAGGTAGCAGCGCCTGTTGGTCGGCGGCAATTAAGATCAGGGTGGCTTTACCCGGTTCTTCCAAAGTTTTGAGCAAGGCATTGGCAGCAGCTTCGGCCATGCGCTCGGCAGCTTCGATCACCACCACGGCGCGGGGGACCTCCAGGGGCGGCTTGCTCAAAAAGCGAGCCACGTCGCGAATCTGTTCTAGCCGAATTTGTGGCAGCCCTTTGCGTTTGAGCCCCGCCTCAGCCGCTTCTTTGGCCGTGAGCCGCTGCCCCTGATTCAGATAGGTGGGCTCTACCCAGAGCAGATCGGGGTGGTTACGGGCCACGATCCGCCGCCGCAGGGCAGACGACTCCGATTGACTAAACAGCAGCTCAGCAAAGGCATTCGCCGCGATCGCTCGGCCCACCCCCGGTGCCCCGACAAACAAGTAGCCAGGGGCAATGCGCTGGCGGGCAACGGCCTGGCTGAGCAGATCTACGGCCTGGGCCTGGCCAATCAATATATTAAAAGGACTTTCGATAACCTGCTCTAAGGACATGATTGGAATAATGACGCCTGCTTCCCCTGCTCCCCTGCTCCCCCTGCCTATCCTCGCCGGATATTGATTGTCCCACCGACCTTCAGGGCAGCGGATACCACTGCCGCAAGGCAGCGGTGACAACTGATTGTATCTTGTCAGACACAGCCTCCACACTTTGACTGCCGTCGATCGGGGTAAAGCGATGGCGATGCTGCTGGGCCAGGGTCTCAAACCCGATTTGCACCCGTTTGTGAAACGCGATCCCCGACTTTTCGATGCGGTCGGCCTGCCCCCGCGATCGCATCCGAGCCAGCCCCTCTTCGACGTCCAAGCTCAGCCAAATGGTGAGATCACTCTCTAAGCCTCCAGTGGCAATCTGATTGAGGGTCTCGATCAGTCTCAAATCAAGCTGGCGACCATAGCCCTGATAGGCCACCGTCGAGTCAGTATAGCGATCACAAACCACCAAATACCCTGCTGCCAGCGCCGGACGAATCATTCCCTCCACATGCTGAGCCCGGTCCGCTGCATAGAGCAGCAGCTCAGCGCGATCTTGCGGGGTGCTGTCTGCGGGAGGATGCAAAAGCAAATTCCGAATCGATTTGCCCAAGACCGTTCCGCCCGGTTCTCGGGTGGCGACAAGGCCCTGGAGGTTATGGTGCGATCGCAGCTGCGCCAATAAATCACTCTCAGTCAACCATTCACACAAACGGGTCAACTGCGTCGTCTTGCCACACCCCTCTATGCCCTCAAAAACAATTAATTTGCCAACCATGCTTAATTAGAGTGCCAACTGTTTGTCCTTCCCCTTTCGCCTTTCACCCTTTAATCCAACGAATTCCTTGCGCTCCGATCCCCATCTGTGGTTTGACGAGTTTATGGGGAAGTCGCCTGGGTGAGGGGTCAGACCATTTTTTGCATTATCCGCCCATTGCGCTATGGTGGCTTAAACAAATTCCCGCAGTCAAACGGTGCGCTAAGGCTAGATTTTTGCGATCGCTGTCGTCAATCCCTTAATGGGTTCAAAGATTCGCGTTTCTCTGAGTCAGCCGTTTACAAGCAGGGCTTCTAAAGGTAGAGTATTGTCTCGCATCAGATTTTTCCCTAAGTGTCATTGCCCAATTGGATGCAGAGTCCGTTGGCAATCCTGTAGATTTGTTTAGGATCTTCCTGAAAACTTTCTACTTAGATGAAAAGGTAAGTTTAGATGCAGACAACTTGCGTTTAGTACTTAGATAATCATCTCAGCTTGAATGTGGATGAACTGTCCAACGACTGTAGGTATTATTTAGGTATCAATGCTTGCCGTTTGTTGATCGTGTTTCCTATTCAATCTCCGCTAACCATTGTTGTGAAATAGATTGGTTCCTGAACACCTATGGCCCGGTATACCAATTTCCTAATGACCGTTGCTCCAGCCAATAGTCTCCGCAAGTCCCTCGCCAGCGTGCTTGAGGCATGTGGCTTAAATTTAATCTACGAGGCCACTGACTACATCATGGCCAAAGAAAAGCCTGGCAACGTTTCTTACAGCCAGCTGGCTACGGTAGAGGTGCTAATTAATACTGCCGTTGTCTCAGAGTCGTCTTCGACCATCAACTTGGTGGTCAAAAATGAAGAGCTGCCCTTGCAGAACAATAATCATTGCCAACAGGTATTTGAGCAGGTCAACAAAGCGATCGCCAACGCCAGCAACGAGTAGGGGGCGAGTTTCCCGCCCCCTACATGGCCTCCAATCTAGTCGTCTTCGCTATCTTCGTCGATCATGTTAGGGCTGATCAGCGTAATATCAAACTCATCAAGGGGGACTGCCGAGGTCGTATCCCGTTTGAGCTGATAGTAAATCGCCCTGGCCTGGGGACCAAACACGATCTCATCTTCATTTTTAAGATCGTGGGCCTGTAGCTTGCGGCCATTGATCAGCATGCCATTGGCGCTGGGTTTACCCTTGAGGTTGCCATCGACAATGCGGTAATAAAACGACTCGTCATCCCTGGGCAACTGCACCAAGGTAGCGTGGTGGCGCGAGACAAACTGCGACGCTAAACGAATATCACATTTGGGATCACGCCCAATCGAGTAGACCGAGCCATCAAGAATAATTTCTCGCCGTCCCTGACTGTCTTCAATGATAAGAATGCAACTGAGCTTTGACTCTGAGGACATGCCTAATAACTAAAATAGAAAATCAACCTACTCTGGAAATTTCAGAATGCACCCATCGCCAAACTATTCTGCGCAGACTTACCCAGGTTCTAATTTTCGCGTGCAATTCCGCTTTACGCAATGGCAAGTTAGCTCAGCCATTAGAACATTTCCAGATATAGAGCTAACATGCCCTAAATAGGTCAAGAATGATACAACGAATAGCCCCTATAACACTGACCCAGCGTTAGCTCAGTGCTTTGGCATCGAGCCCCGACAGCTACAGGGGGCCAAACGCTTCGTGTCGTAATCGTCTAAGCAGCCAGTCATAGCGCACAAGACCTAACTCCCATTTATTAGCCATCTCGGGATTGTGCTCTATCCCATCACCGGACAGCGGCATCTGCTTGAGGGTACCCCGCAGCCGCATCGATAGCAAAACGGACATGGCTTCGTAAAACCGGGCCGCAAAGATAATGTCCTGCTTTAATTTTGCTGCCAGCTGGTCCTTCGGAATGGCCAGGACAAGGCCAGGCTCAACCGCTTGTACCGTAGCAGAGGGGGCATAGCGATCAATAAAGGACATCTCCCCAGCCACCTCACCACTGCCAAGATGGGCAACCGGGTTCTGGATCGCATGCTCAGCAAACACAGCAAACGCCCCTTCTAAGATTAAATAGATGGCATCGCTGGGTGTGCCAGCCTCGATTAAAATCTCACCGGGCTTCATTTTGCGACGTTGGCTGATCGTGACTATCCAATCAATGTCATCATCATCAAGGGTTCCTAGAATGTAGTGAACACGCTTCATTAGTTGTCAGCAAATAGGTTCTACGATGCTTTTGAGTGCTTTGCATTATCTTAATTTGTCGTCCTCAGGACAAATCATAAAAATTATCTAAAGCACAGCTATCTAAAACACAGTTTCTAAAGCACACGGCATGATTGACCAGCGCTTTATTCATCAGCCACACATTACGATGCATGCTTTGTTCTTTGGTCAAAACGTGGCGCTTTCATCCTTTATGGCCGGAGCAAATACCTCGGGGGCAAATAGCTCAGGGGCCAACGAGCACATGGCCTCGCCAGTGTTTGTCAAAGCTGGGGATCAGGGCGCAGCATTCTTATTTGATTACGGCGTGGTCGTACTCATTGGGTTGTCCCCCGTTGAAGAAACTCAGTTTTTGGGTGATTTGAAATCTTTGATTACCCGCCCCTACGATACCCCAGAATCTGAGCGGGTGACGCTAAAACGTGAACCGAAGAATTCGGGCAAGGTGGAAGATGGTCAGATTTTGCTGGCTGAGTTTGATGCGCCCCGGTTGCAAATTGTTGCCAATGTGTTGGCCAAAAGCGTAGTCTTGGCTGAATTTGAGATGGAAGCCGCCGCGGTATTTGACCAAATTGAGCCGTTTGCGGTGAGCTTACAAAAACCCAGGTGGGGGCAACGCCAGCAGGGCAGGGAGCTGCTACGGCAAATCGGGAATACCTTGTTGATTCAAAATAAGCTGGTGGGCCAGGCGGCCATTGTGGATAAACCCGAGCTGCTATGGGAGTATCCTGAGTTTGAGCGGCTATATTTACGGGTAGAAGATGAATATGAAATTCGTGAACGTCATCTGGCCCTGGAGAAAAAGTTGGATTTGGTGTCACGGACGGTGGAAACAGCCCTGGAGCTACAGCGGCAAACGACCAGCCTGCGACTGGAATGGTATATCGTCATTCTGATTGTTTTAGAGCTGATGCTGTCTCTCTATGAGCTATTTATCAAGGAGTAGCACCCGTTAAAAATGTAGCTCGTGTCTTGCTGCCGATTTTCTATAAGCTGAAATTTAGGCAGACGGCAAGTCTGGAGATGCTGAACTATTGGAGAGGATAAACCGTGGGAACCGTGATCGAAGTTGACCGGCAAACATTTGCAACCGAGGTGTTGCAGCGTTCAGCGGACACGGCTGTGCTGGTAGATTTTTTTGCCCAGTGGTGTGGCCCCTGTAAGCTGCTGGGCCCCATCCTCGAAAAGCTGGCGGGTGAGTATGATTTTGTCTTAGCTAAGGTGGATATTGACCAAAATCCAGACCTGGCCAATACCTACGGAATAGAAGGGGTGCCTGATGTGCGCATCGTTAGAGATGGCAAAGTGTCTGAGGGTTTTGTCGGTGCCTTAGATGAGACCCAGCTGCGATCGCGACTCACCCAACTGGGCATCTCTTCTGGGTTAGAGCAGGGGCTAACCGAGTTTGAGCGACTGCGAACCGCTGGGGATCGAGCAGCGGCCCAGGCCGTCCTCAAGCAGCTTATCCAGCAATATCCTGAGAGTGCAGAGCTGATGCTGGCGGCGGCGGAGCACCTGATAGCGCATGACCGTTTGGAGGATGCCCAGAAACTGATTGGGCAAGCTGTCCTGCGTGCGCCCCGTGGGCTAAGCAGCCGCATCGAGGGCCTAAAATCCTTGCTGAGCCTTAAACAGGCAATCGCCCAAACCCAGCCAGAAACAGCGTCAGATCAGACCTATATTTCAGCCTGTAAAGCAGCGGTTGCGGGAGACTATGAAGCTGCTCTGACCCAATTTTTAGAGATTGTGGAAAATGAGCGTGGAGATCGCAAAGACGCCGCCCGCAAAGCCATGATTGGCGTTTTCAATCTGCTCGGCGACGACAGCGAGCTGACCCGCAGCTATCGGAAGCAGTTAATGCAGGCGCTGTACTAGAAAGGGCAGGGGAAGCAGGGAAAATCCGTGATGCAGCTAGGCCACGGAGGCGGACTTTGTACGTATAG
>JBCDDJ010000224.1:0-10277 GCA_039180385.1 Cyanobacteria bacterium P01_G01_bin.38 | reverse complement strand
GCTTTTGCTGGGGCGCAAGCTTGGCTTTTAACATCGCCAAGGGTTGATCCATCAGCGACAGGTTTAGCAACCCATGCATCAACAGGCTACTCAGCGCTGAGTTGTATAGCGTAGGGGGCAACGTTTCAAACCAATCGGCATCAAAGGGGTTATTACACACCAGCAGCAGAAATTCACTGAACGTAATCGGCTCACCTCTATAGCCATATCGATAGTAGTCAGAAAATGCCTGCTCAATATATCTGACGTCTTTTCGATAGAGGCCGATACGGGCATCTCGAATAAACTGGGCCTCGCTGGCAAAGTAGCGAGGACTGTTTCTCCAGCCACTGTTGCGAATGGGGAGGTAGTTTTCGATGGCCCGCACCATCGCGTCAAAGGTTTTAGCTTTGATCGCATCGCGGGTGGCAATTTCCGTCAGCAGGGGATGACAGGTCGGTCCTTGGCCTCGCTTTTGCTCTAGTACTCCTGCTTTAATGAGCTGGGTGATTTTGGCACTGAGTTTATTGCTAACAAACCCATTGCCTTTTTCATCCGTCGCCTGCATGTGGATCAAACACCCCAACACCGTATTCCGAGGCACCGGTTCATAGATGACAGAAAACAGCTGCACGATGGTTTGAGTTGCAGCAGGCAGTTTCTGATATTTGACAACCAATCGTTCTCGCAAGGATGTGTTATCAGCAATGGGGGCATTAGCCATGACTAGCGTTTTTAGGTAGGCAGCATTTTAGGAATTTTAGGACAACCAGAGAAAGTGAGGGGTTTTCTTTGAGATAAAAGTCGATCTGAGTAGAGGGTAATGGATAATGGGTGATTCAGTTTTGAGTTTTGAATTTTGTAGACGCTTTAGCGGCTCCTCGTAGGGTATTTTAAGTTTGCGCTGATCGGCCCTAACTCAAAACTAAAAACTTAGAGTTTAGAACTCTCCCCTGCCTCCCCTCCACCCATTACCACTACCTAGTTATCCACACTCAATACTTCTTCGCCGTTTGAGTCTCCACATCAAACTGATAGCGGCGCTTAAAATCAGTCACCCCATAGAGATTAAAAGATACCGTAGGTTCATCGCCGAGGGGCTCAACGCGGTGAATCGCACCGGGGGTGAAGCCAATAATATCGCCGGGGGACAATAGTTGTTCACTGGCTTTCTCAATCGGCCCAGGCGATGACTGCTGAGGAGAAGCGCCATCGGTCTGTCGCCAAATAATATTTTTTTCTTGCCCACCAATCAGGGCAACAATCCCCCAGGTGCCGTGATTGTGGATAGTAGAGACCTGGCCCGGGGCCCAGGCCACCATTTGAACGGTGAGGGGAAACTCAAACTCTCGGTATAAAAATTTTACGGACCAACCTGTTTTGGGGGAGGGGGGGTCAAACTCCATTTGCAGCCAGTAGGAGCTGATCAGCAGCTGTCTGACCAGGGGCGTGATCCGTAAGATTCTTTGATGATCATCGGCTTCGGCTTCGAGAATGTCTTCGAGGTCGCTTAAAAAGCGATAAAGCCGATAGGTGCGCGAGGGCATCTCGACCTCCGCTGAGCCAAAGGTGTCACAGTGGCCATTATCTGTCACGATCCAATTATGGTTAGGCATAGATAGGCATAGGATAGAGACGCAAGCAATCGCGTCTTTACGACATACACGCTAGGTGTACGTATTAGGATATATGGCATTCTCACGGTATATCGCAGCGACAGGTATTTGGTGCGGCATCGGGATAGGGTTGGCAGGCTGTACTGAAACGCTTGAGACGCTGCCTACGCCAGAGCCCTCGGGGCAGGCGGTATGCGACGCGGGCGGAGATTTTGTTTTTATCCCCGCCGGAGAGTATGTCGCCGGTAGCGATCGCACCGAGCGCGACTACGGCTATCAGATCTCAGCCGAGGCCATTGTCAACCCCCAGCGCACCCAGGCTGAGGCTGAGGCCCAGCTGCGACAGCGGCGCTGGTTTGATGCTGAGCCCAATCGTCAGCAAAGCACCCTGCCCGCTTTTTGCATGGGCCAAAACCTGATCACCAACGCTGACTATCAGGCATTTATCCAGGCCACCGGCCACCGCACCCCCGGGATCAGCGAGGCTGACTATCAAACCCAGGGGTTTTTAGTGCACCCGTATGCGGCGGTGCAGCCATTTTTATGGCAGAGCGATCGCTATCCCGAAGGGCAGGCCAACCATCCCGTGGTCCTGGTGTCCTACGAAGATGTCCTGGCCTATGCCCGTTGGCGGGGTGCTGAGCAAACCGGCGGCACCTATCGCCTCCCGACCGCCGATGAATGGGAAAAAGTCGCTCGGGGCGATGACGGCCGCTATTTTCCATGGGGCAATGACTGGCAAGAGACCGCTACAAACTGGCAGGGCAGCCGTGAAGCGGGGACTAGTGCCGTGGCCACCTACCCGCTGAGTCGAAGCCTGTACGGAGTAGAGGACATGGCGGGCAACGTGTTTGAGTACACCTCCACCCTGGCATCAGGGGGGCAACGGGCGGTAATGAAAGGCTGCGCCTGGGACGATTTGCCGGGTTTTTGCCGAGCCGCCTATCGCCACACCCGCCCCATCGAGTCACGGCACATCTTATTTGGATTTCGTCTGGTTTGGGTGCCTGATAATTAGCTTTATGGGCTTTATTTCAGAACATTTCAGACTTTTTCATGGATTCATGGGATAGTTCTCAGCAATTTCTAAGGTTTGAACGGCATCATAATCTGTGGTTAAAATTAACTTTGGTTAATCTATGGTTAAAATGACCTTGGTTAACAAGCCACTTATAAACCGATAAAAAGTTTAAGAGGAGACGCCCTATGCGAGTTAAATATTTAGCAGCCGTTGCTGCAGCCTCAGTGCTTAGCGTTGGTGTATTGACCGGTTGCGGCGGTGGTGCTTCTGCTCCCGACGCGGGTGCAGGCACCGAAGAAGTTGATCCCTGTGCTGCTCCCTGTGCTGCCCCTCTTGAAGACCCCTGTGCTGCCCCTCTTGAAGACCCCTGTGCGGCTGACCCCTGTGCGGCTGACCCCTGTGCTGGTGGTTAAGTCGTCTCAGTAGCGATCCTTCGCTGCTCAGCCATTTTCATTCTCATTTTTTATCCCCTGGCCTATGCTGGGGTTTTTTTTTAGGAGACACCTCCAGGAGACCTGTCAATGAAGGTTGCATTAATCGGACTGGGTACGATGGGCGCACCCATGGGGTTTAACCTGCTCAAAGCCGGCCATATCGTCACGGTGCATAACCGCAGTCGCGATCGCGAGCTGCCCTTAGCCGAGGCCGGTGCCCAGCGGGCCGACTCCCCCGCCCAGGCCGCTGCCACCGCCGAGGTGATCGTCACCTGCGTCAGCGACACCCCCGATGTCGAAGCCGTCATGCTAGAGGAGGGGGGCGTGATCCACGGGGCGCAGCCTGGTGCCCTTGTGGTGGATATGTCGACGATTAGCCCCACCGCCACCCGGCAGATCGCGGCCACCCTGGCCAACCAACACATTAAAATGCTCGATGCCCCGGTCTCCGGTGGCTCAGAAGGGGCCCAAAACGGCACCCTATCGATTATGGTGGGGGGCGATGCCGCCGATGTGGCCACAGCCATGCCGCTACTGGAGGCCCTGGGCAAAACTATCACCCACATCGGCCCGATTGGGTCAGGGCAGCTCACCAAAGCAATCAACCAGATCATCGTGGCGGGCACCTACTGGTCCGTAGCGGAGGGCATGGCCCTGGGCCTCAAAGCGGGGTTGGATATGGATAAAGTGGTCCAAGCCGTTGGCAGCGGAGCGGCGGGGTCCTGGGGGCTGACCCACCGCTCTGGCAATATGATCAACAATGATTACCCGCTCGGGTTTCGGGTGCGACTGCATCGCAAGGATTTGCTGATTGCCCTGGAGGCCGCCCGCGAGTTGGGGTTACCCATCCCGATGGCGGCCTATGTCGAGCAGGTCGAGAGCGGGCTGATTGCCCAAGGCTTTGGGGATGAGGATTTGTCTGCGATCGCGCGCAGCGTCCGAGCCCAGGGTGGCCTGGATGACTTGGCCTGGATGACTGATTAAAGTGGGCTCATGAGTACGCTCTAGGTTGAAATGATCCCGCAAATACTTGAGCGTTGTCTTCTCAGCAATAGCAATTGTTTAAACCCTAATTTGACAGACAGTCCTGCTGACCCATCACTCTGCCAGGTTTATTCAGATTGTTCCTGAGTTGATTCACTATTGGGCTCATTTGGGTTGGGGTTTGCCTCGTCTGATGCAGGTGCGGTTTCTGCATCAGGCTGCTCAGACTCATCTGGGCTTTCTTCAGACTCTTCAGGCACTTCTGGCTCTGGAGCGGGGGTGGTCCTGACGTTATCGACGGCGACATCGAGACGGTAAGAAAGGGTCTCGCTGGCCCTGGAGACCACCACCACTTCGTAGAGGCCAGACTGGCTCAGCTGCCCTGACCAGGTGGTCTCAGATGAGTCAGACAGCAAAAAGGGCGTGGCTTCGTCGGGGGTAGGCAAATAGAGCGAGAGCAGGGTGCTGCCCGGGGCAGCTTGCAAATTGAGGCGCAAAATCTGCCCCTCTGAGAGATTGAGGGTAATCACCTGGCCGTCGCCTGGGCTCAGCTGGCCCGTCAGCTGCTGGCTGTAGGCCCCTGGCTCAAATTGGATATTTTCTAACACCTCCCCGGACTCTAGATCTCGCACCCGGTCATCACTGAGGCCATACCAGATCTGGCCAATGGGCTGGGACAGCGTCTGGTCAGGGCTGAGGTTTGGAAACAGTTGGACAAATTTGCCATCGGCTAGGTCGTAGAGGGATCGACTGCTCACATTGACGCGGTTAACGCTGCTGCGCCAGGCATCTCGGTTGTTAGGGCCATAGCTACCCAGGGCACGCCGGGCACGCTGGCTGAGATTTTGTTCGAGGAGATCCAAGGTGTCAACGGCCAGGTTATCCCACCGTAGTCGCAGCGGAGCATCGTCAGCACTGCTCGTCAGGGGACGATCTCTGAGGTTGGGGTACTGGCGATAAAAGAGTTGGTTAATTAAGCGATTAAAGTAGGCTTCGTTGATTTCTAGCGCCGCCCGGCGCGCCTGGATCTGTCTTTTGCGATTCGTTTCGTCGTTAGCGTAGGCACCGACCTGGGGGGGCGGCTCTGAGGTTTCGGTGCGATCGCGCCCGCCGCCCCCGATTACCCCACCCGGACGACTCAAAAACAGCAGCAGCGGTAACCCGACCAGCCCCAACAGCACCAGCAATCCGATCAGCGGCTGCCAGCAGCCCGCATCAAAGGCAGGCTCCGCCGGGCGATTACCCGGCAGCGGATCAATAAAAGAGACCGGGGGCTCAGCACTATCCGGCTCCACCGCAGCTGAGACGACCAGGGGCGCTACGTCCGAGTCCTCCTGATTAGAACCCCCATTAGCGCTGAAATCATCGGGGGCGGGCAGCGTCAGACCCAGCCCATCTTCAGGAACCGCCTCTAGCCCCCGCCCGGGCAAATTTGAATCAGCCACTGACTGGTCAGGCAAATCTAGCTCAGGCAGATCTAGCTTGGGGATATCTAACTCAGATTGAGCCGCCAGACTCGGGTCGGATAGGACGGAATCAGATAGCGCCGGGTCAGATAAATCCTGGCCTGACAGATCTAGCGCAGTCGCATCCGGTCCAGTCGCATCTGATTCGGACGGGGCAGCGCTGGTGGCAAAACCAGGGTCGGTCGGATACACCATCGTAGATGGCTCTCCCCGCAAAACCTGGAGAACTGCCGTGGCCGAAGCCAGGCGATCGCGAGGCGCAAAAGCCAACATCTGATCGAGGGCTCGACTCAGCTCAGGCCCTAAAGCAATATGGCGAGACCAGTTCCAAACACCGTGGTAAGCGTCATAAAGCTCCCCAGGCTCTCGTCCGGTGGCCAGCACCAGGACAGTGGCAGCCAGACCATACAGATCGCTAGTGGGGTCGGCGGTGCCCGTTTGCAGCTGCTCGGGGGGCACATAACCGGTCTTACCAATCCGAGTGGGGGTTGGCGCACTGGTGGGCAAATGACTTGAGAAACTGTTGGGAGAACTGGCCTCTAGCCGCTGCTGGACCTCAGCGGCGAGCTGTTTGACACTGCCAAAATCGATCAGCACGGGCAAGCCATCAGCGTTACGCAGAATTAAGTTCTCTGGTGAAATATCGCGGTGGACCACCCCAACGCTGTGTAAATAGTCCAACACCGGCAACAGCTGATACAGAAGCTGGGTGATTTCGGTTTCGTTGAAGTGGCCACCATAGCGCTGTCGATTGCTCAGCAGATCGCGATAGGTGGGTCCTTCCACATAGTCTTGCACCAAAAACAACCGTTCCCGCCCCTCAGAAGTGGGCACCCGCAGCAGCTCACGAAACCGGGGAATTTGGGGATGTTGAAGCTGGTAGAGGACCCCAGCCTCTCGCTCAAACAGTTGTTTAGCCTTGGTCAGCAAAGCCGGATTATCCACCTGGGGGACAAACTCCTTGAGCACCGTCAGCTCCTGAAAACGGTGCAAATCTTCAGCTAAGTAGGTCAGGCCAAAGCCCCCCTGCCCCAGCTCGCGAAGAATCTGGTAACGAGCCCCGAGCGGTGATGGTTCTGACTTAGCTCCTGGGTTCATACAGTGCCTCTTGGGTGATTTGGCGATGATTTAGATGATTTAGCAAAGTATTCTAGGTGAATATTAGAACTAGTCAGCCTGTCAATACTATTTTTTTGGTTGTGCAGGCATTTGGTGAGTTCGCTGGCGCTGGTGAGTTCGCTGGCGCTGGTGAGTTCGCTGGCGCTGGTGAGTTCGCTGCGCTTTTTCAACCTTTGACTTTGTAACTAATTTCACCTACTCACCTACTCACTTCCTCGCCTCACACAACCAAAATCCTAATCTCGCTCCAGTATCTCCTCACCTCCTCACCTCCCCACCTTATCGATTGGCAAAGTACGGAGGCTGTTCCCCTTTGGGTGGCCAGCTGCGATAGACAAAGTGACCTAAAATCGGTGCTGACACCCCCCAAAATATCAGCCCTATCCACCAGGTTTGCTGAAAATCTACCAGGCTCAAGGCTTCGGTTTCACTCCCCGTTGACAATAGCTCTGGTAGCACTGACAGCAGATTATTGAGACTGTGGGCCAAAATTGGCAACCATAGGCTGCGCGATCGCACATACAGCAGGGCCATGATCAGCCCAAACATGGTCAGCCCGATTGGGTTGTTGACATGCAGCGCCCCAAATAAAACCGATGAGAGCACAATACCCGTGCGCAGCCCCCATTTCACACTCCAGCGCTGAAGTAAGATACCGCGAAAAATAAATTCTTCAGTCAAGGGTGCGTAAATCACGGCCACAAAAAGCATCAGCCCACGATAGAGCCCTGGCAGCATCGTATCAACCTTGAGCAGCTCCTCTGACAGCAGCGAGGTGACAAACTGGGGCGCAATTAAAGAAATCGGATAAAACACAACCAAAAAACTGCCATAGGAGAAGAGCAAGCCACTGATCACCAGCAGTAGCAAATATCCCAGCGAAAACCGAGGTAGCAGCGCCCCAAACAACGCCTTCTGATGCAATCCCATCCGACCACCACTGACCCAGAGAATGCCGCACAGGCTTGAAAAAATCAAAATAAACGTCAGCGGATCCTTAATCGGATCATCTTCTAGCCAGGACAGCCCAGGGACAAACCGCAACAGTGCATAGAGCACCCCAATCGCAACGCTACTGACAAAAAAGACGCCAAAGACAAAATATCGAGACTTAAGGGCTAAAAAAGGATTAGGCATAGAGAAATCGCAGCGCCGCGAAAGTTTAATTTGTATGTATTTTGTTTGATTTTGCCTTGCTGTTGCGACTTCCGACAGGTTAGGACAGATTAAAAGTGCAGCAAAGGGGTGCAAAGCATCGCGGTTAAACCTTGGCCAAATCTAGACCTGTAGCTTGCCGTACGGGCAAAACTCCAAGTAGCCGGATGTGGTTTAAGCCCATCGTAATCAGGTCGAAAGCGTTGCCTAAAGTTGCTAGAGTGTTTGGGTAATTTGAGGTTACTGCCCCCGCCATGACCGCTCCTAACTCGGATAGGCCCCCGAGTCCGCGCCGCCGGTTTTGGCGAACCGCAGGACTTCTCTTCGGAGCAGGCACCCTTGTGCTTGGTGCCGGGGCGGCGCTATTGGCCTGGGTGTTTATCCATGAGCGTCTGGCACCGCTGCTGACTAAGCAGCTCACAGAGTCGCTGGAGCGTCCCATTCAGGTGGGTGAGGTAGAGCGGGTCACCCTCAATAGCATTCGAGTCGGCCCCACTCAGCTAGGGGCCACTGATACCGACCCGACGCGGGTCAATGCCGAAGCCGTCACGGTCCACTTCAACCTGCTCGATGTGCTGCTATCTCGCAAGCTTGAGATCGATTTGAGCCTTGACGAAGCCGATGGCTATGTCGAGCAAAGCCAGCAAGAGGGCTGGCAGATCTTAGAACTGCCCGAGCGCGACGATCCCGATCCTAAAATTCGCCTGGATGAAATCCACGTCCGAAACAGTCGGCTCACCCTGGCCCCCGACCTGCCTGAGGCTGCGCCGATCCAGTTCGAGGAACTCAACGGCACCGTCGATTTTGATGACCTCGAGATCGACGGCGAATCTGCCCAGCGGATTGGCTTCGATGTCGATAGCGATGTGGTTAAGGGCGGTGGGCTAAAGCTCACGGGCGAGATCGAACCGCTGGGGACCAATGCAGAAGGCATCTTCCAGCGTAAAACTAAGCTTAATATTCAGGCCCAACAAACCAATCTACCTGAGGTTCTAGACTTTACCCTCGCCACCATCGGCCAACCCAATTCGTCGGTATCTGCCGAATCGGGTCAGGTTAACGGTAACCTGACCCTGGTCTTTGAGCCCAACCAGCCGGTCAACTACAGCGGCCCGGTGGCGGTGAAGGATGCTGTGCTCACTATCGAGCAGCTAGCCACCCCGATCCGGAATCTAAACGCCAAAACCCAGTGGCAGGACTCTGAGGTCAAGGTTGACACGGCCTCAGCCGACTATGGGGCCTTGAGCACCACGCTCCAGGGGGCCATCGACTTTCAAACGGGCTACGATCTGACCGCCCGTCTGGATGAGATCGCCGTCGAGGACTTTACCGAGACTTTTGGGCTGACGGTGCCGGTTGAGCTAACGGGGGTGTTTGATAGCGAAATCGACATTACTGGCGCACTGGCCCAGCCCCAGCTGACCGGCACTGCCACCGCCCTAGACACAGTTACCGTCGATAAAATCGAGCTGGAGACACTCAGCACCGATTTTGCCCTGCGACTGCCCAGCCTGGAGCTGCAATTTGAGAATATTTCAGGGGTGCCGACGGTGGGAGGGCAGCTGGTGGGGGCGGGCTCCCTGGATTTTAATCAGCAGCCCTTCGCGTTTCGGTTTGATGTTGACGCCGAGGCCCTGCCCGCCGATGCGATCGCAGCCCTCTACGAGGTCAATTCCCCAATTACCCTCGGCCTGGTCTCTGGCACCACCACGGTGGCCGGGGTGGCGGGTGATTTTGCCACCACGGTGCGCTGGCAGGCCCCCGAGGCCCAATACCCAGGCCAGGGCGTCCTCACCATTGCCAACGGGGCCTATACCTTTAGCGACACCACCGTGCAGGTGGGCGGCGGCACCCTCAACGGCTCTGGCGTCCTGGCCAACCAGCAGTGGATCGCCGATATCAACGCGGCGGGCATCGCCCTCAACCAGTTTTCTAATAATCTCCAGGGGTTGCTTAGCGGCGATTTTCAGCTGGCGGGCACGACTCAAACAATTGGCCTAGATGCTATCCAGGGGCAGGGCAATTTCCGAGTCCAGGGGTTTGCTGACGGCAACATCAGCGGCGTGGCCAGCCTCGATCAGGGGCAGTGGATCGCCGGGGTCACTGCCGAGGCGATTCAACTCAGTCAGCTGGCGGCAAACCTGCGCGGCGATGCCAGCGGCCAGTTTGCGCTGTCAGGGCGCACCGACAACCTCAACCTGACGGGCATTCAGGCCCAGGGCGACCTGGCCCTCTCGGACGGACTGGCGGCCCTCTCGCCCCAGTTTGCCAGCCTCGATCAGCCCCTCACCAGCACCCTCGCCTGGGATGGCCAGCAGTTGCAAATTGAGCGGGCCACCAGCAACCAGCTCCAGGCCAGCGGCGTGGTCATCCCCCGGCTCAGCGGCAATCAGCTCACGGGCATCCAGAGCTTTGACCTGGCCCTCAATGCCCAGGGCTACCCGATTGCCTCGTTGCCGCTGGGGCTGCCAGGTGCGATCGCACTCAACGGGCTGGCTAACTT
>JBCDDJ010000223.1:0-10338 GCA_039180385.1 Cyanobacteria bacterium P01_G01_bin.38 | reverse complement strand
TCAAGGCTTTGGGCAACCCCAATTTATTCACTAAGTGAGGTTGGAAAGGTTCTATTGTGCTTGGCATGAGAGAGTTTCGCTGTCAGATTTAACTTTTGTAAAGTTTGGCAAGCTATTAACAAATTTCACTAAGATT
This sequence comes from Cyanobacteria bacterium P01_G01_bin.38, assembly GCA_039180385.1. GTDB lineage: Bacteria > Cyanobacteriota > Cyanobacteriia > Phormidesmidales > Phormidesmidaceae > SIO4C1. The sequence goes on along the minus strand of JBCDDJ010000223.1, from coordinate 10,202 downwards.
TTCACTACAATTGTGGTCAATTTAGCAGCTATTTTACCCATCATTTAGGCAACTTTAATTAGGCCCATCTCGCTGCCGCTAATAAAAAACTATTTAGTAAGGGCAATCAATCATGAGGATTCTACTCGTTGAGGATGATGAATCAGTTGCCAAAGCGCTTAAGAAAGTTTTGACGGATGAGAACTACGTTGTAGATGTTGCTGGCGATGGGCAAGCTGGTTGGCATTTGGTCAGTACCTTTAATTATGATCTGGTTGTTTTGGACGTGATGCTCCCCAAGCTAGATGGCTTAGAATTTTGTCGGCGGCTGCGAGATCGTTCTTATCATATCCCAGTGCTGCTGGTGACAGCACTGGATTCTAGCACTAAGAAAATTGCGGGTCTCAACGCAGGGGCTGATGACTACCTTACGAAACCGTTTGAGCTAGGAGAGCTCCTCGCCCGAGTTCGAGTTTTGTTGCGGCGAGTCCAGACGTCTGTTTTATCTACCCTTGAATGGGGTGAGCTGCATTTAGATCTCAATAGTCGAGAAGTTAATTACGGGCAGGTTTGTCTGAATCTCACTCCCAAAGAATATGGTTTACTAGAGCTGTTTCTGAGGAATCCGTCTCAGGTGTTTAGTCGAGGCGCTATCTTAGATAATCTTTGGAACTGCAGCGAAGCCCCCGGTGAAGATACGGTGACTTCTCATATTAAAGGGCTGCGGCGTAAGCTGACCAAAGCAGGCGCACCGAGCGATTTGGTCAAAACTGTGTACGGCGTTGGCTATCGTCTCAGCCCTGTTGACTCCCCTGAATCCCAGCCTAGGCCGATACTTGGCTCCGAGCAGGCTCCAAGCGCAGCGATTGAGCCCGCTGCCACCCAGCGACAGACCCGTGCGGCTTTGATCACTCTCTGGCAATCCGTTAAGTCTCAGCACCTGGAAAGGCTTAAAATTCTTCAGCAGGCTACTCAAGCTTTGCAAAACAGCGATCTCGCCGACGATCTACGACAATCAGCAACTCGAGCAGCCCACAGTCTCACCGGGGCGTTAGGTATCTTTGGTCTGAGGTCAGGGTCTGATTTGGCTCGCTCGATTGAGCAAATCTTGCGGAGTGATGCTCCGATTGTTGCTGATTGTCAACAACAACTCTCCAGTCTAGTCAACGCGCTAGAAACGCAGCTCAGCCAGGCGCTCAGCCAGCTGGAGACATCAAAATCTGGACGAGACTCTCCTCTTTTAGTCCTCATCAATAACAATCTGCACCTACAGCAGCAGCTGGCTCAGGCCCTTCAGGCTCAGGGCTTAACCGTGCAAGTAGCTTTGAATGAATCGGACCTGCGCGCCCTGCGACGAGAAGATGCCTTACCAGACGTGGTGCTGTTTAATTTTTCTCTGACCGATATTGATGGAGCGGCCCTGGATCGGCTATCGAAGTTGATTCATCAGATACCCCCCCTGCTGGTACTGGTGGGCAGTGAGGATGGGAGTCTGGCCATTCGGGTCAAAGCAGCCCAGTTAGGTAGCCACTCTTTTCTCCAGGGGCCGACCCTCTCTGCCATGCTCAAGGAGGTGCTAGAGGTGCGATCGCATCTCCAACGGTCTACCCACAAAGTGCTGGCGGTAGACGATGACCCCCAGGTTTTAGAAGCGCTGAGAGCGCTTTTAGAGCCCAAAGGGTTGCAACTGGTCACCCTCAATCAACCCCTTGATTTTTGGACCACCCTGCAAGCGTCGTCCCCTGACCTGCTGTTGTTAGATATGGAGATGCCTGACTTTACGGGCATCGAGCTTTGCCAGGCAGTTCGTCAGGCCCCTGTCTGGAATCAATTACCGATTATTTTCTTCACTGCCCATAGCGATGCCGGGGCCAAAACAGCGGCCCTCAGAGCCGGGGCCAATGATTTAGTCGAAAAATCTCGGGCTGACTCAGATCTCCTCATCCGTCTCTACGATCAGCTCAGGCGATCGCAACTCCAGCAGGCGATGGCCACCCTTGTCAACGAAAGTTCTCCTGTCTAGTTGGCTCTGACTTGCTCAGAGCCAACTCGCTCACCTGATTTGCCCATGCTTCCCCAACCCATTCGATCGATCAAAACCCCTGAAGAGCTATTGCATCGGATGACCGATCGGATTCGTCAGTCAATTGAGCTACCTGAGATTTTAAGCACGACCGTTGACGAGATGCGAAGATTTTTAGGCACCGATCGCGTCAAGGTCTATCGTTTTGATGACGATGGCAGCGGAGAAGTAATCGCAGAAGCCATCAGGGAGCAGCGTTTGCCGTCGCTGATAGGGCACCGATTTCCAGCCGACGATATCCCAGAGCATGCCCGTGAGATGTTCTTAAGTGCTCGCCAGCGCACCATTGTCGATGTGGCCAAACAGGAGATTGGGATCAGCCCCCTGCTTTGCCACACGACCCAAAAACCGATCGCGACTAATCTCTGGGTTCGCCCCGTTGACCCCTGCCATGTTGAATATCTAACGGCGATGGGCGTGCGGTCGTCTTTAGTAATACCAATCCTTTACCGCCATCAGCTTTGGGGCCTGCTGGTTGCTCACCACAGCGTGCCAAGACGAGTGAGTCGCAAAGAACTGGAGGTGGTCCAGCTAATTGCCGATCAGGTCGCCGTGGCCATTAGCCACGCCAGCCTATTGCACTTGACCCGCTTACAGGGACAGCACGAAGCGATTGTCAACCAGGTTGTCTCACTCCTGCACTCTACCCCCCAAGATGCTCTGCAAAAGGCATTAGATCAGACCATGATGGCCTTGCAGTGCATCGGTGGAAGGCTCTATATCCCAGGAAAAAATCCAGAATCAAACTATCAGCTTGTGAGCAGCGGGATCCAACCTGAGCTAAATAGGCGGCAAACTCTTCAGCAACCGGTCTTAGAACAGCTCCCCGACTGGCAAACCTGGCTTGACGCCGAAGCCCCTAATCAGCTGGTCGATCAGCTTTGGGACATTCCTGATATTAAACAGACACCACTTTCCTGGACGATTGCCTCTGCCCTACTGATCAAAAATATTCGAGGCGTATTAGTGGCCAGACTTGCCCATCGAAATCGATTCCTGGGGTATCTAAGCTTGTTTCGTCAATCTACTGATTTTGAAACTGTTTGGGCGGGCCAACTCGACGCCTCTGATCCGCGTCAGCACCGCCCTCGTCAGTCTTTTGAAACTTGGCGAGAACTCAAACGCGATCAGGCCCATCCCTGGGCGGCTCGAGAAATTGGCCTAGTCCAGGATTTGGCTGACCGGTTTGCTTCTGTTATATACCAAACCCAGCTTTATCAAGAAGTACAAGCCCTGAATGCAGACTTAGAAGCCCGCGTGATGCAACGTACAATGGAGCTTCAGCAACTCAACGAAAGCTTAAGACAAGAAATCATCGAGCGTGAACGGACTCTGCAAGAATTGCAACAGGCTCGAGATTCGCTCAAGCGACTGAGTCATCAAAACGAGCTGATTCTCAATTCTGCCGGAGAAGGCATCTATGGCATAGATCCTGGGGGCAAAGCCGTTTTCATTAATCCGGCAGCGGCCAAAGCCTTAGGTTATCCCAAGGAAAAGCTGATCGGCCAGTTTATGCATGACTTACTCAGTCATGCCACACCAGAGAAACAACCCCATCACTGGGAACAAAGCCCTATTTTCAAAACCCTGAAACAGGGCCAAACCCATCATGTTTCGGGTGATTTATTTGAACGGCAAGATGGTTCGAGCTTTCCCATAGAATATGTCAGCACCCCAATTTATGAAAATGGCACCATTGTCGGCGCGGTGGTTATCTTTAAGGATATTACTGAGCGGCAAGTGATCGAATCTATGAAAGATGAATTCATCGCCGTGGTCAGCCATGAACTCAGAACACCGCTCACTTCCATCCGCGCCGCCCTTGGCTTGCTAGCAGAGGACACGTTAGAGATTCCAGCCTCAAAACGCCAGCGCATGGTCACAATTGCGTTTTCAAACACCAAGCGATTGGTTCGACTGGTCAATGACATCCTGGATGTTGAACGCATCAAGCTAGGCAAAATCACGCTGAATAAGAAAAAATGCAATTTGGCCAATATTATGTCCCAAGCGGCCGATGAGATGCGGGCCATGGCAGAAAATCGTGATATTCATCTTAATGTTTTTCCGATTTCAGCTCAGCTATGGGCAGCCCCCGATCGGCTCATCCAGACGCTCACAAATTTGCTAAGTAATGCGATTAAGTTTTCTCCCGTCGGCACAACGGTCGAGATGAGGGCTCAGCAGATTGATTCAAACAACGTAGCGTCAATAACCAGAGACCTTAACCCTCAGGGTAAAGAAGCGATTCAATTGGGCTTAGGCCTCTCAGAGGCGCTGCTACTCATCCAAGTCAAAGATCAGGGTCAGGGCATTCCTGACAACAAAATTGAGACCATTTTTGGCCGCTTTGAGCAGCTTGATGCTTCAGACATCGGCCACCAAGGGGGCACGGGTTTAGGGCTCGCAATCTGTCGCAGCATCGTGCAACAACATAGCGGCAAAATCTGGGCTCAGAGTGCCGTTGGTCTGGGCAGCACTTTTTATTTTACGCTCCCGAGCCTGACTGACCCCTCCCTGTTAAAAGATAATCTCCATTAATCAACTCCCACGAGGACTCCGCCGATGGCGACGAAGCGTATTCTCATCATTGATGACGAGGCTGATATTCGAGAAGCGACGCAGCTTTGCTTGGAAATCACGGGGCATTGGGACGTTTTAAAGGCCAGCAATGGTCAAGAGGGCCTTGCGATCGCACAGTCAGAAAAGCCCGATGTGATTTTGCTGGATATGATGCTGCCAGGAATGGACGGGCTGACCATTTTGCAAAGACTTCAGGGCAATCCTAAAACGCAGCAGATTCCAATCATCATCTTGACAGCCAAGGCTCAATCCCATGAACAGCAATACTTTAGCCAACTAAAAATCTTGTCTGTAATTACTAAACCTTATGACCCAATGACCCTATCCGAGCAAATTTTTTCAGCACTAGCTTAGTCATACATCGTAGCTTTGGCCACTGCTGCAGTGAGGGCATCGAGAAAAATCATCCTAGACATCCACAGAGCACTGTTGCCGACAGTCACCCCAGGCCGACATTGGCGATTACGATAAGCTTGCCGGTTTGAGCAACGGCTCTTTTGCCTGCATAGACTCTAGAACCTGGAAAAACAATCTTATCTATTAAGATGATTGACAAGATCAAAATACCCCCATGGCAAATAAACTTCCTTAAACTTATATGTGTAGTTTTTAAATAAAACTATCGGATAGTAGCACTTAACTCCTATCTTTTAAGGGTAAGCAATATCTCACTTTATTTGTCTTTGGCAAATAATTTAGTTGTGTATATGTTCCTGATTCTTGCCGAATGAGATTTGTTCTCGACAGAGAATAAATTGATCTGAAATGACAGAATTTAGAACGCATACAGCCCTGCTACATAAATGGCAGCTAATATCAGCTAAAGCCACAATAAAAAAGGAATTGAGGTCTTGCCTCACCAGGCTTTGCCTAATCCGCGTACTGCCTTAGGTATCTCCCTTTTGAACCAGAATTTGAACCAGAAATAGTCCATTCACAATTCATTCAGGAGAGTTTTCAGTTATGAGTATCGTAGCTAAGGCGATTGCTCAATCAGATAGTTCCAATCGTTTTCTCAGCAGTGCTGAAATCACCCAGCTCCAAGATTTCTTTAACAATGGGGCCCAGCGTATCAGCGCAGCGCAAAAGCTAGCAGCCAACGAGCAAAAAATTGTTGATGAAGGTAGCAAGCGTTTCTGGTCTCAGTGTCCAAACACCCCCAGCAACAGTGGTCGTCCTCAAAAAACGGCCCTCTGTCAGCGAGATCAGGGGTGGTATATCCGTCTGGTGAGCTACTGCGTTTTAGCAGGTAACGCCAAGCCGCTAGAAGATATTGGGCTAGACGGGATGCGCGAAATGTATGTATCGCTAGGGGTGCCTCTGGCAAATTTAAAGGTGGCCATGCGTTCTCTAAAGGAGGTTGCAATGGGCATCTTGTCTTCTGATGAAGGGACGCTGGCTGCACCCTACTTCGACCAACTAATTCGGGCTTTTTAGAGAAGGTTAACTGAGGCTGGAAAGTTTTAGGGTGGGTAATAGGTGATTGGTGATTGGTGAATAGGTGATTGGTGATTGGTGATAGAGGACAACCTCATTACCCGTTACCCACTACCCAAACCCTGAGACCTAAGACCCAACCCTCAAAATCTTCTTACCCACCCTGTTATTTACTTTGCACTTGAGATTTAGATAAGGAAAACCATGCAAGATACCATTACTGCTGCAATTAACCCGGCTGATGAAAAAGGCAACTATCTCGAGGGGCCTGAACTAGATAAGCTAAAGCAATATTTCCAGAGTGGGGCACTCCGGGTTAAAGCCGCCAATCAAATTGGCGCGAGTGCTTCTAGTATTATCAGTGAGACAGTCGCAAAAAGTCTGCTCTATGGGGATATTACTTGCCCTGGGGGCAACATGTATCCAACCCGACGCTATGCAGCCTGTCTGAGAGATTTGACCTACTTCCTGCGTTACGCGACCTACGCCATGCTGGCGGCAGATCCCTCGATCATCAGTGAGCGGGTACTGAATGGTTTAAAGGAAACGTATCTCTCTTTAGGCGTGCCTATTGAGCCGACGATTCAGGCGATTCAAGCGATGAAAGAAGTAGTCACTCAGCGGGTTGGCCCGGAGGCAGGGCAAGAAATGGATGTTTATCTTGATTACATTGCTGCTGGTCTTAGCTGAGCTTTTTAGCTGATTACAGAGACCTCTCCGATCAGGAAAGGCCTCCCTTGAAAACCGCTATTGCAGTCAACTAATCGCCATGTACACTTCCACCAAAATCCAGGAGCAAGCGCCCTGGTGGGCTGGCAATGCCCGATTTATCGATTTATCCAATACGTTCATTGTGGCCCATGTGGCCCAAGCGGCGCTGATCATGCTGTGGGCAGGCGGGTTCACACTCTTTGAGCTGGCCGTATACTCTCCTGATGCTCCCCTGTACACTCAGGGCCTGATCCTGTTGCCTCACCTGGCTACCCAAGGCTGGGGCATCGGCTCCGGAGGCGCTGTTGTCAACACTTACCCTTTCTTTGCCATCGGGGTTATCCATCTCGTGGCAGCTGGGGTTTTGGCGGCTGGGGCCTATTTTCATCGCAGTCGTTTAGCTCCCAGTTTAGAGCGAGCATCTGGGAACGCGGCAAAATTTCATTTTGAATGGGACAATCCTCAGCAGCTGGGTTTTATTTTGGGGCATCACCTGGTCATTTTGGGACTAGGGGCTCTGTTGCTAGTTGTTAAGGCCATGTTCTTTGGCGGTCTTTACGATGCCAATGTAGAGGATGTGCGGCTGGTGACCTCCCCCACACTAGACCCAGGTGCCCTTTGGGGTTACAGAACACACCTTTTTGATGTGAATAACCTGGAAGATTTAGTGGGCGGTCATATCTATGTGGCCGTGTTACTGATCTTGGCGGGAGCCTGGCATATTCTGGTGCCCCCTTTTGCCTGGGTCAAGCGAATATTTCTGTTTTCCGCAGACGGTATTTTGTCCTATTCGCTGTTTGGCATTGCCATCGCAGGCTTTGCCGCGTCTTACTACTGTGGGTTCAGTACGTTGGTCTACCCGGTCGAGTTTTATGGACCAGCCTTGGAGCTTAAATCAGCCTTTTTGCCCGCCTACTTTGATCCAAATAGCGCCTTGGGACTGACGTCTCGTACCTGGTTGGCCAATGCCCACTTTTACCTAGCCTTTTTCTTTTTGCAAGGCGGGCTTTGGCATTTTCAGCGGGCGATGGGCTTTGATATGAGTGAGATGATCCAAAACTGGCGGCAGGGGCTTGCTGAAGCCAGTGATAACCCCAGCCTGGACTATCAAACCCCGGTCTTTAACCAACCTCAGGCACAGCTGCATATGCAGTACGAAGCGCCTCAGTGTAAGCACCAGTCGTTGTTGCTCAATCGGGAACAACGCTCAGACTATCTATACCGTTGTTCTCAAGGTGTAGAGCAGCCCAGCTTAGCCACTATAAATGGTATAGAAAAGACGTTGTATCAAACGGCTTATCAGGCTAAAAAGAGCATGTTTTATCAGCCCCCTGCTAGCGGAGATACCACAATTGAGTCCGGGTATAGGGCTCAATCTTCTAACTTGTTCTATGACCCCCCCAAGCGGTTGGCTATATCGCTTAGCTATCCTCAACCTCTAGAGAGCGTGGTTTATGAACCCAGCTATGCCAATGGCCAATCATAGGCAAAGGTAACCCCCATACCCCGAAGCCAGCTTGGCAGGGGCTACCCCCCTCTCAGCCCTTCCCTCCGCTCCAGCGGCGCGCTTTGCACGCGGGGATCTGGGAGGGGTTTTGTGTAGAAGCATCGGCTCTGTTACAACAAATGCACCGTCAGCAGGATAATTTCCGGTTGGAAGTGACCCCTCTTGACCGGTTCTGATGGAGGCACCGGACATGATAGGTGCGGGTTAAGGGCAAGATCTGAGCTAACCCCAGATCTCAAGTCTTTGAGAACAGACCTACAGCCAGTTGCCAATCAAGACAAATGGAGCCCAGCGAAAAGGATTGTCATTACCCGACCCATCATTGGACCGCAACAGACTAATTTGGGCCTGTTGGAGCGCCTCTGCCTTGGTCAGTGTTGGATTTTGCAGGTTTTCATAGAACCGTGAGATCAGCTCAGCAGATGAGGCATCCCCCACCGACCACAGCGTTGCGATCGCGCTGCGTACCCCTGCGCGCAGCGCCACCCCCGCCAGTCCTAACGTAGAGCGAGTATCCCCAATGGCCGTTTCACAAGCGGTTAGCGTCAGTAGCTCAATGGGCGCTCGAGTCGGGTCGTTGACATTGCGAATCAGCTCATCTAGCCCACCAATGGTTAACTTCTCATTAAATTGACTCGCCGTCCCAGTTTGCTTGGCCCCAGCCACCACAAAGTTATCATTGGGCTCAAACCCAAACGTGCCGTGGGTTGCCATGTGCAAAACCCGGTAGTCTGTTTCGACCAGCGACTGACGCAGGACATCAATCGAAAAGTCCTGATTTAGCAAAATCTTATTGTTCGGGAGTTGCTCAGCCACTGCCGTTAATTCGTCTTCTACGGCGGGCAGTGCGATGAAGGTCGTCTCCGGCAGCTCGGACGGCTCACTGACCCCCATCAGTAAGGCACTTAGCGCCTTTTTTTCAACTTTTTTAGGATGGGTCAAGGTCAAACTGGGTGTGGTCGCCACCGCAAACTTCTCGATCAAAAACTGACTGCCATCGTGCAACGCCGACATGGGCACGCTCCGCAGTAAGCCATCATTCACAAAAACCAATGTCTTCACGGCTGTTAAATCTGCCTCAAAGGGTCGAATTAACCACTGATAGACCTGCTGTGCCGGTTGAACGTCAAAACGATAATCTCGGCTACCAAATTCTAAACTTTTTCGAAACTCGTTAATCTGCGCGTCTAAAGCCTGCTTTTGAATGGGCACCTGCGCAATTTTTTTGCCCCCATCCGGTAGGCTGACAATCACGGTGAGTTGATCGGCCAAGATAGCCGTACTAAACACTGCGGTGGCGGTGCTATCCCCGACTTCATCCACGCGGGTATCGTTAGCCACAATCACACAGTCATTCGCAAAGTAGCTTTGTAGCTCAGCAACTTTGAGCGAATCTAACGTGACTAACGCCGTGTCTAATTCTTTAAAAGCCTGCTCACCTTGTTTGATCGTGACGTCATCCGGCACCGCCTTAAGGTTAAGCTCTGCATATTGGCGATAGATGGGTTCTACCCGGTCGCGAAAGTCAAACTGCAGGTCCCGATTGGCACTGAGAATATCGTTGCGGATTCGATCCAAGCTAGCCACCGCTTGACCATAGGCCTGGGCAGCCTCGTTCAATTTGTCCTGTGCTTTATAAATCCGACCCAGCTGCCATTCCCAAAGATAGAGACTATCCCCAGCCCCCAGATTTTGATCGGCGGCGAGTCGAGCGTTTTGGGTTTTCTCCAAAGCAGCTCCGTAGTGTCCAGAGCGCTCGTCTAGATTTCCCAGCTTACCGAGCGCAAAGGAGATCACGCGCGGATTGTCGATGGATTCTCCAATGGCCAGGGCTTGATTTAGCAGGGCGGTGGCTTGAGACACCGACGACGGTGAGGTTGAATTTAGCAGCAGCTGGGACTG
>JBCDDJ010000222.1:0-10427 GCA_039180385.1 Cyanobacteria bacterium P01_G01_bin.38 | reverse complement strand
ATTACGGTTTTTGTGTCACTGGGAAGTGATTTACAAGGGTATAGGGGATTTATAAGTCTGGTTACATTCGTTTACATGCACATCACAAGCATGTTTCTCTACTCATCGATTTGTTCTGATTTCCCACGTTAGGGTTGCCTCGGTGCCTGGATTTAGCCAGGCATGTTTCAAGGTTCGTCACACGCTCACGGTTGTTCAAACTATGCACTTATCAAAGCTCTACAAATTATCTGTCGTGGCTATCATGGCCCTCTGTGTGGGTTTGCCAGCACCGGGTTTGGCGATGGCAAAGTCTGAAGATAATCAAACCTTGCGTCAGGGGTTGCCTGGACGTCGCATTAGCGGTGGGTCCAGGGTGCCGACTGAGGCCTGTGTTACCGATCAGCAGCCGCTGATGGCGCTGGTCCCTGATGAAAATTTGGGGTTAACCAGTGAAGCCTATCCGACCTTTTGGTTTTCGCTGCCGACGGTTAGTGCCTCGAGGGTGCTAGAGTTTGGTCTCTTTGATGAAAATGAAATGCTGGTTTATCAAACAACGCTGCCGGCGACTGGTAAGGCTGGGGTGATTGGCCTCGACCTGGGTGAGCTAGAGGGGGCTCCTACCCTCAGCGTTGATAAAAATTACCGCTGGTCTTTCTCAATTGTTTGTAACGCCCAAAATCCCTCAGAAAATGTTTGGGTGGATGGTTGGGTCCGTCGGATCGATTTGCCCTCTTCTGTCACTTCTCAACTGCCCCATACCTCTGCGCTCAATCAGTCTGAGGTTTACTTAGATGCCGGACTTTGGCATGAGGGTCTGACTCAGCTGGCGCAGCTGGTGCGATGGTCAAGGACCGACCCCAATGGGCCATCGCAACCCGAAGACACGTCCGTTGAAACCCAATGGCACACGCTGCTTGAATCCATTAACCTGGCCCAAGTAGCAGCCTCTCCCGTGCTTGAAACCTCCGCCCTTGAGCGGCATTAGTGAGTGCAACCTCCTATTTTGAGCACTGACCTGTCGCAGCTATTGCCCTATCCCTTCGTATCCAGTCAAATCCTTGTGAGGATGCTGACTGAGGCTTGTGTCTATGAATTTTTTAAGCCAAATCCAGGGACCTGTCCGCTTGAGTGTGGTCACACTGGCGATTTGGAGCTTGCTGGGGGCTGAGATCACTCAGGCTCAAATTACCCCGGCCTCAGACGGCACTGGCACACGGATCACCTCTCAAGACAGCCACTTCGATGTTGAGGGCGGCACCCGTGCAGGCAGTAATTTATTTCACAGCTTTGACCAGTTTGATTTAGAGGCGGGGCAGGTTGCTGATTTTGGTGCAGGTACCGACATTCAAAATATTTTAGGACGCATTATTGGCGGCGAGGTCTCCAGTATTGACGGTCTCATTCAAGTCACGGGGGGTAACGCCAATCTGTACTTGATTAACTCGGCTGGCATTCTCTTTGGCCCAAATGCAGCCCTGAATGTACCCGCTGCTTTTACAGCGACCACCGCCGATAATATTGGCTTTGAGACAGGTTTGTTGCCGTCCTTGGGAGACGCTGACTACACGCTTTTAATCGGCGACCCCACCTATTTTGACTTTACCGAGCAGGTCTCTGGCAGTTTAGATGCGATCCTCGTCAATCAGGGCAACCTTGCCGTGGGCAACGGTCAATCGCTAGCGCTGTTGGGGCATCGTGTTTTAAATACCGGGCAGCTGATTGCCCCCAAGGGCAACATTACTGTTGCTGCCTCGTCTGGCCAATTACAGATTCGTCAACCGGGCAATCTCTTATCCTTAGAAGGCCCGATCTCTGATAGCTCACTCACGCCGACCGCAATCCCCAGCTGGCTAACCGGAGAGGCGACTGATCACGCCTCAACCATTAGTGTGAGTCCAGAGGGTCAGATCCAGTTGACGGGGGCTGAGCTACCCCTCGGCGCAGTTCAAGTCTCCGGCAGTTTAGATGCTTCAGGGCAAATCGGCGGCAAGGTCCAGGTGCTTGGGCAGAACGTCGCGCTAGAGGGGGCCACTGTTAATGTATCCGGACTCACCCGTGGGGGCTCGGCCCTGATCGGGGGTGATTATCAAGGCGCTGGCCCTACTTTGACATCAGCTTTTACCTCAGTTGACCGCGAATCACAGCTGAGTGCCGATGCCCAGCTTTTGGGAAATGCTGGACAGGTGGTTGTTTGGGCTGATGTGCTAACCCAGTTTCTCGGTGAAATTAGTGCCCGAGGCGGTGCCCAGGGCGGCAACGGTGGCACGGTTGAAATCTCGGGGAAAGAGAGTCTTGTTTTTGGCGGACAGGTTGACCTGAGTGCGGCCCTGGGCCAATTTGGTACGTTACTATTTGACCCGTTCGATATTGAGATTCGCGCTGGTGACGCCACCGGCACTAACGATGCTTTACTGCCGACGGTGTTGTCAAATGAACCAGGCAACCCCTTTGTGATCTATGAAACGGTGCTCGAAGGTTTGGCGGGTGATGCCAATGTGGTCTTGCAAGCCATTAACGATATCACCATCCAAGATTTAGCAGACAACGAACTCACCTGGCAATCAGGGACTGGCTCTATCGCGTTTTTAGCGGATGCGGATAGCGATAGCGTAGGTCAATTTAGGATGCTTGATCAGAATGATATTTTGCATGCGCCTGGTCGTAATATTGATATTTCTGGGGCAAGTGTCACAGCGGGGATAATTAGGACGAGTGTTAGCACCTCTGGCAACACGGGTAGAGATGGTGGCGACATTAGCCTCACGGCCACCCACGGTGAAATCCAGACCCAAGATCTTTTCGCCTTTTCTGAGGCTTTGTTGAACAATGCGGGAAACGGCGGTGCTGTTACGTTAAACGCAAACGGTGACATTAAGACAGGTAATATTGAGACATTGTCCTTCGCAGATAACAATAATGCGGGCAACGGCGGAGATATTACCATTTGGTCGGCAGATGGCTCAGTTAGTACGGGTTATTTACATTCAACCTCTTTAGCATTGCGAAATAATGTCGAAGATGCGGGTGATGTTGTAATCAGTGCGCCCAATGGTAGCATTACAACGGACTCTATCTCGGCGATAGCTGAAGCGCTAGGTAATGATAATGCCGGGCGCGGTGGGGATGTCTTTCTCAGTAGTTTGGGTGACATTCAAGTCAGGTTTATTTTTACTGACAGTGATCAGGATGCGGGTTTGATCAGCATTAGCACTGATCAAACTTTTCGTGCGCTTGGCTCTGCCGACAATTTGAATGGGATATCAGCAAGTTTATCTGCTGTCGGTGGTGATAGTGGCGTTATTAGTATTGAGTATGCTCAGATTGGAGAGGGGATCTTTACCGTCGGGGATAGCTCTGCCAATGGCACTCATGGAATAATCACAACGGGGGCAAACAGCCTCAATCCTGTGATGGTTATTTCGGGTAATGTTGACAATGGTACGTTGCGCATTACCAATAATCCAGATATTCTCGGCAATCTAGATATTTCCGACAATCTAGATATTCCCGACATTCCGGATACTTCAAATATTTCAGACACTCCAGAGATTCCCGACGCTCCGGATATTCCCGACGCTCCAGAGATTCCCGACGCTCCGGATACTCCAGATATTCTGGACACCTCAGAGATTCCCGACACTTCAGAGATTCCCCCTGACTTAACGGAGAGTTCTGGGGCTAATGCCTTAGAAGCTGTTCAGGAAGGTCAGCAGACTCAACCAGCTAATAGTCGTGAATTCCCTCTGCTTTCTCCAGACCTAGCTCGTATCCAGATGCCCGTAAACAGCTCTAGCAGCGATGATGATGCAGCTATGGGTGAGGTCTTTTTGCAGGGGGGTAACAAGTCCGAAGATAGTACTTTTTGGAGCGCGCTTGAGTCTTCAATGTCGGAGGAGTTTGCTGATTATTTGCAGTTATCAACGCCAGCGAAAGAAACCTCTCTGGAGGATGTGGCCCATGTCCTTACTGAGGTAAAGTCGGCCTCCGGTATTAATTCTGCACTGGTTTATGCCTATTTTGAAGATGAGCAACTTGAGCTGATGATGATCACAGCTGAAGGGGTCCCAATGCGACATCGCGTAGAGGGGGCAACCCGCGAAAAGGTTGAGCAGGTGGCACAGAACTTTTTGCAAAGTGTGACTAACCCTGTGTTGCGCCCCGCCCAATATTTGCAGCCTGCCCAGCAGCTGCATCAGTGGTTGATTGCGCCGCTGTCAAATGACTTGCAAGCGCAAGCTATTCAGAATCTTGCTTTTATTTTGGAGCCGGGGTTGCGATCGCTACCGCTAGCAGCCTTACATGATGGAGATCGTTTTTTGATTGAGTCCTACAGTCTTGGTCTCATGCCCACCTTTGGCCTGACCGATCTGGGTGAGCTTCCCGATCAGCAGATGGATGACATCTCTGTTTTAGGTATGGGGATTTCGGACTTTCAAGACCAAGTGGATCTATTTGCTGTCCCAGCTGAGCTAGAGAATGTCACCCAGGATGGGGGAGTGCATTTTTTAAATGAGGAGGCGACCTTTAAAAATCTGCAAACTCAGCTACAGGATGCACCGTTTGAAGTGCTCCACATTGCGACCCACGCTATTTTTAAGCCAGGTGCTCGTGAGCATTCTTATCTGCAGCTATGGGATCAGCAAGTACAGCTGAATCAGCTTAGGGAGCTAGATCTGGCCAGCTCAAATGTGGCCTTGATTGTGCTCAGTGCTTGCACAACAGCCTTAGGAGATCAAGAGGCTGAATTTGGATTTGCTGGATTTGCCGTCAACTCGGGGGCTCAATCGGCCCTGGCCAGCCTTTGGTCAGTGAGTGATGAAGCCACGCTTGGGTTTATGACGACGTTTTATGATCACTTAGCGCAATCTACGACCCGCTCGGAGGCGTTGCGACAGACTCAAATTCGGATGTTGCGAGGTGAACTTGAGATTGTTGAAGGTGTTGTCTATGGGCCGGGTGGCGAGGAGATTGCGGTGCTGCCTGAGCTAGCGGAAAGCGGTAGTTGGGATTTTGCTCATCCATCCTATTGGGCAGCTTTCATGATGATTGGTAATCCTTGGTAAATCTACGCAGGCAAAATTTGGGCACTATAAATCTATCAAGAAATCTATTTTAAGAAATGGTTTTTCGGACAGGACAAGCTCGATCGATTAGTCGTCTTATTCGCAAAGTGACGAGTTGCAGTCTGTGGGTGAAAAGCGGTCGTCTTAATCGACGACATCCCTATATCCTGGCGAGCTTTTTAGGCACTGTCTTGGTTTTGATATTACGCCTGTCGGGCGGGTTGCAATCGCTAGAGTTGGCATCCTTTGATATGTTTGTCAGGCTGCAACCCGATCGTGGGCCCGACCCAGCCTTGCTGGTGGTGGGCATCACCGAAGCGGATATTCAAGCCGTAGAAGAATGGCCGCTGTCTGACCAAACCGTCGCGGATATCCTGGCTAAGCTGCAATCTTATCAACCCAAAGCGATAGGGCTTGATCTGCATCGTAGCGTCCCGGTTGATGAGGCCGGAGCACCTGCATTGGCAGAGCAGCTCAAGGCTGACAATTTATTTGCGATTACCCGCATTGGGTTCACCGAAGAAGATCATATTCCGCCGCCGCCAGGGGTGGCGGAAAACCGAGTAGGTTACAACGATTTTGTGATCGACTCAGATAATGTCTTGCGTCGCAACTGGATGTTTGCTGCCGATGGTGACGCGCGATACTACTCATTTGCGTTGAGGTTGAGCCTATATGCGCTGGCTCAATGGGGAATTGAGTTTGAACCTAGTTTAAACTCGATCAATATAGGTGACACCGAGTTCCCATCTTTGCGATCTACCTCAGGGAGCTATCAGGGTGTCGATACGCTTGGCTATCAGGTGATGTTACAGTATCGATCTGCTGAGCAAGTTGCACAGCAGCTAAGCGTTCGCCAGGTGCTCAACGATGATTTTGACCCGGCCTGGATAAAAGACAAAATTGTGCTGATTGGCACTGTGGCTCCGAGCATTAAGGATGTGCTCTATACGCCTTACAGCACCGCCATGCGCAATGATTTGCAAATGCCAGGGGTGCTCATCCATGCGCAGATGGTGAGTCAAATTCTCAATGCGGTGCTCCATCAAAGGCCCTTGATGTGGTTTTGGACACAGTGGCAAGAATATTTGTGGATTGCGTTTTGGGCTGTGGTTGGCAGTGGGCTAGCTTGGTGGCTCAAACGGCCCATTTGGCTCTGGGGGGCAATTATGGGCAGTCTGGGGCTGATCGTTGGGATTAGCTGGCTGGTATTTTTGCAAGCAGGTTGGATTCCCCTGGTGCCGCCCGTGATTGCGGTGATAGCAACGGTTGCCAACATCATGGTCTATCGCTTCTTTTTTGAGTCTTTTTACGATCCGCTCACAGGGTTGCCCAATCGAACTTTTTTCTTAAAGAAATTGCAAACACAGCTCAACGACAAGCCAGGGCAGTCCCAGACGTTGTCGCTGTTATTCCTGGATGTCAATGACTTTAAGACCATCAATGAGACCTTTGGGCATAAGTTTGGCGATAAGTTACTGATCAGTCTTGCCAATCGGATCAAGGGGTGTTTGCCGACCGATATGGTGGCTCGGGTGGGGGACGATGAGTTTGCAGTGATGCTGCGAAAGGTGGATCAGTCTCAGCAGGCTATCGAAGTCGCCGACCAACTGCAAGATATTTTGACAAAACCAATTTATCTCAACCATCAGCCCCTAGTGATTACGCTCAGTATGGGAATTGCGTTTCACCAGCGGGGATTTAAGTATCAAGCTGAGAGCCTGTTGCAAGATGCACACCGGGCTATGTATCGGGCTAAAGCGCTTGGCAAAGATCGCTACGAGGTGTTTGTGAAAGGAATGCGATCGCAGGCTATCTCTCGCCTACAGTTAGAAATGGATCTACGTCAAGCCCTCGATCAGCAGCAGTTTATGCTGTATTACCAACCCATCGTGGCCTTAAAAACGGGCAAAATTGCAGGCTTTGAAGCCCTGATCCGTTGGCAACATGCTGAGCGAGGGTTTGTCTCACCGGCTGAGTTTATTCCGGTGGCCGAAGAAACTGGGCTAATTATCCCCATCGGGCGTTGGATTTTACAAGAAGCCTGTCGGCAAATCCACGTCTGGCACCAGACATTTGCCCAGACTCCCCCCTTGTTTGTGAGTGTAAATCTATCTAGCCGACAGTTTGCCCAGGCAGACCTGGTGGAGCAGGTCGAAACTATCATTATAGATACCGGTTTAGAGCGTCGTTGTCTAAAGCTGGAGCTCACAGAGAGCGCGGCGATGGAAGATGTAGACATCGCCATTGAGCAGCTGCTACGGCTCAAGGTTATGGATGTGCAAATCAGCCTGGATGATTTTGGTACGGGCTATTCGTCGTTAAGCTATCTGCATCGATTTCCCACCGATACGCTTAAGGTCGATCAGTCGTTTGTGGGGCGGATGGAGCAAACCAGCGAAGATAGCGACATTGTCAGCACGATTATTGCCCTGGGCCACAAGCTGAAGATGAACATTGTTGCAGAAGGTATCGAAACAGCAGAGCATCTGGCTCAGTTGCGAGCCCTTGACTGTGACTATGGGCAAGGGTACTTTTTCTCAAAACCGCTCTCTGGTGAGGAGATTGAGATTATGTTGGAGCGGTCTCCGGTGTGGTGAGGAGAGAAGATAAATCAAGGGCGTCAAAGGCTTGGAAGAACGCCAGCAGCTTGGGGCGAATCTGCTCAATGCCACCTGGTACATTAGATTCAATATTTAGAGGTAAAACCGGATCGTGGAGCGAAAGGCGCAGTAGGAACCAACCGTCCTCTTCAGGAGATTTGCAGGCAACGCGAATACCTTCGTAATTGGGTGAGACCTCTGCCCAGCCTGTCTGTGTTGTTGCAAAGGTCTGTAGTTTTTCAATCACCGTGCTGCCGTAGGCTTTGAAATCATCGACGCCAATCTTGATGCGAAATTCTTGGCTCTCTTGGGGCTCTTTGAGAGGGGCGATCAAATCGGTGAGAGATTTGCCCGCTAGCTTAGATTTGGCCAATTCGATCAGGAGTTTGCTGACCAGATAAGCGCCGTCATCTAGAAAGTAATTTTCTTGCATCGCGCCGTGGCCAGAGGTTTCAATTGCCAGCCAGGAGTCTTGACCGGCTTGATTGAGGCGAATGGACTCGTTAATGACGTTTTTATAGCCCCGCCGAAAGCGATGGTGAACGCCCTTGAGGTCGTTTTCAATAAACTGGGTGAGCCCGTCGGAGGTAATGGAGTCGGTGACGATGGTGGAGCCAGGATGTTCTCTCAGGACAATGGCTGAAATCAGCGCGATCAGACGATTTCGGTTGAGTTCGTTGCCTTTGTGATCGACCGCTGCACCCCGATCGACATCGGTGTCGAAGATGATGCCAAAGTCTGCGTTATTGGCGATCACGGCCTGACAAATGGAGGCCATTGCCTCTACATTCTCGGGGTTGGGTATGTGGTTTGGAAAATTGCCGTCGGGGTCAAGGAACTGACTGCCGGTGGTGTCTGCCCCGAGGGGGGCCAGTACTTTGTCGGCGTAGAAACCGCCAGCGCCGTTGCCGGCATCGACAATAATTTTTAACCCCTTCAGCGGTTGCTCAAAATGATCGGGGTGGTTAACCGCTTGGCGAATATTTTGAACAAACTGATCTGCATAGACTGAGATGAAGTCTCTATGCTCAAGGATGCCAGGGGTTGCACTTTCGTGAAACGTGGCCTGGGCCGCCAAGGCCAGAATGGCTGAAATATCGGGTTTCCCCAGACCGCCCTGGGCAGTGAAAAATTTTAGGCCGTTGCGGTTGAAGGGGAGATGGCTGGCGGTGAGCATGATCGCCCCGTCGCATTCGTAGCCTGGGGTCACGGTGCTCATAAACATGGCTGGGGTGGATGCGATCGCAAAGTCATATACGTTAGCGCCCAGTGACAGGATGCCGTCTGCGACGGCCTGCATCAAAACAGGGCCAGACAGTCGGCTATCGCGCCCCAGACTGATGGTAAGGCTGTCAACGGGCTTGTCCAGGGTTTGGGCGAGCCAGGTGGTAAAGGCTTTGCCCAGGGTAGTGGCCACCTCTGGGGTCAGATTGACGGTCTCACCGGGCACGCCGTCGAGGGCGACTCCACGAATATCTGAGCCGTTTTGTAGCTTTGGCCAGTCGGTTACAATCATGCTCTAGTTCCCTGGATGGGTGTGGATTGGGCGGCTCAGAGGGTAAGTCCTGTTTTCCTAAAGGGCTAACCAAAGCAACCCTTAGAAATGCTAGCTTCTTCACTCGGGCAGCGGCTAAGATTCCTGAAAAATTTAGGATTTTATGAATAGCTGTGCGACCCATTTTGATGACTGGCAGTTGGAAACCGCGGCGACATATACGAAATCGGCCTGCGCCGATTGGGGAAGTCACCTATTTGGTCTCATCTATGCTCCAGAGACAATTATTCCACCCAATATGATTAAGACGGCTCCGAACAGAAGCTGGATGGGATTAGTGGTTTTCCATTCGGCGAAAATGACCAAGGCCAGACCGACGGTGACCAGGGTATTCATGTTGTAGATAGGGACCAGCTTGGCCAGGGGAGCCTGATATTTGAGGATACCGAGAACGAAGCAGCCGGTCCCCAAAGCCCAAAAGAAACCCTGCATAGAGGAGGATGCGATCGCACTCAATGACGGGCTGGCCCCCGGTAAAAAGCCGTTAAACACAACCCCCATGGCGCTGATGGCGATGCCAATGCAGAACAGGTGTCCGCCGACCGACATCCCGGCATTGGCGCTGGTTTTGGCAAATACACTGGAGATGCCGTAAAACAAGGCAGGCAACAGCCCCCCGACGGCTAAACCTAATAATTGTGGAGACACAAACTCGATGTCCTTTGCGAGCAAACACCTGTCATCTTAGGTTGCTCAGCCATCAGTCAGCTGTACTATCCACAGATAGGATAAAACAGATAAGAGTTGCGCTATCTTTGTAGCCTTTATCCCCCGAAGGCATGACCTGCGTAATGTTCAACGATCGGAAAGGGATCGTAAAAATGATGGAGTAGTTTCTTCCATTCCTGATACTCATCAGATTTACGAAAGCCTTCTGTGTGGTCCTCCAAGGTGTCCCATTCCACCAGAAGTAGATATCTATTCTCTTTTTCGAGGCATTTCTTCAATTCGTGGGAGCGATATCCCTGCATGGTGGCGATGATCTTTGAGGCTTTGGCATAGGCAGCTTCGTAGGCTTTTGCTTGCCCAGGGATCACATCCAAAATGGCGACTTCCAAAATCACTGTCCTGCTCTCCTAAGGGATTGACAACCTACTCAACGACAGTTTACTCAGTTTACTGCCCCGTCTCTCTCATCTTCCCTTGTCAATCCATTAGCTATCCTAGATATTGCTTTGGGATAATCTGCCTATCGATGACCTCATCTAGCGAGGCATTCAGGAT
>JBCDDJ010000221.1:0-10491 GCA_039180385.1 Cyanobacteria bacterium P01_G01_bin.38 | reverse complement strand
CCGCCATGCCCGTTGAGGGAGATAATGGGTGATGGGTAGCGGGCTGGCGTATTTGTCTTGGGTCTGCATTGAAGTTGCTTAAGGATAGGGGTAGGGGTAGCTTTTTGTAAGCTGGCCGCTCTGATAGATATAGACGGTTTCGGTAATCGCTCCACTTCGCACTAAAGCCACCGTGTCTAGCAGCTCAAACTGACTGAAGTAACTCTGGTATTCGGCTTTGATCGCCGTCTGATCAAAGTCGGCAATACTGATAAAAACGGCCTGCTGGCCGACCCAGTCCTCTGGGTTAAACCAGAGCGCGTGTCCCCGAGGGTCTTCGGTGAAGGCTGTCACAGGCGCATCGGTCATGGGGCTAGTGGCCATGTCTACGTAGCCGCTGAGCCAAAACTCATTGGTCACTAAGAAATCAGCGTTTGCGATCGCAGCCCTCACCTGGGGATTCTTTTGAATTTGCCGCCTGAGCTTGACCACATCAATCAGTGTCGCTGTCGGATCGCTATCCTTAGAAAACACCCCACCGAATAGTGCAAATTGGCTTTGCTGCTGGAGCGTTCCTAGACTGATATGGAGCAGCACAAACAGTAACAGCGCCCCCAGAAACGCTCCGGTCCCCCCCAACCAACGGCGCACCCTTTGTTTAGGCCACCTCGCCGCCGAGCGCGCCAGCAATAGCGAGAGGCACCATAGCCCTGGGGCGGGCCAGGCCGGGTAGATAGGAGTCACCCCGCCCAGTAGCGTAAACCCCACCGCAATCGGCAGCCCTAGCCACAGCACCAGCGGCGTCGCCCCTACCTGCTTGACACCCAACTGCCCCAGCGACCTGACGGTCACCCACCACAGCGGCAATCCAAGGGTTGGAAATAAAAAACCGACTTCTGCCAGCCATACCCACAGCACGTTCAAAGGACTAAACCCGGTAGTTTCCCCGCCCTCAAACCGGGTGGAAAGATGAAACCCAAATGAAATCCAATCGTGCTGAGCATTCCAGTAAACCAGCGGCGTTAGTGTCAGACCAAACATCAGCAGGCTCACCCCTAACCATGGCGACCCCAACGCCCGCCGATGGCATGAACTGGTCAGACAAAAACCCACCAGGCCCAGACCCAGGACAAATCCGTGATATTTACTCAAACAGGCCAGCCCCAAAAGCCCCCCAATGATGACAATTCTGTAGGTGGGCCGATAGGTCGAAGGGGCGACTCGATCCTGACCCCCCCTCGGGAAAAACTCTAGCGCCGCCCCATACATCACCGCACTCCAGAAACAGATCAGGCCATTATCCGGGGACGCCAGGGTGCCAAACCCCAGGAAAAATAGTGGGGACACGGTTGCGATCGCAGCCGCCAATCGCCCTACCTTCTCACCCCACAAATGCCGTCCCGTCAGATACAGCAGGCCCGTACTCGCTGTATATAACAACAGCCCCCCCAGCCGCAGCGTCAGCGGCGTAATCAACCCCGTTAGCCAAATTCCGACCCCACTGGTCAATGCCACCATCACCGGATGGTCAAAATAGCTCCAATCCAGGTGCTGTGTGTAGAGAAAGTAATAAGCCTCATCGAAGCCAGGGGGGAGAAGCCAGGCGATCAGGGTGCGGGTGAGGAGGCCAGCAAGGAGGATAGGGAGTAGGGAGTAGGGTGGAGAGGAGGAGGGCATAGGAAAGGGAGCAGGGGGAGGCAGGGAAGCAGGGTGCAATCTCTGATGGTTACCCTGCGGGATTATGTTCTCATCCAACCACCTCTCAGATCACCCACAACATCCCCTAAACCCCAACCCTTCGCCTTTCCCCCTTTTCCCCTTCCCCCTTTACCAAAATGCCTTACCATCAACCCATACACTTGCCATACATTGGGTTAACCATCCATGAATCGGAGTGCTGAAATCATTTGCGTGGGCACAGAGCTATTGCTGGGGGATATTCTCAACAGCAATGCCCAATATCTGGCTCAGCAGCTGGCCCAGCTCGGCATTGCCCACCATTATCAGACCGTCGTAGGGGATAACGTGCTGCGGCTCAAGCGTGCGATCGCAATTGCCTGTGAGCGCTCCCGGCTGCTGATCTTTACCGGCGGGTTGGGGCCTACCCCCGACGACCTGACCACCGCTACGATTGCCGATTTTTTTGATGCTCCCCTGGTCGAGAACCCAGCCGTCATTGCCGATATCGAGGACAAGTTTGCGCGGCGCGGACGGGGGGAGATGAGTGCCAATAACCGCAAACAGGCCCTGCTGCCCCAGGGGGCTGAGGTGTTGCCCAATGGCCAAGGTACCGCCCCTGGGATAATCTGGCAGCCCAGACCAGGGCTAACTATCATGACCTTTCCAGGGGTGCCAAGGGAACTGCGCGACATGTGGGAAACCACCTCGGTGCCCTATCTAAAAGCACAGGGCTGGGCTGATAGCGTTATCCATAGCCGCACCCTCAAGTTTTGGGGCGTCAGCGAATCCGGCTTAGCAGAGCGGGTTGCTCCCTTTTTAGAACTCACCAACCCCACCGTCGCGCCCTACGCAGGCAAAGGCATCATCAAACTGCGGATTTCGGCCAAGGCTGAGACCGTTGTAGCCGCCGAGGCCCTGATTGCCCCGATTGAAACCCAGCTGAGGAAGATTGGCGGACAAGACTGCTTTGGCACCAACGACGAAACCCTGGCCCATGCCGTTGGCATGCTACTGAAGGCGCAACATCAGACTCTCGCTGTTGCCGAATCCTGTACAGGGGGTGGGCTGGGCAAAAGCCTGACCGCGGTCGCCGGCAGCTCAAGCTACTTTTGGGGTGGCATCATCGCCTATGACAACCGCGTTAAGGAAAATTTACTTGACGTTAAAACCGACACCCTCAAAAAAGTAGGCGCGGTCAGTGCTGAGGTGGCAGAGCAAATGGCCGTAGGGGTCCGCCAACAACTCGGCACTGACTGGGGGCTCAGCGTCACCGGCATCGCTGGCCCCGCAGGCGGTACCGTTGATAAACCCGTGGGCTTAGTGTTTATTGGGCTGGCCGATGCCGCCGGAGTCAGACACCTCGAATGCCGATTTGGCAGTTATCGAGGACGCGACTGGGTGCGTTTAATGAGCGAATGTACGGCTTTAGATTTGCTCCGACGAACAATTTTAAGTTCAATGCGTTAAATCCCTCAAAGTCAGGCATTGTAGCGAACGATGACCTTTTATCTGAAGGGAGAACGGTCAAAAATTAGGGAAACCCACCGGCAATTTTCTTGATCATTGCCCGCGATTCGTTATCATAGATACAAACTTGCAAATTGTTAAAAAATTAACAGGGTAAGTAGGCATCTAGTGCCGTCTAAGTAAAAATATTCGAATAGGTGAGATAGGAGATTACCTGGCTCATGGATATCGACAACATCCTCGAAAAGCTGAAAGAGTGGTTTAACAAAGTGTTAGATGCCTTGTTGGGTCCACAAGCTCAGCCGGAGAGGGAGCCAATTCCTGTACCGGTGGATGACCGACAATACCGTCGCTGATGCATTTGAGCTGCATCTAGCTTGCTGAGTATTCTGGTCATGCATGGCCCTAACTTAAACATGTTGGGGAAGCGAGAACCCAAAATCTATGGCTCCCAGACGCTGGGAGCCATTAACGCAGCGTTGCAAGCGCAAGCGACTCGCTCCAACATTCGTATTGAATTTTTTCAGTCAAATCATGAAGGTGCCCTCGTGGATCGTATCCAAGCTGCGTTGGAGGTCTACCAGGGCATTTTAATAAACCCGGGCGCGTATACCCATACCAGTGTGGCCATTAGAGATGCGATCGCAGCGGTTGCCATACCCACCGTTGAGGTGCATTTGAGCAATATTCACAGGCGCGAAGCCTTTCGTCACCATTCCTACCTTGCCCCGGTGGCGGTTGGACAGATCTGCGGATTTGGAGCAGATAGCTATCGCCTTGGGCTAGATGCCCTGGTTAAGTATTTAAACGAGCAGTCGCCCAAATAGCCAGACTCAGGAAACCAGTAGCGATTTCATCCAATCAATCACGGGTTGAGCGCGCGCCGTAAACACAATCTGACACTGGTCCGCATCCACCGTAGACTGTACCTTGGCATAAATATCAGCCTGAGCCACCTCATCCGGGGCTTCAGGGCTCTGTACACTCAGGCGCAGGTTAGTCAGTTTTTTCAGGGCGCTATCAGCGACCAGTGGTTTTAACCAGGCTCCTTTGTCTGATAGCTTGACTAGCAACCCCCGGATTGTTTCATTGCCAACCTGCTTACCCTCCAAAATGGCATAGGCTACCGCGATGGGCTTTGCCAGCGTCACCAGCTGTAGGGTAGCGGTGGTCAGGGTCAGATTATAGGGTCCGCCAATGCCAGTCACATCGTAAATGGTGAGGGGCAGTTTTACCCCTTTGGGATGCACCGTCTGCTGATCTTGCACCTGTACAGGGCTCACCACCTGCCGCAAGGTATGGTCAGACATCAAAATCTGGCCACCGGTGGTATAGGATTCAATCCGATAGGCCAGGTTTACGGCGCTGCCAATGACGCTGTACTTCGTCCGTTTTTCTGAGCCAATGTTGCCCACGACCACTTCTCCTGTGTTGATGCCGATACCCATTTCTAACTCAGGGAAGTTGCGATCTCGCATCAGCCGATTTACCTCGGGCATCACCTGCTGCATTGCGATCGCACAGGCCACCGCCCGATCTGGCGCATCGGGCTGGAGATTGGGGGCTCCAAACAGCACCAAAATGCCATCCCCCATAAATTCGTCAATGGTGCCGCCATAGCGGTTAATCACATCGGACATAAACCCGAGGTAGAGATTGAGTACCTCGACCACCTGCTCAGGCCGCAGTCGCTCAGACAAAGACGTAAAGCCTCTAATATCAGAGGTAAGTAGGGTGATTACCCGATTCTCGCCGCCCAACTTGAGTTTTTCAGGATATTCCAACAGGTTGGCCACCACCTGATCGCTCAGATAGCGCCCAAAGGTCCGCCGTATCTGATTGGCCCCATGGGCGAGGTAAGCCGTCACCCCAATCGAAGCCCCGGAGAGGGCAATTAGCGGCGGCACCACCGGCACCCACCAGCCCAACACCAGCAGGGCATGGGTCACCGCCACCAAACTCAACGCCGCCAGGCACAGCGACCAAACCCGCTGCAGCCGAAAACCTGTGGTCGTGTCACGCTGCACCCAGGTGAGCACTGCCCCCAGGGCTGTCCAACCGATAATCCAGAGGATTTCTAAGAGTTCGGGCCAGCTGCGGATCAGGGGGCGACCATCCAGAGCCGCACTGATGATTTGGCTGGTGAGGTTAGCATGGATTTCGACCCCGGCCATCCGCTCGGGTATCCCTAGCCGATCGGTGCTATAGGGCGTAAACGCCAAATCGTTGAAACTTTCGCCCACCGGACCAATCAAAATGATCCGATTGCGTCCCCAGTCGAGCGGCAACTCATCGTTGAGCACCGTCCTCAGCGGCACCGTCTCAAACAGTTGAGCCCCGCCCCGATAGTTGATTAAGGTCTGATAGCCCTCGGCATTGGCCCGTACATAGGCTCCGTCATTGGCCTCAAACGGTCGAAACGTCGTCTCCCCAAGTTTCCACATATCGGTATCGCCCACCATTTCTGGGCCAATACCCTCGGCCTCAAGGTACAACAGCGCTAGATAGAGGGCAAAACTGGGCAGCAAGTCTCCTTCTGGGCCAGTGGCCTGCAGCATACCTCGCCGCACTGTATTGTCAGTATCGGCCAGCAGATCATTAATGCCAATCTGACCCAGCTCTTCTAAGACTGGCGGGGCCGCGACTGTATCCCGTCCGACTTCCCCCACCAGTTTACGAATGCCCACCAGGTTGGGCGTGTTTCTAAACACCTCAATCAGCTCGGCATGACCGGGCTCAACCGGCACATCGCGATAGATATCGAGACCAATTGCCCGGGGCTGCTGATCGCTCAGAGTCTGGATCACCTCGGCATAGATTGCATCGGGCAAAATCGAGCGATTGAGTGTCTCAACGTCTGTTTCGTCAATGCCCACAATGGCAATGCGAGTATCGGCCTGCTGCGGTCGCCAGCGTAAAAACTGATCGTAGGCCCGCCACTCCAGGGCCTGCATCAGCCCCGCGGCCCGCAATAGGAGAACCACCAGCGCCACGGTGGGGGTTGCGATCGCAACCCCCCGCCATTGCCAAAACCAGTGTTTCCATTTACGGTCCATTAATTGCAGTCACCCTGAGCATAGACCCCAAAGTCAGACGACTCGGCAGCCCCCCCGGTATCATCAGACGACGCAGCAGCAGGCAATGCAGGCGCATCCACCGCTGCGATCTCGGTGAGGTCTACCGACTCTAGCAAGTCTTGCCAGGGCTGGGTATCTTGCTCATAGAGCCCCGCCACCAGCACCAGGGCCTCTTGCCAGGCACCCACCGAGGCATATAGCTCTGCTTGAGCCAGCGGATCGTCCGCCACCGCAGCCAACTGATCTAAAAAAGCCGCGTCGGGCTCAGCTCGTTGGATGCCACCCCCCACAGACACATCGTTCTTGCGATCCGTTTCGTCACAAATGACGGCAAAATCCCAATAATAAAACTGACCTGCCTCAAAGAAAGCAGTGCCCTCAGCTGTTTTTTGGGGTAAGGTCACCGCCAGGGTGTTAGCCGACTCTGGTAGCGTGACGGTTTGCTGATAGACCTCCTCTCCTTGGGCATCTACCACCGTTATCTCGCCCAGGGTCGCGCCTGTCTCGGGGACATAAAACAAGAGCGCTGAGGGAATTTCTGCATCCACCGCGTAGGTTGTTGCTAGGCTATTGTGGGGCAGCAGCGCCGTCAGAGTTGGCTGGGTCACCACGTCAAGGCAGATCTCCCCCCGTGACCCACCGCCAATTGAGCGGGGGGGCGCACCGCGATCGCTGGTCTGCGGAAATTCTACACTGTGGGCGGGCATCGCCAGACTAGCAGCCATTAACGCCGACATGACAGCTAAACGCGAAATAAGTTTCATAAGCGTAAATTGCCGATAGCGGCTCAATAAATAAATGAGGATCTTACTTTGTTGATACAGACGGGACTCTCTCTTTTCGGAGAAGATTTGTCTGGAGTTTACGTCAAGGATTGATTTAAGGGGGGACTCCTGAAGCTAGAAAGTTTGATCGGGCAAGATGTCAGAAGCTAGGAGGTAGGAGGCAGGACTAGGCAGCAACTGGCTCCGTCATCGCCTGGGCGTGGTCATTAGGTCTGCTGGGTAAAGCTGCCCCGATCAAATTCGCCCCTTCTAAATTGGCATCCCACAGATTAGCTTGACTCAAATCGGCGTAGCTTAGGTCGGCCCCTGCTAAGTTTGCGCCGCTGAGATTGGCCCGACTTAAGTTGCTCCCTTTTAGAGTAGCCCGCTGTAAATTAGCCCCGCTAAAAATAGCGTCTCGACAGTCGGTCTCAGCCAGATTTGCCCCCTGCAAGCAGGCCTTATAAAAATTGACGCCAATCAGATTGGCCCCCACCAAAACCGCATGGCTCAGGTCAGAATGGCTAAAATTGGCCATACAAAGATTCGCCAGACTCAGATTCGCCATTTTTAACTGGGCTTGATAAAACGAGGCCCCCACCAAATTAGCCAGATTCAAAATGGCCATGTCCAAATTAGCCTCACGGGCCTTGACCTCTTGTAAATTAGCCTGACTCAGGTTGGCCTCTCGTAAATCGGCATAGCTGAGGTTGGCTTGCTTCAAACTGGCTCGATAAAAATTGGCTGTGTAGAAAGTGCCCTGTTGCAGATCGGCCTGACTCAAATCACCCCCCAAAAAGTCAGCCATGCAAGCATCCACATGGCTGAGATTGGCTTCACAGAAATTGACCTGAATAAACGAGGCTTCCCGCAAATTCGCCCCACTCAGATCTGCGATACAAAACGTAGCCAGTTTACCCTGGGCTCTATAGAGTTCGGCCTCTTTAAGACTGGCTTCTCTCAAATCTGCTCCGATCAGATTGGCGTAACTCAACCGCGCCTGACAGAGATTGGCTGTATAAAAAACAACTTCTCGCAAATTGGCCCGTTGTAGATTGGCCCCGGCCAGATTAATCATACAGCCATCGACATAGCTCAGATTAATCTCTGTCAGCTGGGCACGGATTAAGAGCGCCTCTCGTAAATTGATTCGAAAGCAGCCTGGCCCGTTAGGCATGACAGGTTGCCTGTGATCTTGAC
The DNA here is from genome assembly GCA_039180385.1 of Cyanobacteria bacterium P01_G01_bin.38. Classification (GTDB taxonomy): domain Bacteria; phylum Cyanobacteriota; class Cyanobacteriia; order Phormidesmidales; family Phormidesmidaceae; genus SIO4C1. The sequence continues at coordinate 2,324 of JBCDDJ010000221.1, read as the reverse complement.
GCCAGCGGTTCCAGGCAGAAACCCCCTGGGCTAAGACAATAATAGGATTTTGCTCTTGCATGGCTGGGCAATGAAACGCGGTAGAAGCCAGGAATTCTTGTCCGTAATTCCTGGGATTAATGTGCCCAGGCAGGTATCTATTAAAACACCGACAAATCTTGATGAATTTAGATCCCAGGATTCTTGTAAAGTTCTGAGAATTTGAGTTTACGTTTGCCAAAGAACCCTGGGATCTGAGCGGCAACGGTGCCCGACCACACCCCAACTACCCTAGGATAGAAAGCAAGACACTCTTGCCACTGCCGACCTCAGACACCTGCCATGACGATAACTACCGCTACGGGACACTTTCAAAAAATAATTCAGCTCCAAACTCGGGGTAAATCACTAGAGAGATTTACCCATCACGTCCAAACCGCAGTGCAAGAATCAGGAATTACGACAGGGCTTTGCACCGTATTTTTACGGCATACCTCTGCCAGTTTGGTCATTCAAGAAAATGCGGACCCGGACGTACTCGCTGATATGGAGACCTTTTTGTCTCAGCTGGTGCCAGAGGGGCCTCACTATCGCCATGGGACAGAAGGCCCGGACGACATGCCTGCTCACATTCGCACGGCGCTGACCCATACTTCTGAGCAAATCCCGATCATGAAGGGTCGCCTGGTGTTAGGGACCTGGCAAGGGATTTATCTTTGGGAGCATCGGCAGCGGGGGCACCGTCGGGAAGTGGTCGTCCACATTATGGGAACTTAGGGACGGGCGAGTTTTGAACTCTAAATTTTGAGTTTTGGCAAACCTGAATGAGTTTTGGCAAACATAATATGTGCCAGATATGTGCCAGATAAAAAGAGGTTTGCCTAATCCAAATAACTTAAACCTCAAGACTCAAAATTTAGAACTGATTAATTTTTGCCCTAGTAGGTTTTGCGAACATGGTGAATGTTGATGAACTGAATCTAGCCTCAATACCCACCCCACCCGACGGATTTCGCTCTGGATTTGTGGGCATTGTGGGTCGACCCAACGTCGGCAAATCAACCCTGATGAATCACCTGGTGGGGCAAAAAATTGCCATTACCTCGCCGATTGCCCAGACCACCCGCAATCGATTACGGGGCATTTTGACGGTGCCCCAGGCCCAAATTATTTTTGTCGATACGCCCGGTATTCATAAGCCCCACCACGAGCTGGGTAAAGTGCTGGTACAAACCGCCCGCGTCGCCATCAATTCCGTCGATGTCACACTGCTGGTGGCAGATGGGACTGGGGTGGCAGGCCGCGGCGATGCCTTTATTGCCGATCTGTTGAATAAAAGCCAAACCCCGGTGGTGCTGGGTATCAACAAGTCTGATTTACAATCACCCGATCAAGCTGCGGCCATAAACGAGAGCTATCAAGCTCTCGCGGCCAGCCAAGATTGGCCGGTGTGCAAATTTTCTGCGGTCACGGGCGACGGACTAGAGGCGCTACAGCAGTGCTTAATTGATCGGCTCGAACCGGGCCCTTACTATTACCCCCCTGACCTAATTACCGATCAGCCAGAACGGTTCATCATGGGTGAGCTGCTGCGGGAGCAGATCTTGTTACATACCCGCGATGAGGTGCCCCACTCGGTGGCGATTTCCATTGATCGGGTGGAGGAAACCCCAAAAATTACCAACATTCTGGCCACGGTTTATGTGGAGCGCACCTCCCAAAAAGGCATCCTCATCGGCAAGGGCGGCAGCATGATGAAAACCGTCAACAGCGCAGCCCGGGACCAAATGCAAAAGCTGATTGCGGGCAAAGTTTATCTCGAAGTCTTTGTCAAAGTGCAGCCCAAGTGGCGGCATTCGCGATCTCAGCTGGCCGAGTTTGGTTATCGGGCGGATGACTAATTTATAACAAGAGTTATCAACAAACTCACCCCAATCAAGATTCCCAGGGCGATCCAGCCCGTATACTTACGCCACCAGGGGATGTGATAAACATCTGACGGCTTTTGGGGTAAGCTCACCACCGCATTGGCATCCTGATAGAGGGTACAGGTTTGGGCCGTAGGCCGCTGGGGGAAATTGCAGCTGTCATCGTGGTGATAGGTGCAGGTATCGCAAAGGGAAGTATTCGCCGTTGCGCGGTGCAGGGGGATACCTGGATGACCGTGGGCTTTGAGCTCGAGACGGCAGTGGGGACAGGTCACCGCATCCGCCATGATCGACTGTTTGCACTGCGGACAGATCGGCATAGCGGTCAAAGCTCCTGAGGAAGATACTCCTTTTCTTCTGCCATTTCGTACTCAAATGGAAACGCTGTATCAAATTCCTGGGTAATCGCTTGGAGAT
>JBCDDJ010000220.1:0-10524 GCA_039180385.1 Cyanobacteria bacterium P01_G01_bin.38 | reverse complement strand
TGCGATAGCAGATTTGTGTAAAGTTTTGGGTAAGTTCAGAGAATAGATCATGGCACACTCATTTGACACTAGGGGGAAGCACTGAATGAAGGCAATCATGGTGGTCGGCACCACCTCCCATGCTGGAAAATCATTAGTCGTAACTGCCCTATGTCGCATTTTGAGTCGTCGCGGTTGGCGGGTAGCTCCTTTCAAGGGGCAAAACATGGCCCTCAATGCCTACGTCACCGCAACCGGTGCCGAGATTGGGTATGCCCAGGCTGTGCAAGCGTGGGCGGCGGGCGTCCCCCCCCAGGCCGAAATGAACCCAGTGCTACTCAAACCCCAGGGCGATATGACCACCCAGGTGATCCTGAAGGGTCGGGCGGTGGGCAAAACAACCGCCGCTGAGTACTACGAGAAATATATCGAGGTGGGCTGGCAGGCTATCCAAGAAAGCCTGGCACGGCTCAGTCAAGAGTTTGATCTGTTGATTTGCGAAGGGGCAGGTAGCCCGGCTGAGATTAACCTTAAGCATCGTGATCTAACCAACATGCGCATCGCCAAAGCGCTGAATGCCCCCACTATTTTGGTGGCTGACATCGATCGCGGCGGCGTCTTTGCTCACATCGTTGGCACGCTGGAGCTATTGGAACCCGACGAAAGAGCCTTGATCAAGGGCATCGTGATTAATAAATTTCGCGGACAGCGGTCGCTGTTACAGTCTGGCATTGACTGGCTTCAGGAGCGCACAGGCATCCCGGTGATTGGGGTGATCCCCTGGTTAGAGGAGTCCCTACCGGCAGAAGATTCGTTGTCTCTCATGGAGCGCCCAAACGTCAAGACGAACTCAGAGCTAACCGTGGCGGTCATCCGGCTGCCCCGGATTTCTAACTTTACTGACTTTGACCCCCTTGAGTCAGAAGCCTCGGTCACAGTTAAGTATCTGAGCCCCAAAGACGATTTGGGCTACCCAGACGCCGTGATTTTACCCGGCACCAAAACGACCATTGCCGATTTGCTGATTTTGCAGCGCACGGGCATGGCCGATGCGATTCGTGATTATGCAGCGGCGGGGGGCACTGTGATGGGGGTCTGCGGCGGTTTTCAGCTGATGGGGCAAATGCTAGCTGACCCCGAAGGTCTAGAAGGCCAGGAGGGTCGCTACCGTGGCCTGGGGCTCCTACCGTTGCGAACGGTGATTACTCAGCATAAGGTCGCCCGACAGCGCTCGGTGGGGTCCAAGTATCCCCAAGAGGGGCTACCAGTGACGGGCTATGAAATTCACCAGGGCCGCACCCAAATCGTCATGAACACCGAGGGTGATGATAAGGAGTCACCCCAAGCCAAATACATGCCGATCTTTGACGACCGCAGCCTCGGCATCGTAGATGAAACCCTGTCGGTGTGGGGAACCTACCTGCACGGGATTTTTGATAACGGCCCCTGGCGGCGGGCCTGGCTCAACCGGCTGCGGCAGCAGCGTGGTCTCAGAGCGCTCCCGACCGGGATTGCTAACTATCGAGATCAGCGAGATTCGATGCTCAACTCTCTAGCCACGGTGGTTGAGCAGCATATTGATTTGGACCCGATTTTGTCGAAGTAAATTAGATGTTAGGTGTTAGCCACTGTGAAAGAAACTAAGCCTGTTGGGGCCTAAAATCTAAAACCCAAACGCCCCTAAAAGTGGAAGCTTAACGCAATACTAGAAAGCATTGTGTTGACAGATTCGACAGGGGCATAGGGATTTGACACTTATTCAAATAGTAATCCTGGCCATCGGGGGTCTAAGCTCAGGCATTCTGGCCGGTTTTTTGGGCATTGGGGGCGGCGTATTGCTGGTGCCACTGTTGGTACAGCTTGGCTTTGCGCCGATTCAGGCGGCGGCGACGAGTAGCCTGGCAATTTTGATTACGGCAACGACGGGCAGCTTTCAAAACTGGCGGATGGGATATTTAACCCCCCAACGGGTGATTCTTTTGGGTATCCCAGCCTTGGCCACAGCCCTAATTGGGACACAGGTGGCAGATAAGCTACCTGCCTATGTTCTGCTGGTGGCGTTTGGGGGACTATTGCTGAGCAACTTGTATTTAGTTGGGTTGAAGAAAAGGGTGGTAGCGCAGCGTCAGCACAGCCGCTCTGAAAGAGAAGCGCAATCCGAATCGTATTCACCTCGGCTCAACCCCCTGACAGCACGCCTGGTTACGGGCGGCGTTGCGGGGTTTATGGCGGGCCTATTTGGTGTGGGCGGCGGTGTGATTTTGGTACCCCTCCAGATTTTGTTGCTCAACGAGTCGATCAAAGCCGCTGTGCGAACCAGTCTCGGGGTGATTGTGATTACGGCGATTTCTGCCTGTGTGGGTCACGCGCTCAACGGTAATGTCGTTTGGATGGCTGGCCTGCTGCTGGGGTTCGGGGGGCTAGTCGGGGTTCAAATCAGTACTCGATTTTTACCCAAACTGGCAGACCAAACCGTGAGTCTATTATTTCGAACCCTACTGTGTTTACTGGCAGTCTACATTTTTTGGCAAGCGTGGCAGGCGTGGCAAGTTTAGGAATTAGGCCCAGGAAATCAGTATTAAGCTTTGCCTGATAGTATGAAACATTACAATTCTGGAACGCTGCAGTTCGATAATTAAGTAGATAAATCGCCCTTGGAGAGCTGGCATGGCCTGCCTGGATACCTATGACCCTGGAGACTTTTACGATGAACTGTTTGTCAATCAAGGGGTCCCCCGTGAAGCGGCGGCGTTATTGATTAAACGCATCAGCCAACTGCCCATTCAAGAGCTAGTAAAACGTCAGCAGACAGCCCAAAATACGCTGTTTAGACTGGGGGTGACTTTTAATGTCTACAGCGACAATCAGGGCACTGAGCGAATCTTTCCATTTGATTTGGTGCCTCGTGTGGTGGCCTATGCTGAATGGGCCTGGTTGGAGCGCGGGCTTAAGCAACGGATTGAGGCGCTCAACTGCTTTTTGCACGATATTTACAACGCTCAGAATATTCTTAAAGATGGCGTGATCCCTCGGGAAGTAGTGGAATCTGCGCCGGGTTTTTTGAAGCCCTGTCTCGGTTTACAGCCGCCAAAAGGGCGCTGGTGCCACATTACCGGCACCGACCTGGTGCGCGATCGCGACGGGCGCTGGTATGTGCTCGAAGACAACCTGCGCTGCCCTTCGGGGGTGTCTTATGTGCTCGAAAACCGGCGGGTGATGAAGGCGTCATTTCCTCATTTCTTTGATGATTTGGACATCCAGCCAGTGGATGACTATCCAGGACAGCTGCTGAATATCCTGTTGAGTTTGGCCCCCGACTCCCTCAGCGATCCCTGTGTGGTGCTGCTGACGCCGGGGGTTTATAACTCGGCCTATTTTGAGCATTCTTTTTTGGCACAGCAGATGGGCGTTGAGCTGGTCGAAGGACGTGACCTGGTGGTGGCGGACGGCTATTTGCAAATGCGCACGACCAGAGGACTCCGTCGGGTGGATGTGGTCTATCGGCGGATCGATGATGAATTTCTAGACCCCGAGGTCTTTCGCTCAGATTCTATGTTAGGGATACCGGGGCTGATGGAGATCTATCGCCAGGGACGGGTTGCGATCGCAAACGCCCCCGGCACCGGCGTTGCAGATGACAAGATGATCTACGGCTACGTGCCGCAAATGATTCGTTACTACTTAAACGAAGATCAAATCATTCCCAACGTACCGACTTACTTTTGCGAAGACGCTAAGCAGCAAGCCCATGTGCTCGCTCATCTGGATCAGCTGGTGGTTAAGGCCACCAACGCCTCAGGGGGATATGGCTTGCTGGTCGGTCCCCACGCGTCTGCCGCAGAGCGAGAGGCCTTCGCTGAGAGTATCAAGGCCGACCCGCGGGGCTATATCGCCCAGCCCACCCTATGCCTATCGCGAGTACCCACCCTGATCGACAATCAGTTTGAGGGGTGTCATGTCGATTTGCGACCCTTTATCCTCTACGGTCCAGACGTTTATGTAAATCCCGGCGGGCTGACTCGGGTTGCCCTCAAGCGCGGCTCCCTGGTGGTCAACTCATCCCAGGGTGGTGGCAGTAAGGATACGTGGGTTGTGAAAGAGGAGGGTCTACATGCTTAGTCGAGTCGCTGATGCCATTTACTGGCTCAATCGCTATGTCGAGCGCGCTGAGAACGTGGCCCGGTTTGTTGAGGTCAACCTCAACTTGCTGCTGGATACAACAGCCACGGTCAATACGCAGCAGTGGGAGCCGGTGGTGATTACCACGGGGGATATGAAAACCTTTTGCGATCGCTACGGCGACGCCACCGCCGATAACGTGCTGCACTTTCTCACCTTTGACAGCAGCTACCCCAACTCGATTTTGTCCTGTGTGCAAGCCGCCCGAGAAAACGCCCGAGGCATCCGCGAAACTATTTCGTCAGAGATGTGGGAGCAGGTGAATGAGTTTTATCTGATGGTCAAACAGACCGCCACCGAACCCCTATCACCGGAGCAACTCTATGGCTTCTACCCCCAGGTCAAAATGGCCAGTCATCTGTTTGCTGGGGTGATGGACGCCACTATGTCTCACAACGAAGGCTGGCACTTTGGCCAGGTGGGACGGCTGATCGAGCGGGCCGACAAAACCGCTCGCATTCTAGACGTCAAATATTTCATCCTGCTACCGTCGCTCAAAGACGTGGGTAGCCCCCTCGATGATATCCAGTGGATTGCCCTGCTTAAATCGGCCAGTGCCTACGAGATGTATCGCAAGTGCCACCGTCGGCTGACCCCACACAGCATTACCGAGTTTCTGATCCTCAATCCAGCATTTCCCCGATCCATCCAGTTTTGTCTGATGCAGGCCGAAAAATCACTCCATGAGATCTCCGGCACCCCCCTGGGCCGCTGGACCTACCCCAGCGAACGCACCCTCGGGCGACTGAGAGCTGAGTTAGAGTACATCACCCTCGACGAAATCTTTGACCAGGGACTGCACGAGTTCCTGGATAACTTGGAAACTCACCTGAACGAGATCGGCCAACATATTTATGCCGATTTTGTCGCTTTGCCCTTAGCTTCATAGCCAAGGTACGGTTGGGGAAAAGATGGCGGAGATAGGGTAAGAGCACTTTAAATGCTCAGGAGTGAACTCGTTTTAAGTTCTAAGCTTTGAGCTGTGCTCGTCACTTAGAACTCAAAATTCAAACATGAATCACCCTCCTTATCTTCCCCCTTCCCCTTCACCTAAGTCTTTTCCCTTTCCCCTTTCGCCCTTCCCCCTTCCCAAAAATGCGCTACCAAATCCGCCACACCACCCGCTACGCCTACAGTCAACCTGTGCGCCTAAACCCCCATACCCTGCGTCTGCGCCCCCGCAGCGATGGCCTGCAGCAGCTCAGTCACTTTGCCATCACCCTCGAGCCAACCCCGTCTAAGGTCTCTGAAATTTTAGATCTTGACGGTAACGCCTGTCTCCAAGTTTGGTTTCCCCCCAAGGACCTAACAGAGCTGCATATCTCCACTGCGACCGTGGTAGAGACCCATCGCAACAACCCATTTGACTATCTGTGTGAGCCCTGGGCCATTACTGCGCCGATTGACTATCCGAGGGCACTGGCCAGTCGCCTGGCTCCATATCTGCTGCCGGGGCGATTGACAGCCCTTAGCCCTGGGGTGATTGATTTTGCCCAGACGCTATTACATCAGGTCGCAAACAACGTGGGGTACTTTCTCACTGGTCTTAACCAGGCCATTTACGAACGCCTTGAATATAAACATCGATTAGAGGGGCCACCCCAGCCAGCGGGGGTAACGCTAAGTCACGGCTCGGGCACCTGTCGTGATTTTGCGGTGCTGTTTATTGAGGCATGTCAGGCGGTGGGACTGGCCGCCCGGTTTGTCAGTGGCTATCAGGAGGGCGATCCCGATCAGCTGAGTCACGATTTGCACGCCTGGGTTGAGGTGTATGTACCGGGCGGCGGCTGGCGTGGGTTTGACCCCACCCATGGGCTGGCGGTGACGGATCGGCATGTTGCGATCGCAGCGGCAGGACACCCCCCCGAGGCCGCGCCTGTGACCGGCAGTCTCAAGGACGGCAGTCAGGCAAAGTCCATCCTTGAGAGCGATATTAAATTGACGGTGCTATCGGACTAGTCCCTACGAAAAATCCGGTTCCGTCGGTACCGATACCTGGTTCCATTCGATATTAGGCATCGCTTTGGCGGCATCCCGCAGGGCATTTTCCCAATAGAGGCGAATTTTTCTCAGATAGGGGTCACCCGCCTGGAACTCAGCCCGGTGGCGCAGCTCCAGAGTATCTGTTTCGTACAAAATCATATCGATGGGGGGACCCACCGATATATTTGAACGCATCGTCGAGTCAATCGACAGCAGCGCATATTTTGCGATCGCATCCAAAGACGACTCAGACCGGAGGGCTCGATCTAAAATTGGTTTGCCGTACTTGGTTTCGCCAATTTGCAAGAACGGGGTTTCGGGCGTGGCCTGGATGCAGTTGCCCTGGCTATAGATTAAATAGAGCTCGGGCGGCTCCCCCTTGATTTGCCCCCCCAGTAGAAAATTGCATTGAAAATCAATGCCGTCTTTCTCGAGCCAGGGACGATCTTCATCCTGCAGTGCTCTAGAGCAGTGACCGATGTAGCGAGCAATATCGTGAAGGGTGGGCAGCGTATGCAGGTTGGGCTCGGTCCCGGTCTTAAGATCGCGACCCAAGCGTTGGATAACAGCCTGGCTCGTCGAGAGACTGCCCGAAGTACATAGGGTGATCACCCGCTCCCCCGGCAGCGAAAAGTCGAACAGCTTTTGGTAAGACGAAACATAGTCAACGCCCGCATTGGTGCGTGAGTCTGCGGCCAAGACTAGACCTTGTTTGACGAGAATGCCGAGACAGTAGGTCATTAGGTAGTGAGATAAACTACGCTAATCGTATCAGTATCGTTTTGCTTAATCATCTGCCTTTGGGCTATGGCCACCGTTCGCAATTTGCCTAAATCATCGTCTCCGTCCAAGCTTCGCTACTGGCGGGCGCTGGTGGTGGCGATCGCACTGCTCCTGGGCTTTGATCTGGTCACCTATGGCATCGCCGAGGGGTTTTGGTTTAGCTCCGTTGATTATTTTTCAGTCTATTGGCTGCGGTTGCAGACCCAGGTAGGGCTGGGGGCGTTGGCCTTTTTAGGCAGTCTGGCTTTTATCGCCCTTAATCTGTCGCTGTCGCAGCGGCTGAGTTTTGACGACTATTGCATTGTGCCTAAGGCCGAAAATTTAAAATCAGGGCTCGGGCTCCAGCGACTGTTGCCGCTGGCCTTAGGTTTGGCCCTAATGGTGGCGGTGCTGCTGCTTTATCACGGTCAGATGGCCTTGGTGCGTTGGCACACTCGACCCGATAACGTCAGTGCGCTGCCGCCCCTGCCGCTGTGGCTTAAATGGAAGACCGGCTGGCAAATCGTGCAGCAGATTGCGGGGCAACCTTGGCACGGGGCTTTTTTATTGGGGGTTGCGATCGCGCTATTAATTTATCCGAGGGTGTTTGCAACCCTCGGGGCGATGGCCATGAGCCTGAGCTTTGGCCTGGTGATCTCAGGACAGTGGTCCCGCATTTTGCCGGCCCTCACCCCGACCTCCTTTGACCAGGCAGATCCGCTGTTCAATAACAACATCAGCTTTTACATTTTTCGCCTACCCGTTTTAGAACTTTTAGAATTTTGGCTCACGGGGCTGCTGCTGTTTACCCTGGTGGCCGTGGCGCTGCTTTATCTGCTCGCGGGCAACACCCTCAGCCAGGGGCGATTTATGGGATTCTCACCTGAGCAGCAGCGACACCTCTATGGCCTGGCGGGCGGGCTGCTGCTGAGTACGGCCCTGAGCCACTGGCTAACCCGCTATGAGCTGCTTTATTCGGGCCAAGGGGTGACCTACGGCGCGAGCTTTACCGATGTCACGGTCGATTTGCCCGTCAACACAGGGCTCTGCCTGATTTCGTTTGGGCTAGCGCTGGCCCTGCTCTGGCGTACCTTGTTTTGGGAGATTGGCTTTCGCAGCTTTGTGGAATGGGCCGTTACCATCAGCACTCACAAGCATTCGTATCTACCCAAACTATCGCGTCGTCCTTATGGCTCGCGGCCCTTGATTGTGGCGATAGTGATCTATCTGTCATTTGCGGCGGTGGGTGAGACGGCAGCACCGTGGTTAGTCCAGCGGTTTATGGTGCAGCCCAACGAGCTGCTGCGGGAGACCCCTTACATTGCCCGCTCCATCCAATTTACCCGCGATGCCTTTAATCTCACCGATGTGCAAGATGAGGTGTTTAACCCCCAGGGCAATCTCACCTACGCCGATCTTGAGGCCAACGAGTTGACCGTTCGCAACATTCGCCTGTGGGATACCCGGCCATTGCTCGAGGCCAACCGTCAGCTTCAGCAGATCCGCCTGTATTACGAATTTGCCGATGCCGATGTGGATCGCTATACGCTGACCCAGGATGATGGCAGTCAAGAGCGGCGACAGGTGCTGATCTCTGCGCGTGAGCTGAACTACGAGCGGGTGCCCGATGAAGCCAAAACCTGGGTCAACCAGCATTTGATCTATACCCACGGCTACGGGTTTACCATGAGCCCGGTAAATACTGCGGCCCCCAGCGGCCTGCCTGACTATTTCATCAAAGACATTGACCATACCCCCAGCGACCCGGTGATCAATCGCAGCATTCCGATCGGGGCACCACGCATCTATTTTGGGGAGTTGACCAACACTTACATCATGACCTCCACCCGGCTGCGAGAGCTGGACTACCCCAGCGGGGACGGCAATGTTACCAACGTCTATGGCGGCCAGGGCGGTATTTCGATCGGTCCCTTTTGGCGGCGGCTGCTGTTTGCCAAGCATCTGAGAGATTGGCAGATGCTGTTTACCAATGATTTTTCCGCCGACACCCAGCTGTTGTTTCGTCGCAATATTCGCGATCGCATTCGCCGCGTCGCCCCCTTCTTGCAGTTTGACCAGGACCCTTACCTGGTCGTCGCCAACCCTGATGACACCCAAGAAGACCCAGACACCAACTATCTATACTGGATGGTCGATGCCTACACCACCAGCGATCGTTATCCCTATTCCGATCCGGGCACCAACGACTTTAACTACATTCGCAACTCGATCAAGGTGCTGGTTGATGCCTATGACGGCAGCGTAAATTTTTATATTGCCGACGACGACGATCCGATCATTCAAACCTGGTCAAAAATTTTTCCGGGTATGTTTCAGCCACTGACGGCGATGCCGTTGGCCCTGGTTAAGCATATTCGCTATCCCCAGGACTTTTCGCTGGTGCAGTCTAATCAGCTGTTGACTTATCACATGACTGACCCCCAGGAGTTTTACAACCGCGAAGACCAGTGGCGCGCCCCCAATGAGATCTATGCCAACGAGGCTCAGGTGGTAGAGCCCTACTACCTGATCATGCGCCTGCCCCAGGAGACTGAAGAGGAATTTATCTTGCTGCGGCCCTTTACTCCTGCCCGGCGCAACAACATGGTAGCCTGGCTGGCGGCCCGCTCCGACGATGAGCAATACGGGCGAATTTTGCTCTATCGCTTTCCCAAACAAGAGCTAATTTTTGGCCCCGAGCAAATCGAAGCCCGCATCAATCAAGAACCTGAGATCTCCCAGCGCATCTCTTTATGGAATACCCAGGGCTCTCGGGCTATCCAGGGTAATTTGCTGGTCATCCCCATCGAGCAATCGCTGCTATATGTAGAGCCCCTCTATCTAGAAGCCGAACAAAATCAGTTACCGATTTTGGCGCGGGTGATCGTGGCCTTTCAAAATCGCATCGCCATGGGAGAAACGTTAGAGCAATCTTTGCAGGCGGTATTTCGCGATCGCGAACCCACCGCTCCCACCATCCTGAGAGATCTCGAAGATAACGGCGATGCCCTGGAGGGGCTGCTGACCCCAGCCCCGGCGCTAACCAGCCCAGCTCCCGGAGAATAATCGCAACGACTCAGATACCTGAGATCCAGAACAAGCGCGAGTCGATGGATTCCAAGTTGTAGTATAGCCATTAGATGGCTATACTACAAATCAAAGCACAAATTGAAGCACATTCTTTTGTTCTGAGGAGATAGATTCGCGTTCTATCTAAGTCTTTGATGAATATATACCAGCTTAAATGGTCTCAGGTATGTCCCGACCGGTATACGTTTGATTCATCTTTAGCGTTGCCAATCGCAATAGATGCAATCAGAAATACCCCTGTAAACCCTGAATATCCAGGGCGATGGACTCAAGCTGTTGAGGATGAGATCGATCGTTCGTTTATTGAAGCCTATGGTGACTGGGCAGCTCGACTTGTATTTGAGTTCTTTATTCAGCGTAGCGGTTTTTTCATTAAAGATCTTCAACCTGTTTTCTCGTTACCCCGTGTGGCAGGCAGGAAAGAAGACTATCTAGATTTCTTACGGATGGTCGTGATTCTGTGCCAAAGGAGTTGCGTAAGCCCCACAATCGAACATTCGTGCTCAGGACAACTGAGAGATTTCTGAAGAG
>JBCDDJ010000219.1:0-10555 GCA_039180385.1 Cyanobacteria bacterium P01_G01_bin.38 | reverse complement strand
CATATCTGCATCCAGGGCCAGCGATTTGTCATAAATCGAGAGGGCGGCTTCGTATTGTTTGCGATCGCGCAAATCGGTTGCCTCAATCAGCAAGTCGTTTGCGGTTGATGCAGCTGGTGTTGATGCAGCTGGTGTTGACTCAGCAGGCATTGACTCAGCAGGCATTGACTCAGAAGGCGTTAGAGATGTCGCCCCTACAGGCGGGGCGGATGCTCCCCTCGGAGGGGACCCAGACGGCGATAACCAACCCCGGATGGGGCCTAGCATGAGCATGGCCACGATGCCAAACCCGATGATAACCCCTCGTCTAGGTTGGGCAGGTTGGAACTGGTCTGGAATAGCCGCAACCACCGTTTTTGAGGCAGTTTGTACTGATTTTGTTAAGGTCGGTAGGCCCAGCTTAGCAACAGCCAGGGTCTTGGCTAACAAGAGTACAGGCTTAGAGGGTTCAATCTTAGCAGTATCGGGCTTAGACTTGGCCAACACCTGAGTCCCAATATCCGCTACCTCAGGCACTTCCCCAATCTTAGCTTCAACGCCCTTTGCTTGGGATGGGAGGATTTCAGAAAACGGGGCAGCTGGGGCGGCAATCTGGGTGGGTAAATCGGTTGGTAAGTCTGTGAATGTAGCCGGGAGACCAGACGCATTAGCTGTAGGCATACCGGGTAAATCTTGGAGGGCTGCTAGCGCATCGGCTGCAGTGGAGTAGCGATCGCGAAAATCGTAGCGCACCAGACGGGACAAAATTGCCTCAAAGGCTTCGCTAATCTCCAAATCGGACGTTTGCCAAAGAATTTCGCTGGTGCGCGGGTCGCGTTTGAGCAAATGAGGCGCTATACCCGTTAACGCCTGGATACAAATCATGCCCACTGCAAAGATATCGCTGCTAAACCAGGGATTTCCAGCCAGCTGCTCGTTGGACATATAACCCTGGGTGCCAATGGAAATGGTTCGAGTTGCCCCGCCACCACCGGTATAAGTTCGCTGATCGCTCACTTGTTTAACGGCCCCAAAATCGATCAGCACAATGCGATCATCAGAACGCCGCCGGATCAGGTTAGCGGGCTTCAAATCTCGATGAATGACATTTTGCCCATGGACAAAAGCCAGGGGGGTTAAAATATCGTGCAGCAGCAACAAGACCCTGGCCTCAGGCCACCGCTGCCCAGGCTGTATAAGCCTGGAAAGGGTCTCTCCTTCGATGAGTTCCTGGGCCAAATAAAAGTCTCGATTGTCTTCAAAGTGAGCCAACAGTCGAGGAATTTGAGCATGTTCTCCCAGGCGATAAAGGACCCGCGCCTCTGTATCAAACAAACGCCTGGCCGTTTTCATGCTTTCGGCATCTTGCAAGTGGGGTTTGAGTTGCTTAATGACACACTTGGGGTGATCGGGCAGATGTAAATCGGTCGCTAAAAAAGTACGTCCAAACCCACCCTCCCCTAGCGGCTCAATGATTTTGTATCGACCGCCAAGGGGCTGCTCAGATTTAGCACTCAGAAATTGCAGCAGGTTCATATAAAGTTCTGTGATCGCGAGGGCATGAAGTGGCAGATGCTCAGCCTCTAATCGTCGTCGCCTTTATCCTTTGTCTTCTTCTTTTTATCTCGACCGGCATCCCTATCATTCACGCCTGTCTGCACAAATTAATCGCAACCCTAACCTATGAAGGTGACTACTAGACTTCAGTAATGGACAGTCAATTGCGATCTCAACGATCTGGCATAGCCACCCCCAAAAACCTGGCTGTATATGTCAGGCTATCGACCCTATCCGCCAATAGCCTGACTCTAGAAATAATCCTGTGAGATCTTCAATCGAGTGGGACAATAAAAACGTGAGTGTTTTCAACAGGGGAACGATGAAATTCAAACTTTTGGCCGCGCTCGGTGTCGTGCTCATGGGCCTATTTAGCTTCGCGTTGCCCAGCTGGGCCTATATCGAAGACGACATTGACATGCTGCTATCTACGAATGAGTGCCCGGTGTGTATTTTGACCGAGGCTGACCTCAGCGGTAAAGACCTGTATCACGCCAATCTCAAAGTGGCAGAGTTGACCGCTGCCAACCTGAGCAATACCGATTTGCGAGAGTCTAACCTGATGCTGGCAGAGCTCAAGGAAGCTGACCTCAGCGGAGCTAACCTGGCTGGGGCTGAGCTCAATGGAGCCCGCCTCCAAAACTCGACCTTTGCCGGGGCCAACCTGAGCGGAGCCGTACTCACCCAGGCTAATCTAGAGGACGCCAATTTTCGGGGGGTTGACCTGACCAACGCCGAACTCACCGCCGCTGTCATCGGTAACGCCGACCTGCGCGAAGCGGACTTGACTGGCGCCAACCTGCGCGGTGCCAACTGGTCAAAAGCCATTATGTGCAACACCGTGATGCCCAACGGTGAGGTGAACGATCGCAACTGTGACTAGGGGGTTATGAAAGATTAAAGGTTATGACAAACGCTTACGAGGCTACGCATCATCAAGTCGCCGTGGCTGATTGCAGCAACTGCGGACGGGTAAGGGTGTCAGACGCTGACCGGCTCCGGTTTCTGCACAACCAAACCACCAACGATTTCCAAAGTCTGCAACCGGGTCAGGGCTGCGAGACGGTTTTTGTCAACTCAACTGCCCGCACCCTTGATCTGGTGAGCGCCTATGCTGATCCTGAGTCAGTGCTGCTGCTGACCTCGCCAGGGCAGCAAACCCAGCTGATTGACTGGATGGATCGCTACATTTTCTTTGCCGATAAGGTCAAGTTAGAAGATATCACCGCTCAGACCTTTGCCTTTAGGATGATTGGGCCGCAGGCTGCTAAAACCCTTGCAAAACTCGGCATAGCCCATCAAATAGGTGATCTAACCAGCCCTCACCAACACACCGAGGTCACCCTGACGGAAGCTCCGATCAAAGTGGCCTTGGGCTGTGGCCTGGGCCTACCGGGGTACACCCTAATAGGCTCTAAAGAAAACGCTTTAGCCGTCTGGCAGACACTGACTCAAGCTGGAGCAGCCGTTTTAGACGCCTCAGATTGGGAACGCCTCAGGATTGAGCAGGGCCGCCCCCTCCCCGGCAAAGAACTCACCGAAGATGACAATCCACTCGAGGCCGGGCTATGGCACACCATTTCCTTTGAGAAGGGGTGTTACATCGGTCAAGAAACGATTGCCCGATTGAATACCTATCAAGGGGTCAAGAAGCAACTTTGGGGTTTAAAGCTAGATGCGATCGCCCCTATCGGTAGCCCCATCACTCACAATGGCGACAAAGTAGGTCGCCTTACCAGCGTCACCGACACCCCTGACGGAGCTATCGGTCTGGGCTACATTCGGACCAAGGCAGGTGGCGCGGGTATCACCGTACAAGTGGGAGAGGCCAGCGCTACCGTTGTAGACGCCCCGTTTCTCAGCCGAGGCTATCTTGCCCCTAGCAGTCTTGCCCCTAGCAGTCTTGCCCCCTAGCAGTCTTGCCCCCTAACAGCCAGCTACCCCGCCGCCATTGAAAACGTCCAGCGGCCCACCAGACCATCATCCAAATCAACATAGTACAGATAACCATCTTCGCCCATTATCACCTGGGCAACGGTTTGTGCGCCTTGGGTAAAGACATCTACCGCCGCGACAGCCCCGGTTGCATCAAAGCTAATATTCCGAACAATGCTGGTGGTGGCATCCACAAAGAACAAATCATCTCGATAGTCTTCGGGATAAAGGTCACCCAAATAAAAATCTCCCAAAACGACAGACCGTGCGCCATCGCTACCGTGGTTTAGGGCCACAATGGGAGCCACCACGGGGGATGGATTGGCATAGAAGTCCTGGGAGCGCGGTAAATCTTCAAATTGTTTTGTGGGTAAGTTTTCTCCCGTCGCCCCTTCATAATAGGGCCAGCCAAAGTTGGCCCCCGCCTCTCCGGTATTCACTTCTTCCCAGGTATTCCACCCCGTATCCCCAATGAAAACTTGCCCAGTTTCTGGGTGAACCGCGATCCGAAAAGGATTTCGTAGACCGTACTGATAGACCTTAGCCCGATTGGCATCGGGATCTCCCTCAAAGAAAGGATTATCGGGTAGCCCTCTCCCAGTAATCGGATCGATACGCAGGACTTTACCCGATAGATTATCCACATCTTGAGAACGGAATGCCCCCGTATCCAGGATTGCCGTTGAGCCATCCCCCAGGCTCACGTAAAGCGCGCCATCGGGGCCAAACTCCAGGGAACCAGTGTTATGAAAATTGGATTCAACGGCGATGAAATCTTGAAGATTGGTGCCATCCGGTAGAATACCCGATGGGTTGTTGCGGATTGGGCTATTGGCCCCAAAGGGGCTCACAAACCCGTCATAATTGTCCCAGGTGCTATTTGTCCCCAGCAAAACAACTTCACTATTGGGGACAGCAGTTGTGTAGTTAGTACTCGCATCTGCGGTGACTCTGATTACCCTCGCCCCTCGGACACCGCTTTGATCAGGACCCGCAAGAGGATGGTCTAGATTATCAAACACCTCGGGCGGATCATAGGCAAAGAACAAATAAACGTAGGGATTTTGCTCAAAGTCTGGATGTATGGCAATATCAGTTACCCCCCGCGTGGTGAACTTATCATTATTAACTTGATCTGAGATATCAATGAAGGGGGTGGGCAACAGCGCCCCGTCTTGGAAAACTTTAACGATACCGGCTTTCTCGATAATCAGGAAAGTATCCGTATTGGGGATCCAATCAATCGCCTCTGGCTGCGCCAGCCCTGAGACAATTATCTCTGTTGTAATCGAGAGCTGCTCCTCATAGATTGTTTGAATTTCTTCTCCACTGAGGGCGCGGTTAAAGACTTGAGTATCGGCAATATTACCCACCAGTCCTGCAACTCCGGTGCCAACCCGATTACCGTCCTGGAATTGGGTATCGACGTTGACCGCACCTAGCCCAGTGTCGCCTGGATGGGGCCACAGCTGAGATCCTGCTCCTTCACCAAATTTCACCCCATCTAGGTAGGCAGAAAATACACCGGGTTGCACCACAGTGGAGTCCGGCTCTGCGTCTAACACGAGGACCACATGGTGCCAGGTATTCGACTCAATGCCCCCCGTCGATAAGTAGGTTCCATCCCAATTGCTTTCGGCCTGGTTCCACCCCCCCACATACAGCCTGCCATTCTCAAGGTAAATATTCAGACCTCTGCCAGTCCCGCCTTCTTCATAAATTACCTGCTTTTGACCAGCGACATTAATGTCATCTGCTTTGAAAAATGTCGAGATAGTTCGTTTAGCGTGGGACGCTAAGTTGATGTCTGCGGTATCTTCAATGGCGACATAGTCTTCTGGGTTATCAAAGCGAACGCTGCCGCGCAGGTTAGTGTCGGTGGTCTCAAAAGTCGCGCCATTGATGAGCGTACCAGGATTGTCCATACCAGCTGGGGAGGTATCAGCTGCCTGGGTTCCACTGCTTTCCTCAAAATTCCATTGGGCCACTAAGCCCACCTGCGCAGCGATGTCTGCTGAACTGAGGGCCTGATTGTAAATGGCGACCTCGGCAAGGCTACCACCAAAGGTCTCAACCCCCGTGCCAACCCGATTGCCATCATGGAATTGAGTATCGACGTTGACTGCGCCTAGCCCAACATCCCCTGGATGGGGCCAGAGCTGTGAGCCCTGTCCTTCGCCAAATTTTACCCCATCTAAATAAGCCGAAAATACATCGGGTTGCACCTCAGTAGAGCCTGGTGTTGCATCGAGTACCAGGGCCACATGGTGCCAGGTATTCGACTCAATTGCATTGGTGGATAGGTAGGTGCCGTTCCAATTACTTTCGGCTTGATTCCAGCCACCCACGTAAAGCCTGCCATTTTCGATGTAAATATTCAGGCCCCTACCAAGACCCCCTTCCTCATAAATCACCTGCTTTCGTTCAGCCACCGCATTCGGCAAGAAGAGTGTTTTATTATCCACCTTAAACCAGGCTGTGACGGTTCTCTTAGCGTGGATATCTAAATTGATATCCTCGGCATCGGCCACGGCAATGTAATCATCTTGACCATCCAACGTGACGATACCGCCCAAGTCTCCGCCCACAGAACCGCTCTCGACGCCATTCCTTAAATCCCCTGGGTGATTTTCGCCAAAGCCGGAGGTATCAGGGATTTGCCCATTAACAGGCGGTTGATCAAAGGTCCAATGGGCAATTTTTTGCTGAGAGGGATCTGTGGTCTCCAAAAGACCCGCCTCTAGGGCCAGATAGGCGACCGTTTCAACCGTGTGCCAGGTCTCACTATCGCTAGACTGTTCTTCTTCTAAAAACAGGTTTGCTGCCGTACTGTCTAAGCTTCGATAGCGCAACGCAAAGGGGTCGCCGCCGTTGGCGGTGTTGGCCTGTGCCAAGAAGACAGGTGGGTGATTGGCAGGACTGTTGAATGTGTCATTGAAGGATGCGATCGCACCCTGATGATCGCTGGACACAGTATCCGCAACATACGACAACGCTCCGAAGTTGCCCCTGCCAGGCGCTATGGCAATCCAGCCCACCGTCTCATTTCCATGGCTTTGGTCTGCGGCTTCTTCTTCCTGGAGTCGCAGCTGAAACCCAGACGGGGTCAGACTGCGGACCCGCTCGGTCACTGCCGATGCCTCGGCTTCGGTGGTTGTTTGGGCAAAGACCAGCGGGGCCAAGGCAAAGTCCGCTGCAAAATTAACAGCCTGCCAGTTTTGGCTGTTCTGCACCTCACCCGCCTGTAAAATTGTCCCGTCTGCCAGGGTATGGGTACCCGCCTCGACCACCAGATAGCCTGCCGACTCAGTGAAATGCCATTCGTCTAAATACTCCCATTCGTCAATGCGCACCTCAAAACTGTTGCTGGTCACGTTGCGCACCCTGACCGTTGACGGGTTGCTGCCCCGATAAGAGGGCGGGCCGACCACCACCACCGGGTTATCGTAACTTTGTTGAAGCGTTACTGTGGTCCATTCGTGGTCAAAATCAGTCACCGTCCCACTTTCACCCACCACGGCCAGGGTGCCCCCATAGGCAGCCTGGGCAGCTTGACTGAGGGCTACCGACGTTTCGAGGTCACCCACGGTGGTTTCTAGGACCCAATCTCCCCCCTGCCCGGTCAAATCATTCGACGCGGCAACATCGGCTCCGGTCAGCTCGCTGAGCTGTTGCACAAAAGCGACGCCATCGGCGCTACTGCCGACATTGCAACCATAAAACAACAAGTCGCCAGTCGGGGCCAGGGCCTCACCCCACTGCTGTAAAACAGCACCATATTGGGTTAGCATATCGCGGTCTAGGGTTGCACTCCCCAGATGCAGAGACCCAGCACTCCCGTGGCCAAAGATATGGACCCCCGAGAGATCTGGGCGCAGGGACAACACATTAGCAATCTCTTGAATGCCGTCTTGCCCCTGCTCAATCAAAATCACCTCAGCTGATTGAATACCGGCAATCAGGGTATTAATATCGGACAGATTAGCATCTACAAAAGCTAGCTCCATAGGCTGTCTGCCCGCAGCCCCTGGGTTTGCTGAATCGGCTATAGCCATGCCGCCATTCAGAAGAAGCGGCTGTTGACCGTCAAAATCATTCGCGATTCCGGTTGCGTTCATGCTGCGTTTGTAGAAATTTTATTCGTGCAGAAGCGACCTGATTGAAACAGTTTTCAATCAAGGGGATACTTTTGAGATCAGGCATCACTAATCGGCCTGATCTCGCTCGACTGTCGGTGCCCAGGCCCCAAGGTCGCTAAAGTTTTTCAAAACTTTGTCTCGCAAAGTCTCGCTCAATCTTAATTACTCATGTCTGCCTAAAACCGGGCAGCACACCCCAAAAATGCTCTGGATATGCATAGCCAGGCGACCCTGCGTGCGACAGACTTAGAATATAGACAAAACCTGATTCCGAAGAGAAGTGAGTGTCTCAGTTAAATAATCGAATAAATAATCGAACTAATCTCGGCATTGAATCCGTGAGACCAACGTGCGTAGATGGAGATACATGCACCGTTATCGGTATTATCTCTGATAACAGGGAAATTGGCTTCCTAAAAATATTTAGAGTCGATAAAGCTTATGGAAAAGCCTACACCACATATTAATAAACCCACATTAGGGTTACTCGACTGAGAGGGTGACACGCAGCCTTCATGCTTGCATGCCACCCTCTCAGCCTTTATGCTCCTGGGTGTCGAAGATATCTAGAGTCGCGATCGCATCGCCCCCGGCCAAAAACTTGCCTCAGCGGACGATAGGTGTTGGATTTAGGTTTAATGCTTACCCCACGAAATCCATCGAGCCGATGTACCGTTGCTGAGGGTCACTGTGCAGGTTTGCAACTGGCTCAGGTTGGCCCCTTTGGCCTCAACGTCATCTAAAGAAGACGGCTCAATGTGGGCCCCCGACAGGTTGGCATTGCAAAAATTTGCCCCGCTCAGCTGCACCCCTTCTAGGTTAGCCCCACGCAGGTCAGCGCCCTCAAAATCGGCGGTGCGAATATCGGCCTTGGTCAGGTCAGCCCCCACTAGACTAGCCTTACGCAGGTCAGCTCCGATGAGATTTACCTCGCGCATTTTAGCCCCGCTCAGGTCGGCCCCACCGAGATCTGCATCGGTCAGATTGGCCTGGACTAGATTGGCGCGGCTCAGGTCCGCCCCGCTCAGGTCCGCCCCACTCAGATCAGAGCTATTAAACTCAATGCCACTCAGGCTAGCCCCTTTCAAATCGGTGGCGTGGAGCAAAATCTCGGAAAAGTCTCGGTAGCCTTGATTGTATTCGTGTAAAAGCTGTTGTGTATTCATGCCGATCTCCCTTTGTACAAAGTCGTGCCCAAAATCCGGCTTTAAGAAGGTTATCTTTACATTATCTCGCAAGGGTCGAGGGGCAGAGAATTTTGGTAATAGAATGAAAATTTTGCCGATGAGAAGAAATAAAAGTTTAAAGGGATTTTGGTTTAGAGCAGGCTGCATTGCTTTTGGATGATCGGCCAGTGGTATTTACAACCGTGAGATCCAGACATGGCTGGGAACACTTAAAAAGTCTGATGCATTGAGCCAGCGATATCTGCTGTTTGCGATCGCATCCATTGATTTCTTAAGCCCGGCGGTTAAACGTTTGTCTACTATGAAAAATCCTATTTGGTGCACTTCGGCAACCCTGCTGGTTGCCCTTATGTTTGCAAGTCCTTCGGTTAAGGCCGATGAAAGCACCCTTGAAACTAACCCGGACGAAGTTGTCCAAAGTGAGGCTGACCAAACTGAGGCGGTTCAAAATGAGCCCGTTATCTCCCAAGCAACCACCGCGGCTGATTTAGGCACCGACCTCGTCATTCGCCCCCGTTTTGGGCTTGATTTTGACACCGCTGGCAGCGGAGCTGAGTCCTTTGGCCAGTTTGAGAGCTTTATTCCCCTCTGGCAAAACGCGGGTCGCGAACTGCTCTTTTTCCAAGGACAGCTCCTCTTAGATACGGATGAAAATCTAGGCACCAATCTGCAGCTGGGCTATCGTCACTATGTGCCTGGCTCAGACCGCATCTTTGGTGGCTATGTTGCCTTTGACAAACGGGGCACCGACAATGCCAGCTTTGATCAACTGGGTATTGGGCTTGAAACCCTGGGCGAAAACTGGGATTTGCGCCTGAATGGCTTTTTGCCCATTGGCGATCAGCGTGAGCTGGTGGACAGCAACCTGGTGGATGCCGGGACCCAAATCACTAACCTGCAATTTATCGGCAACCAGCTTGTTGGGGATGCTCAGCAACAGCAGGCAGAAATCAACCAGTTTGAGTCAGCCTTGGGCGGGTTTGACCTGGAATTGGGGACTAAGCTGCTTGATATTGGCGAGAGTGGCGCGCTGCGAGGCTTTGCTGGGCTGTATTACTACGACGGCGAGGGTGTAGATGGGTCGTTGGGTTGGCGGTTGCGGCTACAGGCAGAGCCCACTGAGTATTTGCGGACAGGGCTATCGGTCCAGGATGACGACATTTTTGGCACCACCGTTCGCTTTAACATCGGAGCTGCTTTCCCCGGTTACCGGGCGACGAGTGCTGGCACAGATAACGATACCGTCGTGGCTCGTCTGGGTGAATCCATTGGTCGCACTGGTCACATTGTGGTCGATGAGCAAACCGAAGTCGGCGAGGTGGTCACCGTCGAGGCCGATATCGCAACAGGCCCTGTGATCAACCCGGCTACAGGCGAGCCCTGGTTCTTTAACCACGTAACCCCTGATGGCACAGCCGGGGATGGCACCTTTGAGACCCCCTACAATACCGTTGCGGATGCGACCGACACCATCCCTACCGATGGCAACGGTATCATTTATATCGCTGACAGCAATGGGGCCGTCATAGCAGAAGACCTGACCATCCCAGGTGGGGTACAGCTGCTATCGACCGGGCCAGACCAGTTTATTGCTGCCTTTGATGAGTCTATAGAAATACAGCTTCCCTTTTCGGGGAGTGGCGATTTCCCCATGATCGATGGCACCGTCACCATGGGCAGCAGTCCCAACGGTCCCACGGTGTTAGGGGGCTTTGATGTCCAAAATGATGCAGGGCCTGGCATTACTGCCGATAATTT
>JBCDDJ010000218.1:0-10565 GCA_039180385.1 Cyanobacteria bacterium P01_G01_bin.38 | reverse complement strand
TATGTTTGGCAATGGCCTATCTACCTCGCCTAGCAACTGCGAGACGGCCATGCAACCAGGCTTTTACTTCACCCATTACGACAATATTCGCGCCCAGGTTGCCCTACTCGAGAGTTTGGGCATTGAGCAATTGGCCCTGATCTATGGCTGGTCGATGGGAGCCCAACAAGGCTATCACTGGGGCACCCTGTACCCCGAGCGAGTCCAGCGGATTGTCGCTCTCTGCGGCACCGCCAAAACCACCGACCACAATCGGGTTTTTCTCTACAGTTTGCGGGCCGCCCTTAAAGGCGATCCCGCCTGGAATGGTGAGCGATTTGAGGGAATCCCGGAGCGGGGCTTTCACACCTTTACCCAAATCTACGCCAGCTGGGCCGCGTCTCAGCCTTACTACCGGGCAAAGCCCTATTTAAAGTGGGGCTATGAGTCCTTAGAAGACTACCTGCTCCGCAGTTGGGAGGCGGGCTACCGCAAGCGTGATCCCCACAATTTGCTGGCGATGATAGAGACCTGGCTGCAGTGTGACGTGAGCGACAACCCAAGCTACCAGGGCGACTATGTCCAGGCGTTGAGATCAATCCAAGCAGACACACTGGTCATGCCTGCGACCACAGATCTGTACTTTACGCCAGCGGACTGTGAGGCCGAGGCAACGCTGATCCCAAATAGCGAGTATCGCCCAATTGAGTCAATTTGGGGGCATCGGGCCGGGAACCCCTATCAAAATCCTGAAGACGAGGCGTTTATCAAGCAGGCGGTTGAGGCGCTGTTGAGTCGTTAAGATAATCGCTTCATTTTTGCTTTCAGCCACATTGCCTAGAATCTTGCTCCTTAAGTCGGAGGTAGTCAGCAGTGTGAATCCAGTACAGTTTAATCATGGCTGTTTCTACCAAACACCCACATACCCCCTTTACAGTCATGTCACAATCAGTTAAGCGCTTCGAATATCAAATCCAGCCGACTCGCAACAACAAGCTCAAGGTTCAGATCGATACGGGTATCCAGTTAGAAATGGGCACCGTCAAGGTCAATCAAACGGTCCCAACTCGCCGCGATGCCGTCAGTCGCCTGCAAGAATATTTGCAAAATAATCCAGGCGTTGATTTTAGCTGCGAAGCCACAGGCTCCTGGTAGTGGTTAGGCTGGTTGATTGACAAATCTTTTAGCTGGGCGGTTGAAAACCACCCCTACAGATACAAAATCGGCCTGCGCCGATTTAGGGAAACCCCTGAAAAACCTAGTCCGCGTAGGCGGACTTTGTACGAGTAGGCGCGACTTCCAGTCGCTAGCCGAAACAACCTAAATCATAGGTTTCAGAACTTTTGTCAGTCAAGCAGGTGGTTAGGTCACAGCACCGTGATTAGAAGCTTGCAGTCGCAATAGGTAAGCCGATTAAATGACCGTCTACTGTGCTGATAAGCACCCCCTGGGCGCTGACAGCGCCACCACATGGGGGACTGGTCGAGGTTCAAATCCCATCAGCGACTCGCCCTGGTAAACCAACGACGTGCTTTGCCCCGAGTCCAACATCACCGCTTCTTAAAAACCGGCTTGCTCTATCAGCTGACTCAGCGACACTGAATCAACCCGAACATGGGTAGCCACCACCACGGGTTACCCGCTTTGATTGATGCCCCAAAATGCACGATGCCGGAGCGCGTCAGTTGACTCGCACGTGCCCGTCGCCGAAGGATTTTGCCCATTGTTCGATTGGTTCAGGGGGGGTTGGCGTTTGCGGGTAAGGGAGTAGAGAGTAGGGGGGATTCAGGGGAGAGGGTGGGTAAACCGAACTGATTGTTCCGGTTGTTGTAGGGTTCGGGAAACGACCCACTTATCAGGGATAGAAACCGAATATCTTTTCTCTCCTGGCTGCCTACAATGAGAACCATGAACGATACTTCAAAGCTTCAAGGAGAAAACAGTATGTCTACTCTAGTTCGTTGGAACCCCTGGCACGAAATGAGCACCCTACAGCGTCAGCTGGATCGTTTATTTGAGGAAGGGCCCGCTTCTTATTCAGCGTTTGGCAACTTTGCTAAAGTGCCTGCTGCCGAACTCAGCCAGACCGATGAGGCGGTGCATCTCAAGCTAGAAGTGCCTGGTCTCAAGGCAGAGGACTTTGATATTGAGGTGACCGAGCGCGCTGTTGCGATTCGTGGTGAGCGCAAGTCTGAACAGTCTGCTGAAGAAAACGGTACCACTCGCAGCGAATTTTACTACGGCAAATTTGAGCGTTTGATTCCACTTCCGGCTCGGGTTGAGAATGCTGAGGTAACGGCTAGCTATCAGGACGGTATGCTCAGTCTGGTACTGCCGAAAACTGCTCAAGAGCGTAACAAGGTGGTCAAGGTCAACGTCAGCGCTGGTTAACCCGGTGATGGCTATTTACCGGGTTGTTCATAGCTGACCTATAAGATTCTGAAGTCCATGCCCTTTGGCTGGTCTTAGGTTGAAGCCTGAATCCCTCTCTCAAACCTGGGAGAGGGATTTTTTGTTAATAGGCGACCCAGGAAGTAAAATTATGGAAATCTCCTGTGGAGAGGTGCGGAGAGATAGGGGAGGTAGGCTTCGACGTGAGCGCTCGGTTCGGCTGAGCTCACTGTCGAAGCCAGCCGAACGGGAGATGGGGAAGACCTTCAAACTTAGATGACAAAATGCTCGGCGATCTGGCGTTCGCCAATGGAGACCTCGGCGCTGAAGCGTTCGTCTGGGGTGCCGCTAAACTCGGCGGTGATCATGCCAGTGCCGCAGGCTAATGCGGTGATTACGGCCTGACCTGCCTGGTCGCGAATAATCAGCTCTAAGGTCTCTGGCAAATAGGCGATCTCCCCCACAGGACAAACTTTGACGGCAATCATCATCTCGCTTTTGGCCGGGACGGGGGCGGCTTCGACAATCAGGGCGACGGGGTTAGCCGCGGGTTGCAGGTTCAGAATCTTGCCCCGGCTGATGCGCAGGGGCAGGTCGTTAATAGACAGATCAGACTGGCTCGACTCAGGGGAGCTGCGATACTGAAAGGCAGGTACCCTAACCTGGGTCAACTCATCGAGGGTTTGCCAGGTGGCGTCAATTTGATCTTGGAACCACCCACTGAGGCGGGCGACCTGGCTGGCCCAGCCGGGTTGTACAGCCTTTACTGCTTTTAACTGTTCTAGATAGGGGAGCAGCTCATGGGGGGCTCGAAGGTGTGTTAAGGGGAGAGCCTCAACGGTGACTTGCTCCACAAACCCCAACAGGGTCAGTGCCTCCAGGTCTTCGGTTAATTGCGCAACCGCGTAACCAATTCTGTCTTCCCAGGTTTCGGCGGGCACCAGAGCGTTCTCATCGATGGGGGTGACGGGTCTGCATTCGAGCCTGCCGAGATCGCGTATATTGAGGTCGGCCACATTCAGACAGGTTTGTAAAACAGGGTCCCAACTGTCGCCAAATTCGGTTTCCCAGCCGTGGTCTTCAAGATAGCGATGGAGCCCCCAAACGGCCAGTGTGTTGAAATAAAGTTGTTCTGCTTTTTGGAGATCAGACTGCGATTGGCAAAATCGATCGGCGAGCTGATGGGCCTGGTCGGTTAGGGAGATGGTGATTTTAGCGGCAGGGCGGGTTGATGACGGCATGGTGGGTAGTGGGTAAAGGGGGGAAGGGGGAAGGCGAAAGGGAGAGGGGAAGAGGGGGGAGAAAACTTAGGAATCAAGGTCACCTTGCCCAGAGGGATGATGGATAATGGGTAATGGTTAGTGGGCAGTAGGGGAAGATGAGGCAGCAAGAGAAAAGGGATCAATGTCTAGATTTGAATATATTCTTTGATTCGGGGAGCGATTTGTTTCAAGGTGCGTTCGTAGAAGCTGCTCAGGGTGGGGACGGCGATGTTGAATTCAGCGGCGAGGTCGCTCCAGCGTTGGCCGTTGAGTCGGGCCAGGGCAATGGTTTGAAAGGTGGCGCGACGGCATCCCTGGATGTGTTTTTGCAAGATCTGATCGGGGTCGGTTTCGAGATATTGGCGGATTTCGTCGGAAAGGGTGTTGTGGGTATTAGGGGTGCTGATATTTTCCAGGGGGGCAGTTTCAGGCTCGGCGAAGGAGATTTTGGGAGAGGTGTGGATGACGGCGGCGGCCAGGTCAAACAGAAAGGTCTCAACGGCGCTGCGGTCTAGGCTATACAGGTGCGACAGCCTATGGAAAAACGTCAGGGGGATCAGGCCATAGGTGACCAGGATCTGGTTAATGAGTTTTTTGAGATAGAGGTAAAGCCAACTCAGCAGGGTCTCGAGGCTGGCAGATTGCATCAGCCGCTTGAGCATCAGGCGGGTCCTAAAGAGCTTGCGCCGGGATGACTGGATGACTTTGTCTTGTTGCTCTTGCTGGATCAGGCCAGGGGTTAGTTTGAGGTGGTAGTTGACCCAGGCGATGACGGGGCCACGTTTGGGGTCGTATTGCTCAATTTTTTCGCAGACATAGCTCAGGGTCCGGTTCAGGGTGTCGGGGGCGTGGGCAGCGGTGGTGTCGGCCTGTTTGACCAGGCGCAGTGCCTGGACTAGCTCAGATAGGGCATATTGCCGCAGTGAGTCACCGCTGGGATATTGCTGGGCGGTCTGGGCTAGCTGGCTCAGGCACTCGTCGGTAAGGATGGCGCGGGCGGCTTTAAACCGCTGACGGGTTGCCCATTCATCCCAGGAGAGGTTCTCCGGGATAGGCAAAGTGCCATTGAGATTGTACGGACGATCGCGCAGACGATCGCACTCTAGGGTGAGGTTTCTCAGCACTTGATTGCGAAGGTTGTCATACAGGTCTTGGTAAAGGGGAGCCGGGAACTGTCCTTGATAGGACCGACCGATTTTTCGCGATCGCAACACTTCATCGGCCAGCTGGTTGAGGGCAAGTTGATAGTCTGCCTCGGCTAGATCAGGTTTTTGAAGGGGTGCGAGTAGGGCTGCTAGCTTTGCATCCATAGGCTTGTGCCGAGCAAACCGGCCAGAAATGTCAGGGGCTACCTTTATTTCTAATAGTGACTGAGCAAAATTGATCAAAAATTATGCAGCATTACACAAATTTACATTTGTAACTACGGATCATAGTTTTTTTTGAAATAGCTGAAACCTTTTCATAAAAGTCATTTTACGGCTTTCTAAAGGTTGGGGTGACGACACATTTTTAGGTCGATGCATAAAACCAGGGGGGGTCGTAAAAGTCTCTAATAGCTCCCTTTGGATGAGACCTATGCCTCAATCAACTTCTCTGCTAGAACCCAATGCCTTAACTGGGTTTGAAACCATTGATTTTGACACCGTAGACTGCTTTCGCAAACGGTCTGGCTACTCGCAGATCAATATTGAGACCCTGCTAGACGGCATTTTGCTGCTGACACCGACAGGGGACGTGCTCAGGGCCAATCAACCGGCCTACCGGATTTGCAGTCAGTTATTGACCACTCAATCGCAACCGATGCCCTTGCCTAAAGTGGTTTGGCGGCTTTGCCAAACCCTGATGGCTCAGCCTGAGGCGATCTCAAATCTGGCTGAGACTGAGATTAGTACAGCGCAGTTTCCTAAGCTCTATCTGCGGGTCCAGTGGATCACCCTGGATGCCGTCAATCATCCCTGCCTGCTAGTGGTGTTAGAAGACCGCCACGCCGCCAACCAACGCCTGGCGGCCGCAGAAGCCAGTCAGTACGGCCTGACCCCCCGCGAAGCTGAAGTGTGGCAACTACGGCGGGCAGAACGCACTAACAAAGAAATTGCCCAGACGCTCTACATCAGTATCAACACGGTTAAAAAGCATATCAAAAGCATTTTGGCCAAGCGCGAAGTGGAGCTGGAGTGGGGGTAATGCATAAGGGATGAAGCTTCTGAACTAATTAGGAATAGGAGATAGGAGTCAGGAGGTGGCTGAAGTCCTCCCCCTTCTACTCACTACTCACTACTCACTACCTTCTTCCCCACCTCTCCCCTTTTGTTCTACATCCTGGACGGGGTAGTCACGAGGCTAGACCCCCCTTCCCCCGCTCACCTACATACTTGCTGAAAGGAAAAGGACCATGTCTAAGCAAAACGTCGCTAGTTTTCTCCAAGCTATTTCTAAGCGCAATGCCCTCACCGAAAGACTCAAGTCGATTCGATGCTCGGCTGATTTGCTAGCGGTGGCTGCTGAATTTGGGTATGAGTTTACGGAGCAAGAACTGCTGTCGGGTCATCAAAAACCGATGCGGGTGACCTGGATTTAGGAAAGATATACTGCCGATGACTTAAAGGTGGCGTTGGGTGAGTGCGCTGCGCGGGCGGGTGCGCTTGCGCGGGTGAATGGGTGAATAGGCTTGCCTCTCTAGCCCCTTCTCACCTTCTCACCTTCTCACCTTCTCACCTTCTCACCTTCTCGCCACCTCACTTCCTCAAAGTTTCGCCGCTATCTTTGAGAAAGGCTTGAACCTGATTAAAGTAATTGTCGCCAGCCACCGTGGCGACGTCACTGTGGTTTGCCCCGGGGACTAGCCACAGGGTTTTAGGGGTGGGGGCGGCGGCATAGAGGTCCTGGCTCATGGTCGAGGGAATGGTGTCGTCTTCGAGGCCGTGGATAAACAAAACAGGCATTTTTAAGTTGGGTAGCTTGGCCACTGAGTCAAACCGCTGGGTCAGGATTAAATCAACCGGTATCCAACGGTACTGGTCAGTGGCATCGACGGCCTGACGCATGGAGCTAAAGGAGCTTTCGACAATGAGCCCGGCGGCCTCGGGGTGTTTGACGGCCAGATCAATTGCGATCGCGCCCCCTAAAGAATGACCATAAATCCAAATATTCTCGGGGGCGATCTGACGCTGGGTGATTAGATACTGCCAAGCGGTGGCAGCATCTTCGTAGACCCGCTTTTCGATCGGAAAAGGCCCCTCGCTGAGACCATAGCCGCGATAGTCAAACAGCAGAACCGAAAACCCCATCTGCTGATAGCGATGGGCATGGTTTAAGTTGGCGGAAATATTCTCACCGTTGCCGTGGAGATAGAGCAGCACCCGAGAAGATGCCCCAGAAGACGTTTCTGAAGGCAGCCACCAGCCATGGAGCTGGGCTTGGCCGACGGTCAGCCAGATTTCTTCGTAGTCGAGCTGCAAGTTTTGGGGGGTAAAGTCTACGATGGGCTCTGGCTTAAAGATGAGACGGGGTTGATAGGCATACAAAAAAACGCAGACCCCCAAATAGAGGCTAGAGGCCCCGCCCCCCAGTACCAGGGCTGTTTTGCTTAACATACTCGGTAGTTTAGGCATCGTGGCTAACGTTCTTCATCTTGCTTAAGGGTCACATAATCTCAGAAGATAGCAGCAACTGGTTAGTGGGAGCCTGGCTCTGTGGACTCAATCAAACAGACCGATCTGCCCGAGCAGCTACTCGCTGGAGCCAAAGCCGCCGGGGCAGAGGCCGCAGAGGTTTATCAGGCAACGACGCTGTCAAAACCGGCTATTTTTGAAGCGAATCGACTCAAGCAGCTAGAAACCTCAGAGTCAGAAGGGGTCGCCCTGCGGCTTTGGCGTGGGGGTAAACCGGGGTTGGCGGTGGCCTACGGGCCGGTGGAGCCCGGTTTGCTGATCGAAAAAGCCCTCAGCTTGAGCGATTTAAACGACGCTGAAACGCCAGAGCTGACCCCAGGGAAACCACACCGCTTTTCAGAATTGGGTCAGGCCGTGGCAGTGGAGCAGCTGGTGGCGTGGGGGCGAGAGGCGATTGATCAGATGCACCAGGCCTATCCTGAAGTGATCTGCCAGGCGGAGCTGGACTGTGAAACGGAAATAACCCGCCTGGTCA
The DNA here is from genome assembly GCA_039180385.1 of Cyanobacteria bacterium P01_G01_bin.38. Lineage (GTDB taxonomy): Bacteria > Cyanobacteriota > Cyanobacteriia > Phormidesmidales > Phormidesmidaceae > SIO4C1. The sequence goes on along the minus strand of JBCDDJ010000218.1, from coordinate 2,784 downwards.
ATTCGGAAGGTCTCGACTATGCCTATCAGGACACCACGCTGAGTAGCTACTTCAGTGTTGATTGGATTCGGGGGGATGATTTTTTGAACGTCGGGGATGGGGAAATCGCCCGCGATCGGCTCAACCCCAAGGCCACTATTGAGGAAATTTTGCAGCGTCTGCGATGGGCTGATCAGACGGTCGAGGCCCCAAACGGTCGCCTGCCGGTAGTGTTTACAAACAAAGCGGCTGATTTGCTTTGGGGGACGGTTCAGTCTGCCCTCAACGGTAAGCGGGTGGTGGAGCAATCGTCGCCGTGGAGCGACCTGCTGGGCCAGGGGGTGGTGTCCCCAGCGGTGACCTTTTTTCAAGACCCCACCCAAGGCCCCTATAGCTGCCCTTTTGACGATGAAGGGCAGCTCACCCAAAAGCTAATGCTGATCGACGGAGGGGAGTTGGCTGGGTTTTATTGCGATCGCAAAATCGGCCATCATTTAGGACAAGCATCCACCGGCAATGGGTTTCGCCCAGGGCTAGGGGGCTACCCGGTGCCCAGTCTTTTGAATGTTTTGATCAAGCCAGGGGAACTCAGCTTTACCCAAATGATTGGCGCTCTCAACAACGCCATTGTGGTGGATCAGGTGCTGGGGGGCGGGGCAGGCATCTCAGGGGAGCTGTCGGTCAACCTGGAACTGGGCTATCGAGTGGTGAATGGAGAAATTATCGGTCGTGTAAAAGATACGATGGTCGCCGGAAATGTCTACACGGCGCTGAAACAAGTTATGGAGCTAGCCCAGGATAGGGTTTGGTGTGGCTCGTGCTTTACCCCGTCGATAGCAGTAGAGGGTCTCTCGGTGACGGGTCGAGCTTAACTGTCAATCAAAGATTGACGGGTCAGGGGTAAAGGGTAAAGGGAAAGGAGGTGCATTCTCATCATCCCTTGCCCCTTGCCCCTTGCCCCCTGCCCCTTGTCCAAGCCAAGATTCAACCTGTTCATTAAAGCTTGGTGTACCTCACCATGGCACTGCTAAAATCATTCCAGCCCAAACACTGGCTCAACTGGCCCAAACGGGTTGCAATACTCCAGGCCTGCATCATTGGGCTGGTGTCGGGGTTGACCGCCGTCATTTTGAAACAAGGGATCCAGTGGGGGGTGGCCTGGCGCAGTAGCTGGGATACCCCGCTGGCGATTTTGGTGCTGCCAGTGTTGGGGTTGGTGGGGGGAGCCTTTGCCGGTGCCTTGGTCGAAGCCTTTGGGGCAGAAGCCTCTGGCAGCGGCATTCCCTATGTGAAGGCGGTGTTGGGCTATGTACCGCTGCCCCTCAACCTGCGGGTGGGCCTGGTTAAACTGGTTGGCACGCTGGTTGCGATCGCCTCTGGCCTCTCCCTAGGGCGACAGGGTCCGACGATTCAAATTGGGACGGCGCTAGCGGCCCAGCTCGGTCAGTGGATACCGACCTCGCCCACTTTTCGGCGGCAGCTACTCTGTGCGGGGGCGGCGGCGGGGCTGGCGGCGGGGTTTAATGCACCGATTGCAGGCATGTTATTTGTAGTCGAGGAGCTGCTGCAAGATTTTTCGGGGCTGACCCTGGGGACCTCGATTCTTGCCTCTTTTATTGGGGCGGTGGTGTCTCGACTGCTGGGGGGCCAGGGGCTCAATCAGGCAATGACCACTTTGCCCACTCATTTTGCCCTAATCGATTTGCCATTTATGCTGCTGCTGGGGCTGCTGGCAGGGCTATTTGGGGCGCTGTTTAGTCGAGGGATTTTTGCGGGTCTGGCCTTTGCCCAAAAGCTAAAACTCTCTTTGCCCATGCGGGTGGGGCTGGCTGGCCTGATCACCGCGCTGGTGGGGCTAGTGATTCCGGTGGCAGCCCAGGACAATACAGGCTTGCGGGAGTTTTTGGTAACGGGGGATCTGGGTTGGCAAATTGTCTTGCTGGCCTTTGTGGCGAAATTTGGACTTACCCTGCTGGCCTATAGCAGCGGCGCACCAGGGGGGATTTTTGCCCCGACCCTGGTACTGGGCTCGGCCCTGGGTTGCCTGGTGGGCTATCTGGCCCAGGTGATGCAAGGACTGCCGGTGGTGGGGGATGCGGTGACCGAAAACCTGACCACCTACGCCCTGGCAGGGATGGGGGCCTTTTTTAGTGCGGTGGCCCAGGTGCCGATCACGTCCATGGTGATCGTCTTTGAGATGACCACAGATTTTAACCTGGTGCTGCCGCTGATGATTGGTACAGCGGTGGCTTATCTGGTATCAAATCGGGTGGCTAGCGGCTCTATCTATAGCCGCCTACTCGACTGGCAGGGCATTAAACTTGAGGCCGACGGCATTGAGCTAAATCGCTGGACCCGATTGACCGCTGCTGATCTGATGCAGCGCCAGGTTGAGACGCTGCCCAGTGAGATGCCCATTCATGAGGTGATCCAGGCTTTTTCGCAGTCCCACCATCGTGGCTTTCCGGTGATGCACCAGGGCAAATTGGTAGGCATTGTCAGCCAGTCTGATCTGGGTAAAACTACCGCACAATCTACTCAATCCACCCTTGCCGATGTGATGACCGCTCCGGCAGTAACCGTGCAGCCTGATGCCTCGATTACCCATGTGCTGCACTTGCTCAATCAGCTCAAGCTCAGCCGACTGCCGGTGACCGAGGGCAATCGGCTGGTAGGCATCATCACCCGGGCCGATATTATCCGGGCTGAGTCTGAGCACCTCAGCGGTCAAACCGCCTCTGCGCCTATCTCTGTGCCTTCCTACGAAGTCTATCGGACCCGTGCCCCGGCCATCGGTCGGGGGCG
>JBCDDJ010000217.1:0-10684 GCA_039180385.1 Cyanobacteria bacterium P01_G01_bin.38 | reverse complement strand
CCAAATCCCAGTAATTCACGAAAGGACTAAGCAGATAATTAAAAAATTATGTTCACAGCTAGGTAAGGATTATTGGTCAAGGTAGCAGCAGATTTTCTACAGTAACAGGTCTCATCATGTACCACTGCTTGCCACATTAAAGTGATCCAGACTTATCAAAGTGATCCAGAGTTATCTGGCTTAACCAGCAGCATCCCCATTACCTGGGCTTTTTGATTGGGGTCAGCAGTGGTGATCGCGATATTAATTTCGCCGTCGCTCACTTCAAAAGGGTAAGGCCCATAGCGTGCCCATTGCTTAAAAGGCAAATCTCCCATCGCCTCCTCCACCGTTTGGCCTTCGATTTCAACGCTCATGGTGCGCTGGGTGCCGCGTTCGTTTTCCATAAACCAGAGGTACAAATCGTACTGAGCCCCATAGAGAATCTGGTTGATTTCGAGACGACCTAGTTTTGCGATCGCGCTATTCAACATTGCCTGGGCATCTTCATCCACCCCCGGCTTCGGCTTTAGCTCAGTGGCAATCGCCTCAACCTCCCACAGCATCATGCCGTTAGCCTTCGAATCATCCTGCGAAGTCCAACGGTAGCCATCGATTTCAATCCCCCCAGCCCCATTGAAATTCACCCCCCGTACCAAAGCTCCCTCAATCGGCGGAGCGCTGACTAACTCCGGTTGTGAACAGGCCGCGAGTAGCAGAGCGGGTATCAAAGCACATACCTTTTTCATTGGAAATCTCCTGGGGCAGCGAGGCTCCTTCCATAAGGCCAATCCTATCGAGCCAGTTTAGTCGAATTAAATTCAGTGTCGAAAAATTAACATCACTGTGTGGGCAACTACTTTGCAAATCCGTTCTGCAAATCCTTATTCTCTACTTGCGAAGACAATCTCTCAACTGAAGATAGACATATCAAGGTGCGATCAGTTTCACCATAAAAAGCCATCCATCATATTGTGGCGATGGGGCCAAACTTTTACCCAACCTGGAGGTTCAGCCAGGGCTGCAACAGATAATTGGGCTTGGGGAGAGGGGCAATTTTCCAGTAGGGGTGGTTGTCTAGAAAGTGTTGGATTTGATGTTCGTTATAGACGGCTGCTCCAGTCTATACCTATAAAAAAATAACGGACCCAGCCTGACGCTGAGGAAACATGCGAAGAACTCGCTCAGAAATACTCTAAACCGGGGCACCAAGTAGAGCACATCTCAACCACACACAAAGGCCAAATCAAATCTACCCATCAGCAGTACAATTTCGATTGCGGGATGCGAACCCACCACGAGGATGACGATGATTAGTACCACCTTCTTTGTCTTCAGCTACCCCAGAGAACCGCAAGGTGTTTGAATATGAGGGAGACCGCGGACAGTTCGCTGTGGCCCAGCTGACATTTGATGGAAAACCAACTGAAATAGCCGTCTCAACACGAAAGCAGGCTAAGATTTTGCAAATTGCGCTGACACCCCACGATTTTGTAATTTCCTGGTCTACCGGTCCCGACTATGTATGGCAGGTCGGTGAAACGCTTAGAGAGAAACCATACGAGGTCAGCCACATCGATAAATTCCACCCCAGGTCTAGTGGAGGTAGTTACGACGAGGTGTGCATTTGCTGGTGTACACCGATGGCATCTACCGATTTTTCGTCAGTTGAGTGGGCAATGGACTCTGCTGCATAAGAAGCGCGGAAAGCATGGTTGTGAGCCAGTTTTCGATAGCTCTTGTCTCACCCCTAGGGCTCAGACCTCTCGGCAGCTTGCCTCGTAGCGTTATCTAAGGTGCCCTCAATTTCACCATAAAAAAGCCATCCATATCATGATGATGGGGCCACACCTTCACCCAGCCTTCGGGGGCTGCAAAGGTTGCCACTGGCGAGTCTGGCATGGGCGCTTCGATCCGCCAGTCAGTATGGGTCTCCAGAAACCGCTGAATCTGACCCTCGTTTTCGTCCGGGTGCAGGGTGCAGGTTGAATAAACCAGAACCCCACCTGGTTTTACCCAGCTAGCCGTGTGCGCGAGTAATTCTTTTTGGAGCTGCACCAGATCTTTGACTGAGCCAGGGTTTTGTCGCCAGCGGGCATCGGCATGGCGATGCAACGTGCCCAATCCAGAGCAGGGGACATCTAACAGCACCCGGTCGGCGGTTTCGGCAAAGTCAGGGTTGTTGCGGCTATCACAGATGACGGTGGCGATGGAGTTGAGCTGCAATCGTTTCAAGTTTTGCTGGATTTTGCGGGTGCGAGAGGAGGTGCGATCGCAACCAATCACCGTTCCCTCATCCCCCATCAGCTCAGCCAGGTGGGTCGTCTTACCCCCCGGTGCCGCGCAGGCGTCAATAATCGTCTCCCCCGGCTGCGGATCGACCAGGTAGCCCACCAGCTGAGCGCTGCTATCTTGCACCACCCACCAACCCTTGCCATAGCCCGGCAGGGCTCGAATGTTGCCAATGTGGGCCTTGAATCGCAGCGCATCTAGGGAATGCGGTAAGCGCTCAGTTTGGATGCCAGCGGTGTTAAAGGCGGCTTCGACCTGATCAACCGAGGTTTGCAGGCGATTGATCCGCAGATCAATGTGGGGCGATTGATTAAACCACTGGCAGAGGGCTTCCACCTCATCCTGAGAGGGCAGCAACGTTTGCCACGCTTGAATCATCCAATCTGGGTAGCTGTGCAATACCCCCATTGCGGTCGTCTCATTGACCAGCAGCTTCAGCGGATCGCCGTTCTCAGCAGCTCGAATATAGGCCCGCAGCATGCCATTCACGACGCCGCTGAGCTTGCCCAAGCGATGGGCCTTTGCCAGCTCTACAGAAGTATCCACCACGGCGTGGTTAGGGATCTGATCAAGGTAGCGCAGTTGATAAAACCCCAGGCGCAAAATCTGCCGCAAATCGGCGGGCTGCTGCTGGGCTGTTTTCTTACCAAACTGATCAATCAAGGCATCCAGGGTCCGCTGACGGCGGACAGTACCATACACCAGCCCGGTGACCAGGCGTCGATCAACGCTGCTGAGGGTCGCCCGGTTGAGCTGTCGATCAAGCTCGACATCAGCAAAGGCCCCGCGCTCGATTGATCTCAACACAGTGAGGGCAACTTGCCGAGCAGTGGTATTGATATCGGATGGAGGGGGTGAATGACTCAAGATTGTTACAGCCGATTAAAAGAGGTGCTGAGCCAGCTAGCCCAACACCTCTATAGATGCTACTTTATGCGCTAGCGAACTTGAATCACTAGCTAGTTGTTTGGTTGGGGAATCAAGCCTGACGACACTTGCACAAAGATCTTTTCAACGTTTGCGCGGACGTTTTTTTAACATCTCGTCGCTCTGCCGCCGTCGATCTCGCCACTCAACCGAGGTCAGATAGGCCACTCCGCCAGTGACGACGACTAGCAAGGTAATGGCCGCGATCGCCAGGATATTGTATGCCTGAAATTCTATACCTATGTTCATGATAGATGGCGCGAGGCTTATTTTTAGAAACCGTTGCGGCCCCAAATCACGAGCGAAAGCGAGAATGAGAAGAATGCCAGGAAGCCTACCCAACCCAGTGTCAAAATATCCATAAAGCTTGCTTTAAAACGAAGAATTGCTTAGTCACTTACTTTCTATCATACGGTAAAGACATCCTAGAATTTGATCGCCAAGCGAGTTTTAAGATGTCTCATTCTTCGTCATCTGTCAGACTGAGTACCCAAGAGCGCATTGAATCTATCAAGGCGGGCCTAATCGCTGCGATCGCAGGCGGACTCACCACGCTCTTTTTTTGGAGCATCAAAATCACCTTCACAGATGTGAGCCTTGCTCCTGAGAGCATTCTGGCGATCGCGATCACGATCTTTTGCGCCTTTCTGTTCGGCATTACCTATCGCTACATCATCCGACAAGATGCCAATCCTCACCTACGCAGCGGCGCATTGGGCGCATTTGCCCTGGTCAGAGGGCTCTCTCAGATCGAGGCTACCTGGGGTGACGCCCTGCCGCTGATGAGTTATGCTGCGATGCTGGGTGAAAGCTTTGGGCTATTTGCGATCGCAAAGCTGGCCCTCGACTGGGCAATTGGTCGGGAATTTGTGAAGCCTTTTGGAGCGGGTGAGGAGCTGGCATCGTAATCTGTTTAACCCTTGCGCCAGCGGTGAATCCCAGCCCGCCAGACAAACTTAGGCAGGGCAAGCATCCGACGCCAGCGCCAGGGCTCTTTGTAGAGCCGATAGAGCCACTCTAGGTGATTATCGCAGAACCACTTAGGCGCACGGGATTTTACCCCCGCCCAAATGTCAAAGCTACCGCCCACCCCAATCCAGATCGCGCTGGGACACAAATGGCGATGGGCGGCAATCCAAAACTCCTGTCGGGGCACCCCTAAACCCACAAAAATGACCTGGGGCTGGTGCGATCGCAAGGCTTCGTGAAACTCAGCTTGTTCAGCATCGGTGAGAAAGCCATGCTGGGTCATCGTAATGTTGAGTTGGGGCACCCGCAGTCGCCAATTTTGAGCAGCGGTGGTAGTTACACCGGGCGCTCCCCCATAAAAAACGACTTTAGTCGCACTGCTGAGCTGGGAGAGTAAGTCCGCAGCCAACTCTATCCCGGCGTAGCGTTTAACTCGGCAGCCCTCAAACCAGCGAAAGTAAAGCTCTATACCTGCCCCATCGGGGATGATCAGATCTGCGTTTTGGATAATCTGGTTGAGGTCCGCATTGGCTTCTGCCTGAACACACATTTCAGCATTGAGCGTAACCACATGGGCCCCTGGCCCCTGGCGCAATCTGTCTAGCAGCCACCCGGTATAGTCCGGACTTTGATGGACTGGCAACCCCATGACAGAGCGTTTCTTAAGCGAGTCATAGTCAGCCAGCATCATAGGGGGCACCTCTCAGTAGTGACACGGGCAGTGTAAGCGATCTAACGCGATTCGTACACGGTTAAAGATAGAAAATCAGCCATCTGACTTAACGGAGGCGTCAATTGGCTACTTTAATAATCCTCATCTTCGTATTCCATCTCGTATTCGAGCACTTTTTTCTTTTGAGGAATATTGAGGGGCTGGGCCTGGTAAGCTTCTTCTTCTTCCCAAGTTTCGCGACGGGGCTCCACTTCCAGGGGCTCAGGGGCGCGGGCAGGCTCTTCGCGCCAGCGCTCCTCAACAGCAGGGGCGCGATCGCGGGCAGCGGGGGGCGGCACCTTCATTCCTGAGGGCAACTGATTGGCGGCGGAGGTGGGCATCACATAGCCACTGTCTTCGCGCTCCCAGGGGGCTCCGCCAATGCCAAGGCGCTCTAAAATACCGACAGACATTTGCACCATTTTGTCTTCAGAGCCTTCGAAGACGATGATGCGATCGGGGCCAGTGCTGACGATCTCGGTCACTGGCAACTCGTAGGTGCTGACCACGCTGTCCGGGATTTGGGGCACTCCAAACGACGCAATTACGATGGACTCTAGCTTGCCGCTGACGATGTCAAACTTAAAACCGCGCACTTTACCCAAAACATCGCCAGACTCGGTGATGACTTCACTGTTGACCATCGTGCTAAATGGGGCGACGCTAACGTCGTCTTCGATGGCCATGTCATCATCAACCAGGATGACGTCGCCAATCTGGCGGATGCTACTCAAGAGCATGATCTGCTCATTGCCCGAGAGCACCTTTGACATAATATTTTCGCGCAGCCCCAGGGCCACAACCTCACCTCGATCTACGTCAACCCATATCTGGCTGACAATGCCCAAGCGCCTACCTGTGGTGCGGGTAATAACCTGGGTACCAATAATGTCGGAGCGAAGTCGGCTTTGTTCAAAGGTCATGTCGAGGTACTGCTGCTAACCGAAAGGACGATAGGTCCAAGATGTCTATCTTATTACCTTATTACATAGAACTGTAAGACCACAGCGGGTTGGCCGAACCTTAGCCGAACACCTACTCATCAACCTTCAGGGTTAGGGCGCTAAAATCTCACTAGCTTTGACGCGTAGTTTCGGCAGTAGTAACGAATCGATGAACTCGTCGCCCCGATACTCGCCCAGCTCTCGATAGTCACTACCGTCCAGGAGCAGCACCAGGACATAGTCGTCTATTGGGTTCACGATCCAATATTCTGGCACCCTGGCCAGGGCATATTCTTGGCGCTTGTCTACAGTGTCCCTCGACTGATCGCCCGGTGAAACCACCTCAATCGCCAGCGCGGGCGGTTTACCTTCCAGAAAGATTGCCTTAGTCAGATGGAGCATGGCTCGCATTTGGGCACGATCGCACACAACCAGGTCAGGATCCCGAACGTTATTTTCACCCGCTCGGGGGATCTCGATACCGGTTCCCGCGTAGGTTTCTAAATCGAGTTTTTGATCGTCAAAGTGACGGTCTAGCAACTTGCCCAAAAACTTGATAATCAAAACATGCAGCGGCGAGGCTTCAGCTATCTCAATAATTTGCCCGTCTACTAACTCGGTCTTCTTGCGGTCATAGGGCAGCAGTAAATATTCTGCAAAACTTATGTTTGGTTTCGTAACGATGACTGACATGGTTCGTTTTGCCTACACATAGGCGGCTTGGGACCGTGAATACTTTAGATGTTAACTCAGCTCTCCCCCATCTCCTCCATCCCCCTCAAAGGATTAGACCGAAGCACTTTGCCGTTGCAAATCAATTCCCAACACCTGAGTGTACGCGCCCCGTGCCTGGGTGACGCCGATGGTGCGCTGGGAGGCTTCGATCATGGGACGGCGGAGGCTGACGACGATGAATTGGGCTTGCTGGGCCTGGTGTCTGATCATTTTGGAGAGGCGCTCGACATTGGCTCCATCGAGAAACATGTCAACTTCGTCAAAGGCATAGAAGGGGGACGGGCGATAGCGCTGCAGGGCAAAGATGAAGCTGAGGGCGGTGAGGGATTTTTCGCCCCCGGACATAGAGGCGAGTCGACGGACGGGTTTGCCTTTGGGGTGGGCGACCAGGTTGAGACCGCCGTTAAAGGGGTCTTGGGGATCGTCGAGTTGGAGATAGCCGTCACCGTCGGAGAGCTGGGCAAAGATGGCTTGAAAGTTTATATTGACGGCGTCAAAGGCTTCTTGGAAAGCGCGGCGGCGCAGGGTGGTGAAATTCTCAATGCGCAGCAGCAGCTCGGTGCGCTCGCCTTCAAGGGTAGTGAGTTTGTCGGTGAGCTCTTGCAGGCGTTCCTGGGTGCGGTTGTATTCTTCGAGGGCCAGCATATTGACGGGCTCCATGGCTTCGAGCCGTTTTTGCAGCGATCGCAACTGCTGCTGCAATTTCTCCAGGGTCAGATCTTCAGGAATCTCAGGCAGCGGATCAGGCAGCTCGGTGCGCTTGGCTGCGATAAGTTGAGCGAGTTCGGCCAGCTGCTGCTGGCGTTCTTGCTGGGCCTCTTGCAGCTTTTGCTGCTGCCATTCGAGCTGCTGATATTGATTGCGCTGGTCGCGCAGCTGGTGCTCGGTGCGATCTCGTTCGGCCTTTTGGGTGGAGAGTTTTTTGTCCAGCTCAGCCAGGGAGCCCTGGGTCTGGACGATCTGCTGCTTGAGCTCAGCTTGCTCGGTAGCCAGGGCAGACTGCTGGTTAATTTGGGCCTGCTGCTGCTGGCGCATCTGCTCGACCTGCTGATGCGCCGTCTGGATTTTTTCTTGAACGAGCAGCTGCTGATTTTCTAAATCTTTTTGCTGCTGCTGGGCGGATTGGAGCGCCTGCTGTCGCTCGTTGAGCTGGGTTTCAAGGGTGCGCACCTGGCCCTGGGCCTGCTGCCACTCGCTGTGGGTTTGAGATTGTTCTAAATTGACCAGCTCCTGACGCTTGATCTGGAGCTGGGTCTCTTGCTCGGGCAGGGTTTGATCCAGGGTTTGGAGCCGCTGAGTGGCCTGGGTGTGCTCGACCTGGGCCTGCTCGAGCTGCTGGGTGGCCTGGGTGAGCCGCTGCTGGAGCTGCTGCTGCTGAGATTGGGACTGCTCGGCCTTGAGCTGGCGCTCGCGATAGGTCTGGCGGGCCTCCGTTAAGGCTTTTGATTTGGCCTCAACCTCAGCCTGGGCCTGGGCAAGGGTCTGGTTGCAGCTGGCTAAGATTTTGTCGATCTCGGTCAGTCGCTGACGCAGCTGCTGGGCTTCTGCTGACTCGGCGGGCTCGACGGTGCCAAAGTGCAGCCGCCCCTGGCGACGCAGGCTACCCCCGGTCATGGCCCCGCTACTTTCGAGCACTTCGCCATCGAGGGTGACCATGCGAAACTTGCCTAGGTGGCGGCGGGCGGCACCCAGGGTCTCAAACACTACTGTGCTGCCAAAGACGAAGGCAAACACGTCTGCGTAGACGGCGTCGCATTCGATCAGGTTGACCGCATAGTCGATAAAGCCATCCGGGCGGTCCCACTTACCGATTTCTCGAAAGTTCGGCACCCGAATCGCATTCAGGGGTAAAAAGGTAGCGCGCCCCGCCCGTTTGCGCTTGAGGATATCAATCCCGCGGGAGGCCACCCCGTCGTTCTCGACCACCAGATAGCCCAGCCGTGCCCCAGCCGCAATCTCTAAGGCAGTTTGATATTTGGGGTCTACCCGGCCCAGCTGGGCCACCAGGCCGCAGATGCCCGAGAGGTTGCTGCGTTCTAGTACCTGGGCGGTTTGGGTGCCTTGGGTCTCCTGGTAGGCCTGTTCCTGGGCTTCGAGTTTGTCGAGTTCGCGTTGCTTTTCGCGCTGTTCGTTGAGTAAGCGGGTCTGGGTTTCACGATGGGTCTGCAAGTCTTTTTCGGCATCGGCCACGGCCTGGGCCTGGGTTTGGATGCCGACTTGAGCTGTGTCTAAATCACCATCTGCTCCGGTTTGTGACGCCGACAGCTCGGCTTGCAGCGCCTCAGTTGCCGCTTGCTGGGTTTCGATCTGACTTTGCAGCTGGGCGATCCGCTCTTGCAGGCGCACCCGCTCGGCTCGCTTAGGCTCGAGATCGCTGAGAATCGCTTCGATTTGATGGCGCAGCTCGGTTTGAGTTTGCACCCAGGCCTGGGAAGCACTTGCGATCGCACTGGTCGCCTCACGACTATCCTCCAATGCTTTGAGGGCCTGATCTCGCGCTTGCAGTAATTTTTGCAGCTCATCTTCGGTCAACGACTTGAGGCTACGCGCCAGAGACTCGAGGGTTTGCCCCTGCGCTTGAATAGCCCCCTGAGTAGACTGTAGCTGCTCTGAAATCGACTGAGTTGAGGCCCTCAGCTCCTCAGCCCGGCGCACCATCTGGCGTAGCTCAGCCTCCTGGGTTGCCAGTTTAGACTGGAGCGCAATTTGCTCATCTTCTCCGAGAGCTTTCACCGCCGCTGCCAGGGTCTCCAACGCAGCCGCCGTGGTTTTAATGGTTTCGCTGAGCCCTGCCATCTGCTGGGTCAGCTGCTCCGCCGATTTTTTACCCTCGGCCAATTGCCCTTCTAAAACGGTGACCTGCTGCTGCTGCGCCCGCCACGCCAGCACCGCCTCCCACTTAAGCTTTTCTTGCCGGGTGACCTTGAGCTGCTGATATTTTTCGGCCTTTTTGCGATCCTGGTCGAGGCGTTCTAGCTGATCGATCAGCTCCTGCTCAACAATCCGAAACCGATCTTCGCGATCGCGCACGACCTCCAGCTTATTTTTGGCCTGGTCGATTTTGCGATCAAACGACGCGACCCCGGCCAGCTCATCAATGATGCCCCGCCGCTCCCGCGAGTTCATCGAGATAATGCTGGTGACATCCCCTTGCAGGACCACGTTGTACCCTTCGGGATAAATCCGAAACCGCTGCAGCTGCTCATGCAGCTCGCTCAGGGTGCAGGGCTCACCGTTGATCGCGTAGTTGGAGGTATAGGTCCCCTGGGGCGTCACCCGCAACCGTCGGGTCACACTCCATTCGCGGGGAAGGGGCACAATTTTGCCATTCTCGTCTAGACCGTCGCCAGGATGCTCATTCACATCAGCCCCGTTCTCGCCTGAACCGTTCTCGCCTGAACCGTTCAGCAAGCCGTGACCGTTTTGAGAAACGATCTGACCGTCGCTGACTCTAGCAGCCTTGGGCTGATGGTGAATTTCTGAATGCTCGGCTGCTGGAGTATCGGCCCCTGACTCATCCACGCCTGAACCACTGGCGACTGGAGGCTCATCACTCGACAAATTGCCGTCTGGACTATCGTCTGCTAAGTGAACATCTTCTAAAGGATTGCCACCCGGATTATCTCCACGTGAGCGTGCCCCTTCCACTACATCACCCTCAAGCAAATCACCTTCGAGCAAAGTCTCCTCAGGCAAAGCCTCCGCCAGCATCTCATCCTGGGGCAAGCCGGGTACATCGTCGGCTTCCGAATTTAGTAGCTCGAGGGGAATATCACTGATATCAAACGTGGCCGTTACACTGGCTTCAACGGTAGAACGACGACTCGCCTGATTTTGATTTACCAAATCAGGTAAACGCTCAGCCCGCATCCCTTTGGAGCTTGCTAACCCCAAGCAAAATAGCAGCGCATCCAAAATATTCGACTTCCCCGATCCATTGGGACCCGAGATGACGGTAAAACCAGGCAATAGCGGCACCTGAGTCGTCCCACCAAAGGACTTAAAGTGAGACAGTTCAACCCTTTTTACGTGCACGGGTTAGACACGCCGGTCGGCGCATACGCATGTACTACAAAGAATAGCATTTAAGTCGTAGTTGTACCAAAAAATGGTCAAAAGCGCACCT
>JBCDDJ010000216.1:0-10719 GCA_039180385.1 Cyanobacteria bacterium P01_G01_bin.38 | reverse complement strand
TATTGCGGTTTCAATCTCAGTTCGCCGGGGATTTAGCTATTTCCGGCGTTGCCTACGGTAGCTATGCCCGTCAGCTAGTTATGCCCTTGATAGAACCTTGCCCTAAGCTTGAGCAAGATCTCAAGCGACTAAAAGATGCTATACAACTTGCCGATGGCCTAGTCTCGCAGTTAAAACCTAGCTCTACTCGAAACCTATTCCCCCCGATTTGAAATCCTTGCAAGCTTTACCTCACTAAGCGACTCTCAACCCCATATGGAGCTTTCCAACGATAACTTGCTGCCCCACCCTGCCCAGGATTCATCCCCTAAACTCCCTGAATCGCCCCCCCAAACGCCTCTAATGACTGACGACTTGAATCAGCTCCTCGCTATACTGCCTGCGGAGATTCGGCAAGTATTAGAAACCCATCCCCGTAAAGCCGAACTCATCGAAGTTATCCTCGATTTGGGTCGTCAGCCTGAAGCCCGATTTCCCGATGCTGCCGAATATCTCTCAGAGACTGTCGTTGCTAAGGCCGATTTGCAATATTGCACTGAGCGGGTCGGGGACTTTGGCGGAGACAATCGAGCCGGCATTGAAAAAACCCTCCACCGGATCAGCGCCATGCGGAACCGAGCGGGGGAGGTGATTGGTCTCACCTGTCGGGTTGGGCGGGCCGTTTTTGGCACCATTGGTATGATTCGAGACTTGGTCGAAACCGGCCAGTCGATTTTACTATTGGGTCGGCCTGGCGTGGGTAAAACCACTGCCTTACGCGAGATTGCGCGGGTGCTGGCAGATGACCTGCTCAAGCGCGTGGTGATTATCGATACGTCAAACGAAATTGCTGGAGACGGCGATATCCCCCATCCTGCCATTGGTCGTGCCCGGCGGATGCAGGTCGCCCACCCCGAACAGCAGCACCAGGTGATGATTGAGGCGGTGGAAAACCACATGCCAGAGGTAATCGTCATTGATGAGATCGGCACGGAGCTAGAGGCTCTGGCCGCCCGCACCATTGCCGAACGCGGCGTACAGCTGGTGGGCACTGCCCACGGCAACCAGTTAGAAAATCTGGTCAAAAATCCCACTCTGTCCGATTTGATCGGCGGCATTCAGACCGTTACCCTGGGCGATGATGAAGCCCGTCGCCGCGGCAGTCAAAAGAGTGTGCTAGAGCGCAAAGCCCCACCCACCTTTGATATTGCCGTCGAGATGTTAGAACGACAGCGCTGGGTCGTTCATGAAAACGTGGCCGACACCATTGACACCTTGCTGCGGGGACGCACTCCGGGCTCCCAGGTGCGATCGCTGGGCGAAAACGGCAAGGTCGTGATTACTCATGAACTTCCTGGTAATGGCGAAATTACCGCAAAGCCGATTGGTGGCTGGCGGGCTTCAGGACAGATGCCCCCCCTGAGCACCCAACAAACAAAACGGCGATCGCGAAGCCGGGTCGCCAAAGCTGGCCCCAGCCAGTCCTATCCCAATACGTCCTATCCCGATACGTCACAATCTTTTCAATCGTTGCTCGACCAATCCCTTAGTGAAGCCTCCGTCACCGCCCCCCATCTGCTGGGAGACGCCGAAGGGATCTTGCCAATCATGGGGCCCAATGGAGAAGACCTCACGTCGATTTATCCGTACGGCATCAGCCGAGAGCAGTTAGAGCATGTGGTGCGCACTTTAGATTTACCCGTGGTGCTCACCAAAGACCTGGATATTGCCCAGGCAGTTTTGGCCCTGAGATCCCACGTCAAAAACCATTCCAAACTTCGCCAAGTCGCCAAGGCGCGTCAGATCCCGATCTACACAGTCAAGTCCAACAGCATTCCCCAGATTACCCGCGCCTTAAAACGCTTACTGGATATTGATGCAGGCACCCCTGAAGCCATCGATCTCGATCTGTTTGCCCGCAACGGCGAAGATGACGAACTCGAAGCCCTCGAAGAGGCCCGCCTGGCCGTTGAGCAGATTGTCATTCCTAAAGGCCAACCCGTAGAGCTGCTGCCCCGCTCAGCCAAAGTCCGCAAAATGCAGCACGAGTTGGCGGAGCACTACCGACTTAAGTCGCTGAGTTTTGGGGATGAGCCAAATCGGCGGTTGAGGATTTATCCAGCCTAAAATTATAGGGACGAAGGGCGCTAGCGAAGCCATCCCCTAAGCCTTACCTCCGACGTATCCTTAACGATCCCGTATTCCGATAAGATAATCAGCAATTGCACAATTTATTGAACGCGTCAGGACGGGATTTATGAAACGGATTTTATCTCGCTTATTTGCGATCGCACTGGTAGCCATTATCGGCTTGACTGGCTGTAGCAGTGGCACAGGGGCAGATGGGCTTACGGGTACCTACACTGAAGATACCATTGCCGTCATTGACAGCCTGAGAACCGCTATCAACACCTCGAATGACGATCCGAGTCGGCCCGCCATTCAGGCTAACGCCAAGTCTAAAATCAATGCCTTTGCCTCCCGCTACCGGCGCAATAACTCGGTCTCAGGGCTCAGCTCCTTTGCAACCATGCGCACTGCCCTCAACGCCCTGGCCGGCCACTACAGCGCTTATCCCAACCGTCCTATTCCAGCCAAGCTTAAAAAGCGCCTTGAGCAAGAGTTTGTGCAGGTTGAGGCTGCCTTGAGACGGGGCGCTTAGCACTCTCTAATCCTGCGTCGAATCACTGACGCAGGATTAGAGACAAAAAAAGATTTGACCTATTATCAATAACTTTGTTAGAATCGCAAGTCTGTAAGGAACTCTTATTTTATTTTCGGCATGAAAGTCCGGGCATCCGTCAAGAAAATGTGTGAAAAGTGCCGAGTCATCCGTCGACGCGGTCGCGTTATGGTGATTTGTTCTAATCCTAAGCACAAGCAACGTCAGGGTTAGATATACACAGCACACGGCAACGAGAAGTTAGGGAGAAAAATCGGTGGCACGTATTGCGGGCGTTGACCTTCCCAGGGATAAGCGCATTGAAATTGGGTTAACCTACATCTTTGGGATTGGGTTGAGTCGCTCTAAACAGATTTTGGCAAAGACGGGGGTCAACCCCGACATTCGGGTGCGAGAATTAACAGATTCTGACGTTGCCAAGTTGCGAGAGGTCGTCGAGAACGACTATCAGATCGAAGGGGATCTGCGACGTTGGGAAAATATGAACATCAAGCGCTTGATGGATATTGGCTGCTACCGAGGTCGTCGCCATCGAGCCGGGTTACCGGTTCGAGGACAGCGCACCCGGACCAATGCGCGGACCCGGCGGGGTCGTCGGGTTGCGATCGCAGGCAAAAAGAAAGCGCCTAAGAAGTAGACTTTAGCGCCTCTAGCCCAACGGGCGGGGCGCTCTTGATGAAATGCGATACGGTTCGACCAGGCTGGTTGAGGTCATCGCATTTTTGTGTGTTTGAACTGTGTGTTTGAGCAAGTATGAGCAGATAGCTTTTCTGGAAACTTAAGGACTATGGCAAAAGGTGTTAAGCGGGCAGGTGGGCGTAAGCCTAAGAAAAATATCCCCAACGGGGTTGCCCACATTCAGTCAACCTTCAACAATACGATTGTCACGATTACTGACGCTAATGGCGGGGCAGTCTCTTGGGCATCGGCGGGCTCTAGCGGCTTTAAAGGGGCTAAAAAAGGCACCCCTTTTGCAGCTCAGCAAGCAGCTTCTGGGGCAGCGCGTCGAGCCATGGATCAAGGGATGCGTCAAGTTGAAGTCATGGTCAGTGGCCCCGGTGCGGGACGCGAAACCGCCATTCGAGCGCTGCAAGGTGAGGGCCTTGAGATTACACTGATCCGCGATGTGACGCCCATCCCTCACAACGGTTGCCGACCGCCTAAGCGACGTCGGGTCTAACAAACATCATTAGAGCCTCATTAGTCATCAGAAGACATCAGCAGGCATATCTTGTCGAGGGCATATAGGGAGGTCACCCAGTGACACAATTCCAAGTTGAATGCGTAGAGTCCATTGTTGAGGACGACCAGAGTCAGTACAGTCAGTTTGTGATCGAGCCGCTAGAGCGCAGCCAGGGAACCACGGTAGGCAACGCACTGCGGCGGGTTTTGCTGTCCAACCTTGAGGGGGCAGCCGTCACGGCGGTTCGCATTGCCGGGGCGAGTCATGAGTTTGCAACCATCCCTGGGGTTCGAGAAGATGTCTTAGATATTCTTCTCAACATGAAGGAGATTGTCCTTAAGAGCTATTCTAGCCAGCCTCAAATTGGCCGAATGGTGGTTCAAGGGCCTGCCACCGTCACGGCAGCAAACTTTGAACTCCCGTCAGAGGTTGAGCTTATCAACCCCGATCAGTATGTGGCCTCTGTCTCAGCTGGGCACACCCTGGAGATGGAGTTTCGTATCGAGCGAGGGCGGGGTTATCGGGCCGTCAGTCGTCACCGGGACGAGTCCGCTGCGCTTGATTTTATGCAAATCGACGCCGTTTTTATGCCGGTGCGCAAGGTGAATTACACCGTTGAGGACACCATCGTTGGCGGGTCTACCCAATCAGATCGACTGATGATGGAAATTTGGACCAACGGAAGTCTGACCCCCCAGCAAGCGATGAGCGAAGCCGCCGTTATTCTGACGGGCCTGTTTAACCCACTTAAGGATGTCACCCTTGAGCCTAAACGCGACGAGGATACTAAAGAAGAGGATCCGACCTATCAGATTCCCATCGAAGAACTACAGCTATCGGTGCGGGCTTACAACTGTCTAAAGCGGGCTCAAATCAATTCGGTGTCGGATCTACTGGACTATAGCCAGGAAGATTTGTTGGAGATCAAAAACTTTGGTCAAAAGTCCGCCGAAGAAGTGGTCGAAGCCCTGCAAGAGAAGCTTGGCATCATGCTACCACTTGAGAAACCAGCTAAGTCTTCTTAAAGGCTGGCTCTAGCCTCTTTCTTCCTAGAGGCCCCCTCCGAAGCAAACTGCTTCGGTTTTTTTCTGCCCCCTTTTTTCCCATCGTTTGAATTTGTTGTTTGAAACTGTCTGTCGTTAAAAAGAAGCTGCCATGCGCCATCGCCGTCGTATCCCCCAATTGGGCAAACCTGCTGACCAACGTCGCGCGCTTTTGCGATCGCTGACAACGGAGTTAATCCGCAACGGTCGTATCAAAACCACCCAAGCTCGAGCCAAAGCAGTCCGGTCAGAGGCTGAGCGGATGATTACCCTCGCTAAAGAAGGATCGCTCTCTGCCCGTCGCCGTGCCCTCGGCTATATGTATGACAAAGATCTAGTACACGCTCTGTTTGAGCAGGTACCCGATCGCTATGCCGACCGCAGCGGGGGATATACTCGCATCGTGCGCACGGTTAGTCGTCGCGGTGACAATGCGGCCATGGCGATCATTGAGCTGACCTAGGTTAGCCGATTAAACTGAGCCGACTCAACCATGTCTGACGGGATCTCTACGATACAAAAACAGCTGCTCACCGCAGCTAACACCAAGCGACAAGTTATTCAGCGCGTCGCCCTGGTAATTCAGTATTTGGGGACGCGATTCCACGGCTGGCAGCGCCAGGTCAAAGAACGCACCGTTCAGGCAGAAATTGAGTCCGTCATTCAGTCAATCTTAGGCTGTTTAACCACGGTTCACGGTGCGGGGCGTACAGATACTGGCGTTCACGCAGCGGCTCAGGTGGCTCATTTCGATGCCCCAGAGATGATTCCTGCCTATCGCTGGGCCGATATTCTCAACCACCGGCTACCTGATGATATTGTCATTCGGGCTTCTGCCCAGGTTGCAGATGACTGGCATGCTCAGTTTTCTGCCCAGTGGCGGCGCTATCGGTACACCCTCTACACCGATGCCCGACCTAATCTGTTTATCCGGCCCTATGCCTGGCACTTCTATTACGAACCATTAGACGCCGCCCTGATGCAGTCGGCACTCACCCCTTTAGTGGGGTATCATGATCTAGCCGCGTTTCAACGGGCAGGGTCGAAGCGCCCCCATTCCTGGGTTGATTTGCAAGCTGCTGAGTGCGTTCGTCAAGGCCCATTTGTGCAGGTTGAGCTACAGGCTAAGGGGTTTCTTTATGGCATGGTCCGCCTGGTGATGGGGCTGCTAGTTCAGGTCGGTCGGTCTCGACTCACGCCCGAAGCGTTTACCAAACTCTGGCAGTCAAAGCGGCGCGATCTGGTTAAGTATGCCGCACCTGCCCAGGGCCTCTGTCTACTGCGGGTGGGTTACAAAAGTTTTCCGTTTCCACCGGATGTGTGGGTAGATACCCAGCCTCAATTTTTACTCGCAAATCCGGCAACGGTTTAGATCTCAAAGAAAAACATTTCGTCGATATTCAGAGTCTGGGAAACTGACAATGACTAAAACTTACGTTCCGTCTGTGAGCGAACTCAATCAAAAATGGTACGTGATCGATGCGGCTGATCAGCGCCTTGGGCGTTTGGCAACGGCGGTCGCTGAGATCTTGCGAGGCAAGAACAAGCCCACCTATACCCCGCACATGGACACGGGGGATTTTGTCGTGATTATCAATGCTGACAAAATTGATGTCACTGGCAACAAACGGTCGCAAAAGCTCTATCGTCGCCACTCGGGTCGTCCGGGTGGGATGAAGGTAGAAACCTTTCAACAGCTGCAAGACCGGATTCCTGAGCGGATTGTCGAAAAGGCCGTGAAAGGAATGCTGCCCAAGAACGCACTGGGTCGCAGGCTTTTTACCAAGCTCAAAGTTTATGCAGGCCCGGAGCACCCTCATCAAGCTCAACAGCCTGAAACCCTTACCATCAATACCCTTCCTGGAGGACAGAACTAATGGCAGAGCAATCTGATCGCGTCGTTTATTGGGGCACAGGCCGTCGCAAATCTTCGGTGGCCCGAGTGCGGCTTATCCCCGGCAGTGGTGAGCTTAAGATCAATGGCAAGCCAGGGGATAATTACCTGCAAAATAACGCCGCATATCTGAATGCCACCAAGGCTCCTCTGGAGACGTTAGGCCTTGAGAGCGACTACGATATTTTGGTCAACGTGCGCGGCGGCGGGCTAACTGGTCAGGCCGATGCGATTAAACTAGGGGTAGCCCGTGCCCTGTGTGAGCTTGACCCTGATAACCGTCAGCCGTTAAAGACTGAGGGCTATCTAACCCGCGATCCTCGCTCTAAGGAGCGGAAGAAGTACGGTCTCAAGAAAGCCCGCAAGGCTCCTCAGTTCTCGAAACGTTAGGTCTTTAAACGCAAGAAAACATTCAGGTTTAGGAAGATGGCAAAATCTGGTATTCACCCCGAGTGGTATCCCGAGGCAAAGGTTTATTGTGACGGCAAGCTGATTATGACCGTTGGTTCAACTCAGCCAGAGCTGCACGTCGATGTTTGGTCGGGGAATCATCCTTTTTACACAGGCACCCAAAAAATCATTGATACGGAAGGGCGCGTTGAGCGATTCTTACGGAAGTATGGGATGACTGACAGCAGCACCGACGCCTAGCGATCGCAACGTCAACGTAATACCGAGTGGCTTCCTCAAGAGGCCACTCGGATACTTGTTTTTGAGGTTGTGGGCCGATCGCCCTGGGAGTATGTATGGCTGAGCAATATCTATTAGACAAGCTAAGGTCGGTTGAGCAAACCTTTGAGGAGCTCACCAAGCGGCTGGCTGACCCCGATGTCGCGAAGGCTCCAGACGAATTTCAGAAGATCGCCAAGATGCGGGCTTCTTTGGAAGAAACCGTCATGACCTACGAGCATTGGAAAAAAGCCGAGAGCGACTATGCGGGCGCTCAAGAAGTTTACAAAGAAGCTGCTAGCGATCCCGAACTTCGGGAAATGGCTGCTTTAGAGGTCAATGATCTGGAGGAACAGCTCACCCAGCTAGAGCAGCGCCTCAAGATTTTGCTCCTGCCCCGCGATCCCAATGACGATAAAAATATCATGTTGGAGATTCGTGCGGGTACTGGCGGTGATGAAGCGGGTATCTGGGCGGGGGATCTCGTGCGAATGTATTCTCGCTACGGCGAGGGTCAGAGCTGGCGGGTCAAGATGCTCAGCGAATCAACCGCCGACATGGGTGGCTTTAAGGAAGCCATTCTCGAAATTACAGGCGATCAGGTCTATAGCAAGCTCAAATTTGAAGCCGGGGTCCATCGAGTGCAGCGAGTCCCCCTGACTGAAGCTGGCGGACGCGTCCACACTTCTACCGCCACAGTAGCAGTGATGCCGGAGGTAGACGATGTCGAAATTAAGATTGACCCTAAAGATATTGAAATGTCAACGGCGCGCTCCGGGGGTGCAGGCGGTCAGAACGTTAATAAAGTAGAGACCGCGGTGGACTTATTCCACAAGCCCACGGGCATTCGGGTATTTTGTACTGAGGAGCGATCGCAGCTGCAAAACCGGGAACGGGCCATGCAGATCCTCAGGGCCAAGCTTTATGAGATGAAACTTCGAGAGCAAAAGGAGGCGGTTACCTCCATGCGCCGCTCCCAGGTGGGCACCGGCTCTCGGTCTGAAAAAATTCGCACCTATAACTATAAAGACAATCGAGTCACCGACCATCGTCTGGGGCAGAACTTTAGCCTCAACCCCATCCTGGAAGGCGATATCGAAACCGTCATTCAGTCCTGTATCACGAAAGATCAGCAAGAGCGATTAGAAGAATTGGCCGCAGAAACGACTGGAGCCCCTGTATAAGGTTGGCCCGATGCCAAAATTCCTTCACCTGGCCGATATCCACTTAGGCTTCGATCGCTACGATAGCCCAGAGCGCACCAAGGATTTTTTCTTTGCGCTCCAGGATGTGATTGAGAAATATGCTATTGGTGAATTGGTTGATTTTGTGGTTATTGCTGGTGATTTGTTTGAACATCGAATGATTCAACCGGCGGTGCTCAACCAGGCCCAACTCTGCTTGCAAAAGCTCCAGGCCCATAACATTCCAGTTTTGGCCATTGAGGGTAACCATGACAACCGTCCCTACGGCACCAAAACCAGCTGGCTGCGCTATCTATCTGACTGGGGTCTGCTGAAGCTTTTGGAACCTGGTAACGTGGCCACAGGTGACCCCTTTTATTCTGCCTGGAATGGCAAACGCGGCGGTTATATCGACCTGGACTGCGGAGTGCGGGTGCTGGGGGCTAACTGGTATGGGGCCGCCGCTCCACGTGCGATAGAACAAATTGCAGAGGCTATCACCACCCTGCCCAATGGCCCCCAACACACTGTATTACTCTTCCACCATGGCCTTGAGGGGCAAATTGCTCGGTATGCCGGGGCCCTGCGCTACAACGATCTGCTGCCGTTGCAAACTGCCGGGGTTGACTACCTCGCCTTGGGGCACATCCACAAACACTACACAGTCGAAGATTGGATTTTTAACCCCGGTTCTCTAGAGGCCAATAATGTCGAAGAAGCTGGCTTTGAACGAGGGGTACTGCTGGTCAACCTGGACTCAAGCGGTGTTCAGGCTGAGCTAAAGACGGACTACCGACAGCGACCGATTGTGCGCCTGCGGATCACGGCGAAGGGGCAAGAATCGATCGAAGACATTACTCAGAGCGCGATCGCAACCCTCGACCAGGCTAACCTACCCACCGACCCCCAACCGATCGTCGAGCTGCGCATTGATGGTCAGGTCGGCTTTGACCGCCTCGAACTCGACACCCGCGCTCTGCAACAAATCCTGCAAAGTCGCAGTAATGCCCTGCTCTTTTTGCTGAAATATGACGTAGACGAAGTCGCCTATGCAGAGCCCCTGGGCGAAGAAGCCAATCGTCTCGAAATTGAGCAGACAATTTTCACCGATCTGCTCACCGCCAATAACGTTTACAAAAAACGGGCCAAACAGCTGGCCCAAGGCCTGATCGACATCAAAGATCGCCAGCTCTCAGGCCAGTCAGAAGAAGACATTTACACCGTAATAGAAAGCTTATTAGAGGCCGAATAAGCCTAGAAACTCAATAGCGCCCGCTCTTGCCAGAGGGTAATCAGGCCGCTAACCCCAATTAGCACCATAACCGAATGCTTAAACTGTTGGGCACTCATGGTCTGCAAAAAACGGCTCCCCAACCAGTTCGCGGGCAGCGCCACCACCCCAATCACAATGCCGTACCCAACAATCTCTGGACGCAACACTCCGAGACTGCCATAGGTGAGCAGCTTGACACAGTGACCGAGCACGAGATTGATCGATTTGGTCGCTACCATGGCTTCTTTATCCAGGCCATAGCTCAAATAAGCCGGGTTCAAAATTGGGCCAGTGGTACCCGCCAAACCAGACCCCACTGCATTGAGAAAACCCAGAGGCAAAAACTGCCAAGCCTTGATTTCCCAACCAGGTAGGCGCACATGCTGACTTAGCCAACTGTGCAAAACCATCCACAGCAAGACAAACGCGATCACTAACTGCAAGCCCTCGGCTCGAATCTGGGTAAACGCAATGGCCCCCAACAATGCCCCAACCAGCACCCCAGGCACCTGCCAGGCGGTTATCTGCCAATCAATATGCTGACGCAATAGCCAACAGCGCTGTAAATTCCCGGCCAGCAACCCGACGGTCAGGACTGGGGCAACCGACTGAGAACCCAAAAGCACATTAACCGTCGGCACCAGCAACAGAGGACTCCCGCCCCCCGCTATCATGCTGACAAACCACGAAATGAAACTGGCAATGGATAGCAGGACAATAGGCATGCAGGGAGACGAATTTCGAAAGTTAAATAGAAATTAAGCTCATTAAACTTCTCTTAACTATCATACGGCCCAGCTGGCCCAATCAG
>JBCDDJ010000215.1:0-10774 GCA_039180385.1 Cyanobacteria bacterium P01_G01_bin.38 | reverse complement strand
CGACCACCTGCTGGGACAGACGAGCGGTTTCGCCAACCGGATCACCGGTGGTAAAGACGGTCGCCGTTGCGACATTTTGGCTCGAGAGTCCGAGCTGTTGCAAGGTTTGTCGTAGAGGCTGATATACCCCATAGGCCTCGGTCTCGGCAGGATTCTGTGTAGGAGTAGGACGGCTGGCTAATAGCTGCTGTACGGTCTTGTGAGTGCCTAAGCGTCGGCCAAATATATCCCTGAGGGAGCGCTGCACGACATAAGCATACTGGCGATTTGCATGAAGCACGATGCCCGGTGCAGGCCCGACTGAGAGAAGAAAATCAGGCACATAATTTAAATCAGGGCGGGGGGTAGAGGCAATCGTCGGATAAAGTTTGCCGCGCTCGGGCGAATCGGGGTCAACATCTATCAACAGGACGGGAGACTGTAGATCGGCTGGGATAATATCTGCTGGGTCTAGATCGGCCAGCGGTCGATTAAACCGAAAGTAGCCCGCTGAGACCGTAGGAAACCCAATTTGATCGTCTGCGATCTGCTTTAGACCACCCATAACCGGATTTAGATCCCAAATGGGAAAACCAGATAATTCAGGATATCCCGTCTCATCCAGGCGAAGATCGAAGGGGTAGGGCAGGTTGTAAAAACTTTTTTCATTGGCAAGATCGGCTGTCAAATCAAAGGTTGAAACGGTGCGCTTCAGGACATCGTCTAATAAGCCTTGTAATGAGAACTGGGGCGAAGACGTCACATCGTCCGCACGGGTTTCACCCACCAACATTCCATCTAAAGGCAGATTATTCAGCTTGTCTTTGCCCTGATCAGCTACCGTACTTTCTGCTGTTGGCAAGATATCTGCCGATGTTGGAAAATGTGAGAATATCTGATTTTCAGCCTGATTGAACAGCGGATCAAATTCTTGGAAGCTCTTTTCTGTAATGGGTCCAAACTTGAGTTCGTCTGGCTCTAGACTAGTAGTCGCAGCCTTGTGGATAGGTGATTTAGGCAGGTCTAGCAGATCGCCACTGGAGGCTCCAATCGCTTGAGTAAAATTGAGCAGGGGCGAGCCATCTGGCAAAGATAGCTGAAAAGACATGTCAGGACTCCAAGCGCCAATTAAATTTGTTCCAAAATTTGTTCTAAGGTTTGTTCTAAAAATTTGCTCTAAAAAATTTGTTCTAAGTAGATAACTTATGCAAAGGATAGTTCAGAGTTCTGAATTTCTTTCTGAATATTTATAAAGCGGAAGACCTCTCCAATAGACCCCTTTAGCAGGCCTGGCCACCAGGCCTAGCCAATAGAACTTGTCAATATCTGGCCAATAGCAAACTCCCTATCGGCATAGAGTCCTTTAAGTTAAGTAATGTAAACTTAACCTGTAGGCGCTCAGGTTAACTGCCGTGACCATTGACCTTAAACTTCAATCAAAGCAACCCGACTCAGAGCAACCCGACTCAGGCAATGTCGCACCCCTTGAGCAGTTGCCGCCTTCCTTTCAGTGGGCGAAACAGTGGTACCCCGTGGCGGTGATTGAGTTTTTAGATCCGTCGCGGCCCCATGCGATCCAGCTACTGGGCAAGGATCTGGTGCTATGGCGTGACGGCAGCCAGACCTGGCGCTGTTTTGAAGATGCCTGCCCCCATCGCCTCGCGCCGCTCTCAGAAGGTCGGGTCGAAACGGATGGGACGCTGCTGTGTGCTTACCATGCCTGGCGCTTTGACGGCAGTGGCCGGTGCGATCGCATCCCCCAAGCTAAAGATCCCGAGACCGAAGCCAGACATCGCAATAACCCCAAAGCTTGCGCAGTACCCTACCCTACCCAGGCAAAGCAAGGGCTCTTGTGGGTGTGGGGTGAATCTGGAGAGGGTGCTCTACAGGAAAGTCAGCAACGTCCTCCCCGGCTGATTCCTGAGCTGGAGGACGATGCCGGGCGGGTGGTCGAAACCTTTTGGAATATCCGCGATTTGCCCTACGGCTGGGATTTCTTTATGGAGAATGTGGCTGACCCGGCCCATGTGCCCGTGGCGCACCATGGTCTGGTAGGTAACCGTTATAAAGATGCCAACTTTTACGACATGCCCCGGCTGCGAGAGATGTCAACCCAGGAGGGTTTTGCCTACGGCGTCACCCCCACGCCAGAGACCATAGAGCAGGCTTACCACGACTTTCAGCCCCCCTGCCTGATGCGCATTGTCTCAGAGTTTAAAGATGGCGGGCAGCTGATCTTGGTGCTCTACGCCACCCCCACCCGCCCTGGCTGGTGTCGTCACATTGGCCGTCAGGTGTTGATCAAAAACGATGCGGGTAAAGTCCCTCGCGGGTTGGCATTTTTTGCTTTACCCATGCCCACCTGGCTAGGGCATGTACTGGCCTCGCTATTTTTGCACCAGGATATGGTGTTTTTACACTATCAAGAAAAGACCGTTGCCCAGCGCCAAAACCGATGGCTGGAGGAGGTTTACACGCCTAACCCCCAGGATAAAATGATTATTGCCTTTCGCCAGTGGCTAGAGAAGCGAGCCGGGGGCGGCATCCCTTGGGCTAATGCGGCGGTCTTGCCTGCGCCTGAGCGTAATAAGCAACAACTTTTTGACGTGTGGCATACCCATACGCAGCACTGTCAGGTTTGCCAGACGGCACTAGCGCGGCTCAATTGGCTGAAACGATCTGCCTACGGCTTGGCGATGGTGCTATTTGGGGTTGCCCTAATGCTAGATGCGAGAGCGATTGCAATCGCTGCTGTTGACGGCAGCTTAGTCAATCGCGGGTTAGCCCTGCCATCGATGGAGTTTTGGGTTGCGATCGCAGCCGCTGCTTTACTCGCTGCCACGGGGTATGGCCTTAAACGGTTACAGCGGCTATTCCACGTCTACGAATTTGAACATGCCAAGAATGATTAAACCCCTGTTGTCAGAAACCGGATTTCCCACAGTCTCTGATACGTTACGGTGTGATCCATTCCCCAAAAGCTGGTTGATATAGAGGCTTGAAGTAAATTGGAAGTGTGCAGGAATATAGGATCGAAGCATGGCTCAGGATATTGAAGCCCGGTTAAGGGCCTTGGACATTGAGCTTCCTGAGCCCAGTCAGCCGGGCGCAAACTATGTACCGTACCTGAGCACAGGAAATCTCCTGTTTCTAACCGGGCAACTATGCCATTGGAATGGTGAGCGACGCTTTGTCGGTAAACTTGGGATCGAGTTTGATGTTAGAGCGGGTCAACAGGCAGCTCGGATCTGTGGGCTCAATTTAATCTCACAGCTTCGAGTAGCGCTGGACGGGAATCTGGATCGCGTGGTTCAAACGGTTCGGTTAGCAGGCTATGTGAACTCGGCCTCCGATTTCTACGGGCAATCGCAAGTCATGGATGGGGCATCGAATTTATTTGTGGATGTGTTTGGAGAGGCCGGTCGGCACACTCGTCTGGCTGTGGGTGTCAGCGCGCTACCGTACAACGTGGCGGTTGAGGTTGAGGGTGTCTTCGAGATAGCGTAAAGTGCTCCGCTATCATAGGGCATTCCAAACGCTATTAAAGATAGCGATTTAGCGCACATGCATAAACTGCCAAGGACTTACAAATCTAGCATGAGCGATAGCTCTCAATGGCAAGCTTTGCCCTGGGTGATCGGCTTGGGGCTATTGCTGCGCGTATGGGGAGCCTTTGCTGCAGAGCAAATTTCCCATCCGGATGAAATCTTTCAGTATCTGGAGCAGGCCCATCGGCTTACGTTTGGCTACGGCACCCTCCCATGGGAATATGTCCACGGGATTCGCAACTGGTTTTTGCCAGGGCTGCTTTCGCTGGTGCTGTCTGGCTGTCGCGTGTTGGGACTGGGTGACCCTCATATTTATATTCCGGTGGTGCAAGTTTTATCTTGCCTTGTTTCAGTCTCAGCGATTTATTGCACCTATTGGATTGGGCGACAGATGGTGTCTGAGTCGGTGGGGCGGATTGCTTGCCTGCTCACTTGCCTGTGGTTTGAGATGGTCATGCAGGCCCACCGGGCAACCCCAGAAATCTTGGGGGCTTATTTATTGCTGGGGGCGATCACCTGTTTAGTGCGGCGACCCACTCGTCTAAGTGCGCTGCTGTTAGGGCTGTGCTGTGGTGCAGCGGTGGCCCTACGGTTGCAGTATGCGCCAGCGGTGGTGGTGGTGCTGGTCATGGTGTTGATAGATGGGTGGCGGGGAAAATGGCCGAGGGATGGGATTGCAATAGCAATCACCGGCTTTTTGACAATCATCCTGTTTGTTGGCTGGCTGGACTACTACACCTATGGCAGTTTCTTTGTGTCGTACTACAACAACTATCTGTACAACAAGGTGTATGGCGTCAGTAGTCTCTGGGGAGAGCAGTCTCTGTGGTTTTATCTGGCTAAGCTAGGGATTTATTCTGCTGGGTTGTTTTGGGTTGCGATCGCGGGGAGTTTGTTGCGTAAGGGGTCAAAACCCTGGCTGCTCTTGGCGATGCTAGCGAGCATCTGGCTACCCCACACCCTGATTGCCCACAAAGAATATCGGTTTATCTTTATGGCAGTCCCGCTGTGTTTGTTGCTCACCGCGATTGTGTTTGACGATCTGATCACTCAGATACGCCAATGGGGCGGGCAATCGCTTAGAAACATTGCTTTGGGCGCTATGGGGCTCTGTGTGATCGGGGTGATGTTGGTGAGCCTGTTGACCATGGGCAAAAATGATGGGCTCCAGGCCTATCTATATCTGAACAATCAGCCGGGTGTGGTATCAGTATTGAATCTCAACTCTCAATGGTATGACTCCGGCGGCTACTACTATCTGCATAAGGACGTGCCGATTTATTTCTCTCACCAGGTAGAGGGGATATCGGAGACCCTGCTGTCTCGCTATATCAGTCATGTGGTTTGCCCACGAGAATATCCCTCAATTCCTGGGTTTACGATCAGTGCGCAGTTTGATTTTGTGGATGTGCGCACATCCACAGAGCCGCCCAGTCAAACTCTGTCGGTCGAGACTCGGCGTATTCTTCAGCCCGGCGTAGATGGTGTTTATTTGCCCAGGGTAACACCGCGATTTTGATTTTTAGAAACCGGGTTTCTTGAGTAGCCTCCGCCGCAACCAATCGTTTTGACCAAGAAATCCGGTTTCTAGGTTCAGGCATGTACAAGCTCTTCAAACGCAGCAACACTCTTTTCGACAATCCTCAGACTGGCTTCCCAAAACTGGGGCTGGGAGATGTCTTGTTGCAGATGGCGGGCTACCAAATCCTCTGCGGTCATGCTGCCGGTATCGCGCAAAATGGAGGTATAGAGGTCGTTAAAGTGCTCTTCATATTTATCTTGCTGGGCGTAAATGCCGAGGCTAAACAGATAGCCAAACAGATAGGGATAGTTGTAAAACCCGAGTTGGGAGATCGAGAAATGCAGCTTGGTGGCCCAGAACATGTCGTCGTATTCTGACAGGCTGTCCTCATACCAGAACTGCCAACTGTCGGCCATCATAGTTTTGAGCTTGGGTGCGATCGCAACCCCCTGCTTTCTCGCCTCCACCAGCTGTTTCTCAAACTCATACCGGGTCGGGATATTCAATAAAAAGACTTCTGCACTCTGGGCATCTTGCCAGAGAATCTCCAACTTTTGATCCGGGGTCTCAGCCCGCTTTAGCAGAGCATCGCGCACCAGGGTCTCCGCAAAGACGCTGGCGGTCTCCGCCAGGGTCATGGGATAGTAGGTACGCATCATGGGCAGGTCGCGCATCACCCAGTTGTGCCAGGCGTGGCCCAGCTCATGGGCCAGGGTGATCACGTTGGTCATCGTGCCCGAAAAGGACATAAAAATGCGCGGCTCGCGTGGCTCTGCGAACCGGGTGCAGTAGGCCCCCGTGGCCCGATTCGGGGTGGGCTCACCATCGATCCAGCCTTTCTCGGCCATCATCACGGCAAAATCTCCCATCGCCGGGGTGAGTTTGCGAAACGCATCGGCAATCAGGGTGATGGCCGCCTCAAAAGAGATTGCCTGGGGTTCCTCCACTGCTGGGGCTGGGGCCTTCAAATCCCAGGGGGCCATTTGGGGAATGTTGAGCACCCGAGCCATGGCCTTGAGCGCCCGCTGCCCAATGGCCCGATGGTGGTAGGTGGTCTCCATCAGGGCATCGAGGGTAGCGCGCTCAATGCGGCTTTGGTGACAGCTTTTATCTAGATAGTGGAGCTCTCGCACCATGGCCCGTTTTTGGGTTTCCTCGAGTCGCCAACCGTTGATGGCATTGAGAATGGACGCTGCCGTCTCCTGGTGGGCTATCCAGGCGTTGCGAGTCCCCTGCCAGGCAGACAACCGCGTCTCTCGCTGTGGAGCGCTCAGCAGGTTAGCGGCTTTAGCCAGCCCCATAGACTTGCCCTGAACCTCACACTTGAGAGTGCCCGCTAGTTTGGTGTATAAATTACCCCAGCTTTGCAGGCCGTTTACGGCCAGACCAGTAATCAGGCTCTCTTCGGCCACGCTGAGCAGCTGATCCCGGAGCTTGCGCTGGTGGATGAGCAAAAATGCGGTCTCTGCCAGGATCGGATCGGCAATCAGTGCTGAGACAAACTCAGGACGCACCCGATTCAAAAACACCTCCATTGGCGTCAGGGCCTGATTGAGCTCCGACCCAATTTTTTGAAGTGTCGGCATGATGGCGCTGGCATCCGCATCCTTTGCATCCACGCTGAGCGCAGTGTAGATGTAGGTACGCATATTGCCAAGTCGCTTTAGCAGAGCGGTGCGGGCTTCGTGAATCTCGCGCAGAGCAGCAATCAGAGATTCAAAATCTTGTTCGGGTAAGGTCTCAGCAATTTCGATCCGCTGGGTGAACGGGGCACAGGCCGCTGCCAGTTGGGCAATATCAGCCTTTACCTCGGTAAGGGTGGTGGCAATTTGCGGATCGTCTGTACCTTTAAAGAAATGGCGGTTATCCCAGGTTTGGCGAAGTTTAGACATGGGGGAGATGGTGGAATCCTAACCAGCGAAGCGCCCCGACTCAACAAAGCATCCTCGCCGGCCAGTCCTAAGAATTCTGCGCTTTGAGTTGTTCGATCTCGGAGCGAATTGCCGTCAGTTGCTCGGTGAGCGCCTTGATTTCGGCCTGAATGCCCGCTTCGACAACCGGGGTGGCGACGGTGGTTACCGTTGAATTGCTAGCTGGTGTCGACTGAAAGGGATTGGGCATTTGCTGGCCTAGATTATCGACAAAGTCGCGGGCCTCTTTCTCGGTCAGGGCACCCTTGACCTCTAGCTCATCGGCCAGTCGGTTGAAGTCGGTGCCAATTTCAGAAAACTTTTGGGACGCTTTCTGCGGATCTTGAACGGCCTCTATGGCTGAGGCAGCTGCCCCCAGGGTCATACGAAAGCTTTTTTGAAGGAGTTCGGTAAAGGTATCGAAATTCATATGTCTATCAGGGCAAACGAATTGATACTATCTTGCCTTATATTTCTCGATTCAGCTGCCTCCCTGAGATATAGATTCACAGAGATATAGATTGACCAAATGCCTAAAGATTCCCCCGGCGGGCTTGTTCGCGCTCAATGCTTTCAAATAGGGCTTTGAAATTGCCCTCTCCAAACCCAACGGCCCCATGTCGCTCAATGATTTCAAAAAAGAGGGTCGGTCGATCGGTCACGGGCTGGGTAAAGATTTGCAGCAGGTAGCCGTCGGCATTGCGATCGGCCAAAATGCCTAGCTCAGCCAGCTGGGCGATCGGCTCATGGATGGGGCCAACCCTGGCTTCGAGGGTGTCGTAATAGGTTTGGGGCACGGTTAAGAACGCCACCCCTGACGCCTTGAGCCGCTGCACGGTTTTTATGATGTCGTGAGTGGTCAGGGCGATATGCTGCACCCCTGGCCCTCGATGAAATCGTAGATATTCCTCAATTTGGGAGGTTCGCTGCCCTGGGGCAGGCTCATTGATCGGCAGCTTGATGCTGCCAGTGGAGGTCTGCACCACCTTTGACATTAGGGCAGAGTGCTCGGTCGAAATGATCTGATCATCGAAGTGGGCCAGCAGCTCAAAGCCAAAGGCCTGAACAAAGAATTTGACCCAGCGGTCCATCGCCCCCCGCTCAACATTGGCGACCACGTGGTCGATGGCAACCAACTCACCCAGAGCCTGCCCTGGCGGATGAGGACGCGGCACAAACCCCGGAGTAAAGACGCCTCCATATTGCTGACGCTCGACAAATTTAAATAGCCCATCGCCATAGCCCTGCACCGTGGCAAATCGGAATAATCCGTCGGCATCTTCAACGTCCGTGGGGGGCGCAACAGACAGCGCCCCTCGTTGCACGCTATTTCGATAGGCCTGCTCGACGTCGGTGACCGCAAAGGCTACTACAGCAACCCCATCCCCATGGGTGGTCACATAGTTGCCGATGGGATGATCGGGTGCGATCGCACTGGTCAACACAAACCGAATTGCACCCTGCTCCATCACATAGGAAGCCGTTTTGCGATCGCCGGTTTCTAACCCGCGAAAGGCCGTTGGGGTAAAGCCAAATTGATGTTCATAGAAATAGGCGGCTTGTTTAGCGTTACCGACATAAAACTCCAAATGATCCAGGCTTGAGATCAAACCTTGGCCACATCCAGACCTATCGTTTAGCCTACGGGAAAAACTCAAGTTTTCACACTGGATGTGGTTTAAACCGTTACCCGTCATAAAGTGGGCTCCTTTCCCCGGATAGCAAAGCAAACCAGCTCACTAATTGCATTTTAATGATGACATTGTTAGCTGAGGCTTTGTTGCTAGCTAGAATGCATCGCCTGACGTTAATGTATCGCCTGACGCCATTGACGACACAAAGCTTTATGGAGATGGCAAACGCTATTTCAGGGACCCGACCTAAAATTAAAACATCGGTCTTCTGCACCGTCAGACTCAGAACAATCGCCTCCCCGCTTCAATTTTGTCTGTTCAATTTTGTCTAAAGGAGGACATTATGAGTAGCCAACAGCAAGATAACGCTGAAGTCTCCCACTACGACCCCCATATTGTGCCAGCCGAAACCGCCGCCCGCGCTAAACGCGAAGGTGACCAGTTTGGTCATGTTGACCACGACCCTCCCTCCAGTGAGCAAGTTCACACCCGTGATGGCTACACCATGGACCAGGAGGGCCTGATTAACAACTATGCCGTAGAGCCGCCGATGTATATCAATCAACCGGGGGATCTCGCCGAGGAAACTCACCAACTCGCCCAAGCGCGTGCCCAGGAGCTTGCTGAGCTGAGCGAAGACGAGGACGGTAAGTTGACCCTGAAGCACGATTGGCGGCATCGAGGCCCGGGCATGATTTGACCCAGTGGCAACTCTACAGGGCAGCTACGGATAGCGGTCGATGGATGTAGCGGCCCACGCTCGGAGTTTTCTGAGATTTTGAGGTATCGTCTATTTTCTTAATGTCATCTTGAATTGTTTCGAGATCGAGATAGGTATCTGCAACGTTGATCAAGCTATCACTGGTCATCGAGCGCAGGCTCACTACCTCAATCCGCACGCCCTGGTAGCTGACGGTGTCAACGGCATAGGCCAGGCTACCGTTGCCACTGACTAAAACAGCAGTGTCATAGTGCTGCGCCAGGGCCAACATATCAACGGCAATTTCCACATCCAGGTTGGCTTTTTTAGAACCGTCCGGCATTGCGGTCAGGTCTTTAGCAATCACTCGATAGCCGTTGTGGCGCATCCACAGCAAAAAACCTTGCTGTTTTTCGTTATGGCTGTCAACGCCTGTGTAGAAAAAGGCTCGCAGCCGTCGGGCATCCGCCGTTAGGGTTGAGAGTAGACGGGCGTAGTCAATCTCAATGCCAAGCTGTAGTGCGGCGTAGAATAAACTGCCCCCATCGATAAAAATGGCAATGCGCCCCCGATCGCCCTGGTTGAGGATATGGGGTAAGTTTGCGGGATGTAGCATAGTTGGAATCCACCAGAATCTTTTCAAAGGGACTGTGGGCGGCTCTACCATTTGCGCGAGCTATCTTTGTAGAGTTCTACGGTAGAGCCTGGGCCACCTGTAGGGGCTAAACAGGTCGCTGTTTCTAGGGTGGCTAATTGGTCGTTACTAAATGCACCCATACTTTAAGAAAGTAGACCCTAAAAATGAAAAAGTGCTGAAACCGAATCAACCCCCACCTCCAGCTACTCCTCCCATCCAAGAATTTCGGCGACCTGATCGGCAAGCTGCATGGCTTTAAAGGGTTTTGTGATAATAGCGGTGATGCCCAAAGCTAAGAATCGCTGCTGATCGGTAGCCTGGGTTTTAGCCGTCATTAAAATCACTGGAATTGCCTGGGTTTTGGCCTCAGCCTGCATCCGCTTAAAGACATCAATCCCATCCATATCGGGCATCATCACATCGAGCAAAACAGCATCGGGGGGCGCGGTGAGCATCTGTGCTAACCCATCTGGCCCGGAGGGCGCGGTCGATACCCGCCAGCCACCGACGGTCTCCAGGGCGACCTGAGCGACGTCGCGAATGTCTTCTTCGTCATCGATGATCAGAATGTGTTTCATAGGTTATCTCGCTTGACAAGTCATCCGACTGATTAACTGGATTACCTGCTTTTCAAACTCATCTGGGGAGACGCGTCCTTTGGTTAAAAATAAGGTTTGGCCGAGCCGCAGCTGTTGGCGTTCGACGTCGTCAAGATCCCTGGCGGTGTAAACCACCAGGGGGACGCGACAGAGCTGATTGTGTTGCCGTAGCCAGTCGACTACGGCAAAGCCATCGCCATCGGGCAAGGCCAGGTCAAGCACCAGCAAATTGGGGGTGACTTGCT
>JBCDDJ010000214.1:0-10784 GCA_039180385.1 Cyanobacteria bacterium P01_G01_bin.38 | reverse complement strand
TGCCCCAAGTCTGCGCCCACGATGACTAAAGCCGGTAGGGTGATATGTTTCAATTTGTCTAATCCATCGATGCGGTTGATCGCTTTTCTAGCCAGGATCATCTGATTGAGATCTACGCTCAAGCTGGCTTGCTCAAAATAGTCTCGAGCTTGTTGGGCATATTCTGCGCTGTAAGTAGAGCGCACTCCTTTAGCTAACAACTTCTTACTGAATAGCTTGAATAGGTTAAAGCCAACAATCGCGGAGAGCCCCAGCAGCTTCTCTTTGAGAGTGCTAAGCTCGCCAAAGGAATCTGTGATGATGATTTTGTTGACCCTGGGCAGATGATCAACGACAAATGATTGGGCAATCACCCCACCCATGCTAGCTCCAATGAGCGTACACTTTTCTACAGAGTGACTGTCTAACAGCCAGTTAATTTGACGATGCCAATCAGATAGATTGAGATCACTCAACTGTGAAGACAGCCCATGGCCAAACAGGTCGGGGACAAGCAGGTGGTACCCCTGATCTGCATATTTTTGTATTTGTGGCTGCCACATTCCATGGTCTGCCCCGATACCGTGTAGCAACAACAGGGTTTCAGAGGTGCTATCCCCCCGTGTTTCATAATAGGTTTCAGTATTGTCTGGGTTTTTGAGTATCAAGGTTTATCCCTTTTTAGAGACGATACCGTCACTGCGAAACTTGGGTAGTTAAAAGAGATTCTAGCCTAATACTATTCTGTCTTGGTCTATGCATTGAGATAAGCCATCAGCTGTGTTGGTTAGTTTTGTCAGGGATGACTTCTGGTATTTAAGGTTTGATCGCTGGACGTTATGGCTGAGGTTGGGTTATCCTGGGCAAGACACTTCAAGCCACAGAATAATGAAGTAGCATTTCGAGATAAACCTTGGCCACATCTAGACCTGTCGTTTGCCCCAAGGGCAAACCTCAAGTTTTCAAGCTGGGTGTGGTTTGAGACCGCAGATTTATCCATCTATTCAATCCCTGGAAATATTAGCCCCTGGGAACAGAGTGGACTCATGCCGCATCATTGACAGATGCGGGTATAGAGGCTATCTGCACGTCAGCCTTTAACTTTTCACAAATCTAATATGGCTGCTACATCAGCAGCCTTGCTTTGCAGTGTTATAGCAATCGCCACATTCATAGGTGTGCGATTGATTGACTGATAAAACTTTGAGTTCGGCGGTTTCCAGTCGCTAGCCAACTTTAGAGATATGGGATGACTTTGCTCAGTGTCTTGAGTGAAGTGACTAAAGCTATATTTTGCCAGGAGTTAAGAGATGTCTACCCATCAAAAGCCCTACTTGATTGCTGAGAACTTGAGCTATACAGTGGAGTCTATGCGGACGTTATTTCAAGGGATTTCGCTCAGTCTAGCGGTAAACGATCGGATTGCCCTGGTGGGGGCTAATGGGGTCGGCAAATCGACGCTGCTGAAGATTTTAGGCGGTCAGATGCAGCCCACCCAAGGGTCAGTGACCTGCCATCGTTCAACGTATTATTTACCGCAGATCAGTACGATTCGAGCTGCGATTCAGTCAGAATCTGTTTTTGACTTTCTCAACGCCCAATCTAACGAGTGGTGGGAGATCGAACAGCGGCTAGAAACGACGTTCAACACGTCTCTGGACCTATCTTTGCCTATCCAAAGCCTCAGCGGTGGAGAATTAACTCAGCTATTTCTGGCCGTTGGCTTGTCTCGATCGCCCGATCTCTTATTCCTCGATGAGCCGACCAATCATCTAGATTATCTAGCCCTCGAAAATCTCCGCCAGGTGCTCTGTCAGTTTCAGGGTGCGTTTGTGATTGTCTCGCATAAACCGTCCTTTCTAGATCAAGTGGCTAAAACTATCTGGGAACTCACCCCGGCAGGCTTGCAGGTCTATGGGGGCAACTTCTCAGCCTATCGAGCGCAAAAACAGCTTGAAGCAGCTGCGAGGGTGAGGGCGCACGAAACAGCCCGCAAAGAATTTAAACGGACTAAAGCGACGGCGCTAAGCGAACAGAAACGGGCGACTCAGTCGCATCGTAATGGCCGTCAGAAAGCGCTGAAAGGTAATATGCCACGCATCGTTGCTGGGAATTTACAGCGAAAAGCTGAGGCAGTGGCGGGAAAACTGAAGGTGAAGCGTGATAAAGCAATTGCGGCTGCGACTCAAAAAGTGGCAGAGACCAAAGTCAGAACCCATAAGGTCACAAGCATTCAGCTGGGGGAGAACAGCCAAAAGCATAGAAATCTAATTGATATCAGCCATGCGAATCTTTGGGTGGAGGATCGATTATTACTCAAAGATATTGAGCTGCGCATTGAGAGTTGCGATCGCATCTCAATCGCAGGCCCCAACGGATCAGGTAAATCCTGCCTGGCGAAAGCTATTTTGAGACTGGGCTCTGCGCGTTTGCAAGACGGCAAAATCCAACGGGCCGAGATGCGAACGGTCTATCTAGACCAGAGCTATGAGCTGGTCGATCTCACCCAAACCGTGCTGCAAAACTTGCAGCGAGCCAACCCTGCCCTTAACTATCAGGTGTTGCGGCAACAGCTGGGTCATTTTCTATTTTTTAATGACGATGTGCATAAGATTGCCGCCGTGCTGAGCGGTGGGGAGTTGGCGAGACTTGCGATCGCAATGATCACAATTGCAGAGATCGATTTATTGATCTTAGACGAGCCCATCAACAATTTAGACATTACAACCGTCGATCAAATGGTTAAAGCCCTCAACGACTATAAAAGCGCCCTTTGGGTCATCTCCCATGACCTAGATTTCCTCAGTCGAATCCATATCACTCGCTCATTTCAGCTGAAGCAGCAAACGTTACAGCAAACCGCCTATCTTCCCAGCGAACAACTACAGTATCGCCACCATCTATTAGAAGGATACTGATCTGGCGTTTCCCGCTAACCCTGACGCATTACGCCGAGTTGTTCAAATTGCTCATTTTGCTGCTCAATTTGAAGTGACAGGGCATCGCAGACCAGCTCACACAGCTCAAAAATGAATGGATTGGAAATTTGATAGTAGGCACAAACGCCCTGGGCTTGACGAGAAACAACCCCAGCTTGGGCCAGTATTTTGAGATGCTTAGAGACGTTAGCCTGCCCTAACCCAGTAGCTTCAATAATTTCAGTGACGTTTTTAGGCTCTGCTTTGAGCGCGCACACAATTTGTAGCCGACTGCCTTCGGATAGCACCTTAAAAAAACCGGCCATCAAACCCAAAGCCGCTGGTGATAGTTGAGTGACCCTGCAATCGTCTAGTGGGATCGACTTGGCACTTGCCTTTGAAACGGTCTTTTTCTTAGCGGCTGTTTTGCTGGGCATCGACGTAATGTAAACTCACAAATATAAGTGTATTATTCCATTATATTGCTAAGTAGTAGTTGATGCATTTTATTTAATCTGGGGCTACATTTCTAAACAGTGATATACATTCCGAAAATAAATTACTGAATAATTATATAATTATATTTAGGAGGTATTAAACCCGCACTCTCAGGTTGTCAATATTAGGAGGCACAGATCGAAATGGAAACCAAGCGACTTCTTGCTCAGGATTTCAAAACTGGTGAGATCACAGTCATTAGCAACGTCACCAGTATTACAGTGACGGGTAACAAGATCGCCCGACTAGAACAGCTTGCTCACAAGCAGGAAAGCTCGTCAACGGTGCATGTAGATTTTACTGTGAAACAGCCAAGTCATCTACCGGCGGTGCTAGAAGAGACTGAAGAGCTAGGCTTGATCCTTAAGCCAGACGATGCCGTTAAGTTGGGAGTTTTGCTAATCGCAATGGGGATGGAGGATAAGATGTCTGAGATAGTCACGATGGTGATGGAACTCTTGTCAAAACGGGCCACTGAAAATCAGTAAGGAATAAGGATTTAATAATGTATTCAACTTGATCCCCTCCCAAGGAGGGGTGCCTGAAAGGCGGGGTGGGTTTCGATCGCTAGCACTCACGGTCAACCCACCCCGTTGCCCCTCCCAGGAGGGGATTAAGTTTCGGATTTCAGACTGCATGTCTTGTTTAATCCTCGCTCCTAACCCGAGTTATTCGCCTCTGAAGAGTAATCTCTTTGCGATATTCATTAGGAGATCGGATTAAGTATACGAGGCTTACCCTATGTGACCCCGATAGCCGGTAATCAATCGGCTACCGTCTTTGAAAACATGTACCTCCATCTGGTCGCTAGCCCAGGTAATCGAGTCTGCTAGGGCAGGATTAAAGAGATGTACCCGCTGATTGCGTGATGAAACCGGGGACGTGGGCTCATGAATAGCCAGAGATTCGACATAAGGACCGTCGATTAAGATATCGAGTTGTTCTAACAGTGCCCGAGCGCCAACTGGTGCGGTCTCCTGGCGCAGTTCCTCTAGGGTGAAGCCACTGAAAGACATCACATTCAGCCCACTGGTTTTCAGCTGACGGGCGACCTCCGCCAGCGCAGGGGCCTGCCAAAAGGGTTCGCCCCCTGAGAACGTAACTCCTTCATTCCGAGGTTCACTGAGAATCCGTTGCACCAGATTATCGATAGACACTATCTGGTTTGCCTCAAAAGACCAGGAGGCTGGGTTAAAGCAGCCTGGACATTCTCGCAAACATCCCTGGACCCAGATCACCGCCCGACGCCCTGGCCCATTTACCTCTGAACGATTGATATACCCCATAATATTCAGATGGTTAGGTAGAATCTTTGTAAGTGCTTGGATTTTTTGAGTGCTTGACATTATTAACCTCTGACTGAAAAAATCTCCGACTGAAAAAAGTTACTTCATTTGCGAGACGACTTGAGTGGGGATCTTGATCACTTTCTGGGCCAGCCCCAGTGTTTTTAATAGCCAAATCGCCCACCAGGTGATATCGATCTCCCACCATCGCCAGCCTGCGCGAGCTACTTGGGGATAGGCATGATGGTTGTTGTGCCAACCTTCTCCATAGGTCAAAATAGCAGCCCACCAGAGATTTCGAGAATTGTCGTGGGTTGAAAAGGTGCGGTATCCCCACATGTGGGTTACAGAGTTGATAAACCAGGTACTATGCCAGAGTAGAACCGCCCGCAGAAAGATGCCATAAATGACAAAAGACCAACCCCCTAACCCGTAAAGCAACAGCCCCAGCGGAATTTGCAGCAGGAGAAAATAACGATTTAACCACCGATAAACGCGGTCTCTGGCTAGCTCCGGTGCGTAACGGCTGTATTGATCATAGTCGAAAAATTTCGCATAGGGATACAGCATCCAGAGCATATGGCTCCACCAAAACCCTCGTTTTGCAGAATAGGGATCTTCGTTGTTATCCTCAGTATGGGCATGGTGTAATCGATGACCGGCCACCCAAAAGATAGGACCGCCTTGCAGCGCTAACGCACCGATAAAAGCGATCAGATATTCCAGCCACTGAGGAACCTGAAAGCTGCGATGGCTGAGGAGACGATGATAGCCTAAGCAAATGCCAATACTGCCAAACAGCCAATGTAACAACAGGGTCATCCCGAGGGCACGCCAGGAAAAGAACCAGGGTGACAGCAAGGCAAGACTATGAACCAGGGCAAAAAATGCGACCGTAGCCCAACTGAGAGAAGGTTTTAGGTCTGGGTTTTCTTGGGCTAAATTTGATGTCATACGGACTCCTCAATATAATGCGGTGACTAAAGCGTGATGATTAAAACGTGATGACTAAAAGGGGGATTGGCAGGGCGATTTTGGATGTGAATTGGAGAAACCCTGTCTGTGGTCAATCGCTGTTATTCTGTCGAACCAGTCCAGGGGTGGAATGGCTATGATAGCGTTCTGTGCTCCCCGGTTTATCTTGACGAGTGATCAGATCGAATACATGATCACCGATTGATTTTAAGCCTCAAAACGTGTTCAACAACAAAGCATTTAGCTTAATTACTATATAGTAATTAAGCGGAGTAATTTTGTCATTAGTTTTTTAACTTTACATTTTCTCTCTGCTAGAGAGTATGCGATGGGATGAATTATAGATACGAAGTCTGCCTAAAGCCTTTGGCACGGCTTCGCTAATGCGGACTAGCTACATCAAGGATTTCCCTGATCGACGCAGGCCGGTTTTGCACGTGTAGGCGGCAAGATATGTCAGGTGATCAGGGTGCAAAGAGTTGTTAATCCTAAAGGATTAGTTTGATCAATGAAAATTTTGAGGAAGAGTTTGGCCGAATAGGAACCTTAAAAAATACACACCTCTTTCAGGGTGAAAGAGTGAGTGTGTATTTTAAGCCGGGAAAGACTGGTGAGGAAAGAATTCAGAAGCCAGAAGCTAGAAAGGAACAGGATTCTGACTCCTGACTTCTGTGGAGCTTTGCTCTTCTCGCAGAGTATTTTGCCTTCGGGATAAATACATCACTCATGGCGATGCCCATCTGGCATCAACGCATGGTGCAGGTTGGCTTGGTGCAACAGCGTGCCAGTCAGGTCAGCCCCCCTCAAATTTGCCGCTTGCAGATTGACCCCACTCAGGTCAGCATAGCTCAGGTCAGCTCCTTGTAAGTTAGCCTCACTGAGATCGGTTGAGAAGGTATCTGAGCCATAGTCTCTAGAGAGTTTAGCCCGACACAGCTTAGCTTGTGATAAATTTGCACGTCGCAAAACAACGCTGCTTAAGAGCGCATAGCTTAAATCGGCATAACTCAGATTTGCTTGGCCCAGATCGGTTCTATGGTCAGCCGTTGAGCGTAAATCAGCATCGAGTAGGCAAGCTCTAGATAAGTTGGCACCGCTCAGGTTAGCCCCCCCCAGACTGGCTTTAATAAAATTGGCCTTTTCTAGGTTGGCCTGGGTGAGGATGGCACCACTCAAATCTGCCTCTCGCAACTGAGCACCCGTCAAATTGGCGTCTCTGAAGTCGCTACCCCAAAGGATAGATTCACTCAAATCGCTGTGCTCAAAATTGGCGTAGAAAAAGTGTGACCGCCCTAAACGAGATTGTCGTAAATCTGATCGACTAAAGTTGCTATTGCTCAGGTCAAGCTGGAGTAGCTCGATCTCTAGAAGCTTGAGATCAGAAAAATTACGTTCACCTGCGTTATACGCTTCTTGAAGTTTTTTCGCATCCATTTCAATATCCTGTTGTCGTATTTTATGAGAGCCTGCATTCTAAGCTGTACTCAAAGACTGGTTTAAGTTGATCCTGGCATGAACAGTGTCTGCCACTCCTGGAGAAGGGCTGGTGATATGACAAGCTCCACTGGCTCACCCTGGGTGGTGCGTAAACTCAGCTTTAGGGGGATTGCGGCCTGCAGCTCAGATACGATGGGGGCTAAATCATATTGGCCAACGTTAGGGGCAGGCGCGGTTGCGTCTGTGAAAATCTGTTGAGAGGCGTCGTTTGCGGTCAGGGTTTTGCCCAGGGAATTGGTTAAGACCAAGGGCTGAGATCGATCAATGTCGATGACGTCTGGAAAACCAACCAACCGAAGGTACAAAGAGGCGCTGCCATCTGGACGAATGCGTTTGAACGCAATAGCTTGCCAACTGTTGTTGTGCTGATCGCGCAGGGGTTGGCGCGACTGGTACACGATTTGACCCGGGGCTTCTTCTAATTGACGGATGTCGGCGGCGACTGGGGCAATCGCGAGTGTTTCTACGCTGGTGAAGAGCAGGACTAAGGCTATCCCAAAGAGGATTAGTTGAGGGATAAGCTGACGTACACGCTGCCACATGATAAAAACCTCCTGAGATAATTCTCCTGATGTTGAATGCTTCACCCCTACCGCAGACTGAGGGCGTCCTGCACAGCTTGTTGCACGGCATCGGGAATAAACACCGCGTACATCCCACGTAAATCACCCACGTTGAAGTTGTAAGCCAGATCTTGAGGATAGTTATCCTTTACAAAGGGGGGGCGATTGTCTTTGCGCCCATGACAGGCCAGACAACTGGCTTCTACATTGATGCGGCGATAGTAGCGAGTGCCGGCCTGATCGTTCAGGATTTCGTTGTCCCAGAACCCCATCAGCTCTGGGGTTTGCTCAAACTTAGCCAGGGCCATCTTGGCATGCAGGTTATCAGGCTGATGGGCCGGGTTGCGATACTTTTTAGCCATTTGTTTGACCTGCCAACCATTGTCTTGACTCAATTGTTGGGCTTTCATGCCGACGGGTTTGCAGACTTGTTTCATCGTCTCGGCGGTGGGTGGTTCTGATGCCTCTTCTAGGTAGGCGGCGAGACCGCTACGCAGGGCATCAAGATTTTCAATTTCTTGAACGGCTTTGGCTAGTGGGGCCAGATCAGCCTGAGCGATCGCTGGGTTGCAGATGACTAGGATCATCATCAGTGAGATTCCCAGTATAAGTTTGGTCCACATAATTTTTGCCCGTATGACTTTGACCCGTATGATTTTGGTCCGCATGGTTTTGGTCCATATGACTTTGGATAAAACTGAGTGCATGTATTTCTTCCCTTACATGAGGTGCATCGGCCATTGGGAGAGACTTAAATAATTTGAGACCAAATAGGCTGCGTAAACCCAGTTTTTCAAACCAGGGCATGCCCGTGCCGGTACGGATTTTGACCATGAAATAGGCTTCGAATGCGGCTTTGACCCAGACCACCCAGGGGCCACGCGCAGCATAGGAAGATTTCCGTTTTCCGGTTTTGGGGTCGGGCAGCACGGGGGCGGCAATATAAGCAATGCCGGTATCACCAAATTCTGCAAAACATAGGGCTTCGAGGGTTGGGACATGACAGGAAGCTTGGATAGCTCCCAGGTCAATGGCGATATTGTGGGCCACCGCCGTCGCCATGGCTTCTGCCATTTGTCCACTCTTGGGTAACCCGATGGGTACCTGAGTCTGATCGGGCTGGGTGAGTTTAGTGCTGACCCCCGCTGCATAAATCTCGGGAAAGTCAGGATGACGCTGGGTGGGCAGAACTGGAATAAACCCTTTCTCATCGCCTAAACCCGGCACGGCTTGAATAAACCTAGCCCCGCGAAAGGCGGGTAAAACCATGGCGTATTTGGAGGCCAGTTGGCGACCATCGGCTAACGTTATCCATTGGTTATCTACGGCAGTAATGGCCGCATTCTCAATAAACTGAATGCCGCGTTTTTTCATCAAATCTGCGGTCAGCCGTCGGGCATGTTTAACGCCGGAGACGCC
Organism: Cyanobacteria bacterium P01_G01_bin.38; assembly: GCA_039180385.1. Classification (GTDB taxonomy): domain Bacteria; phylum Cyanobacteriota; class Cyanobacteriia; order Phormidesmidales; family Phormidesmidaceae; genus SIO4C1. The sequence continues at coordinate 1,649 of JBCDDJ010000214.1, read as the reverse complement.
TAAATGCCCTACATAGGGCTCTGGCGTGACATAGGTGATGGAGACTTGATCGCGCAGTCCTCGGCGGCGCAGTTCGTGATCTGCCATCAGGGCAAACTCGTAGGCTGGGCCAAAACAGCCTGCGCCAGGGGCTGCACCGACGACCATGGGGCCGGGATGCTTGAGAAAGTCGAGCCAGGTCTGTCGGGCGGCCACGGCATGGTCTGGGGTACAGACAGATTGGGTGTACCCCCTCTCGGGGCCTAGTCCAGGAATCTGGTCAAACGCCAGGGCTGCGCCGGTTGCGATCGCAAGATAGTCATACTGAATAGCGAATTCCTGTGTGTGGTTTATCTCTCCTTCAACCGTAATAGACCTGGCCTGCGGATCGAGGGCCGTGACTTTGCCAAGAACCAAATTGAGGTCATGGCGCTGTGCCAGCGGCGACAGATCAAGCTGGACATGCTCCAGCGGCTTAAGATCCAGAGCAACCTGGATGAGCCCTGGAATAAAGGTAAATTTGGGCTCATTAGAAATCAGCGTCACTGTATGTTCGTGAGGTAACAGATGGCGTAGCTCATAGGCCGCAGGCAACCCGGCTAGACCCGCCCCAATGACAACAACATTTGCCATAGATCAATCCTAATCCTCCCTGTTTTAAATTGGCTGAATCGGTCACACTGCCTTACCTAGGAGGTGTAGTGAATTGACCGGGTAAGCGATGAAATATTGAATGAAATATTGCGGTGGAAAATTATTTGACTGAATCACTATCTAGTTATTTAATTGTAATCATAGAAGAGAATAAAAAGGTCTTGTAGGTTTGAAATATAACTTGACGAACTCAAAGAACTTGGGTTTAAAGGAAGTTTATTGGGTGTTAAATCCTTGAGGGATATTAGTTTCGGGGATTTTATATAGGTTGATGCAGAGATTCCTCTGTTAAAAAACAATTTAATATGGTTAGCATAGGTCCTGAGGCTGACCATGAAAAATAATCTGACAATCCTTGTTTTAGGAGGATACGGGAAAACAGGGCAGGTGTTTTGTCGATATCTTCTCAAAGAAACTTCTGTAAATGTAACCGTTGCTGGCAGGAGACTCGAAAAAGCCACAGAATTTGTTGACACATTAAAAAGAGAGTTTCCACCGGATCGGATTTCCGCCTGCTATGTGGATGCGTCTGATGTAGAGAGCCTTCGGAATGCATTCTCTGATATCGATTTTGTGTTGGTTGCAGCCACCACCACTCAATGGGCGCAGCAGATTGCAGAAATAGCGATTGAAACGAAGACTGACTATCTGGATATTTACTTTCAGCAGACGGTCTATCCTGTATTGGAACCCCTGCGACAACAGATAGTGCAGGCTGGATGCTGCTTTATTACCCAGGCAGGTTTTCATCCTGGACTACCCGCAGCCTGTATTCGTAAGGGAGCTGAGTATTTTGATCGGTATGACAAAGCGATCGTTGCGTTTGTGATGAATTTCCAGCTCGAGAAATCTGAATCTCTCTATGAACTGGTGGATATGGTTGCCGATTACCAACCTGAGATTTATCAACATGGGCAATGGCGAATGGGTACCTACCAAGACGCCGTCAAGATTGACTACGGGCATCGGTTTGGGGTTCGGAGCAGTATGCCCATCGATATGGTAGAAATCAAATC
>JBCDDJ010000213.1:0-10794 GCA_039180385.1 Cyanobacteria bacterium P01_G01_bin.38 | reverse complement strand
CGTGCGTCAGGGGATATGGCTTTCGCTGCTGCGGGTGGGGCTGTTTAACATCGACGACAGCCCTGACCCCAAAAATTGGCGGCCCCACCTGTTAGTGCTGTCTGGAGCCCCCACTAAACGCTGGCATCTGATCGAGATGGCAACGGCGCTAACCCACGGTCGCGGTCTCGTCACGGTTGCTAGCGTCTTGCCCAGCGGCTCCCGCGATCTCGCCCAGCAAGAAACCATGGGCAATACGATTCGAGAATACCTGGAGCGCAAAGGCATTCAAGCCTTTGTCAAATTAATCGCAGCCCCGGATCCTTTTGCGGGGGCAGAGCAACTCATCGAAGCCTATGGAATTGGCCCCCTGGTCCCCAACACAGTTTTACTGGGGGATACCGAAACCTCTGATCCAGAGATTCAGCAGCGCTATTACAACATCATTGCTAAATGCCACCAGGCCAAACGCAATGTGATCATTTTTCGCAGCCAGCCTGACACGATTGAAGCGCTTTATCGCCGCCAGCCTAAACGCATCGATGTTTGGTGGGGTGGGCTACAGGCCAACGGTGGGCTGATGCTGATCCTGGCTTATTTGCTGCGCAGTAGCTGGCAGTGGCGCTCAGCTGACATCTACTTAAAGCTGGTCGTCTCGGATGAAACCGCCGCTCAAGCTGCTGAGGCTAACCTTGAAACCTTGATTGAAACGGTGAGAATTGGCGGGGCAAAATCAGAGGTGATCGTCGCAGGCAAACGCCCTTTTGAAAATATTCTAAAAACCTCCTCGGCTGGAGCCGATATTGTCTTTATGGGCCTGGCGACACCGGGTGAGTCCTTTCCGAGCCAATATCGGGCTTTGCAAAATAGAACAACGGCCTTACCTCCCACCATCTTTGTGTTGGCGTCAGAAGAGCTGGCTTTTTCTGAGCTGTTGCAAAAAAAAGACTAGCAACCTGAATCAAAATTACTCAACCACCCGTAGCCGCCCCTGGGTGAGGGCATCATAAATCTGATTGATCAGCATTTTGTCGTTAGGGCTAATGTTACCCCCCGCAAACATTGACATCAGCACATGCTGATCAGTGCGGGTAATGCGGCGGGTAGCAAAAATCTTGGCGACCATTTCTTCAACGGATGTCATAGTCATATGGGTCATCAGCGGGTTGGTTAGGCAAGTAATTGAGTCTATATACATAAATTTATAAGGTTCGATTTGATACAGCATCAGTGATCTATCGTATTTACGGATGCTGTTAGATTTCCGCATTACGTACGCATAGCAAAAAGGGAGAGTCACTGCGGACTCTCCCTCAAAATTCGCCGGATGGGTAGGGTCCCCAACCTAAGATATATTTTGCGCTTGCGTCTCAACGTCTGAAACTTAAACCGCCATGAGTTATTAAACCGCCGTAGACAACCTAAACAGCGGCTAGCTCAGGGGTGGGTCGCTTGCTATTGCGAATACCGTTGATCGCGGCTGCATAGTCATTGGTGTTGAAAACAGCCGAACCCGCCACAATGGCATTTGCCCCGGCTTCTAAGACCTGCCAGGTATTTTCTACCTTGAGCCCGCCGTCTACCTCAATCCAGGGGTCCAGACCCCGCTGATCGCACATTTGACGCAGCTGACGGATCTTGGGCAGCACTGCAGGGATAAACTTCTGGCCACCAAAGCCGGGGTTAACACTCATGATCAAAACCAGATCGCAAACCTCTAGCACATGCTCGATCAGCGTCAGCGGGGTCGCAGGGTTGAGGACGACGCCGGACTGCTTACCCAATTCGCGAATTTGGCACAGGGTGCGATGCAGGTGGGGAGACGCGTTGTGCTCAGCATGCACAGAGATAATATCCGCGCCGGCTTCGGCAAAGCCTTCGACATATTTTTCAGGCTCGACGATCATCAGGTGAACATCGAGGGGCTTTTGGGTGAGCGGACGGATAGCCTTGACGATCAGGGGACCAATGGTGATGTTGGGGACAAAGCGGCCATCCATCACATCGACGTGAATCCAATCTGCACCTGCTGCATCAGCAGCCTTGATTTCTTCGCCCAAGCGGCTGAAGTCGGCGGACAAAATCGAAGGGGAAATGACAACGGATTTTTGAGATTGGGTTTGCATGGTGGGAGAGTCTCCTGCGATCGCAATGTATTCGCAAATTATATTGTGTATATCGTAACAAAATCTTTAGACTCAACTCAAATTCCATGAAATATCTAGTTTGAGTGTCATGACATCTCCAAATCAATTTAAGCCGTCCTCGATCACGCATAGTTGAGGAAGCCCATAAGGCCAAGGGATTGCGCTAAGGTTGCTGTTAATGGCCCTTTACTCTATGAACAAGCAATGCAGCGAATTTGGCAGAAGCTACCCAAACGAATCGGTGCCCTCAGTGGTGGGCTGGGGCTGGCGGTCGGCTTACCCGCCTGGGCGTTATCGTCATCGGTGGGGCCTGAGGGCATTGATGCCCTCAGGCTGCATGCAGAGCCCTACAACCTGACCGGGCGCAAAATTGCCATTGGCCAAGTCGAGATTGGCCGGCCCAGTGTCTTTGGGGTCGACAAAATTGCGCTTGAAAATATGCCCTTTCGGGTTGCCCAGCCATTGCAGCTAGAGGGCCACGGCGCGGCGGATGAGTTTGTGGACCCCCACGCCACCAATGTAGCCAGCGTCATGATCTCTCAGGACAAATTTTTGACTGGGGTTGCGCCTGATGCGGTGCTGTTTTCAGCTGCTATTGGCCCCCTAAATGAGTTTTCAGGTCAACCAGAAGAGTGTGTCACAACCCAAGCCGTCGCCCTCCGCAACAGCGGCGACGTGCGCGCCATCAACTTTAGCTTTGGAGAGCCGCTGATTCGAGATCCGCGCCCCGAAGCCATCTTAGACGGCAATGCCTTGCTCACCCAGTGCATTGACTGGTCTGAGCGGGTTCATGATGTGCTCTATGTGATTGCAGGCAATCAGGGCGGTGGCGGGATTCCTATTCCCACCGATAATTTCAACGGCATCAATGTGGCCTACTCAACCCGAGTGGATGGCCGCTTCGTCAAAATCGATTTTGCCAACCTGAGCAGTGAGCCCACCTTTAGCTCTCCGCGTAGCCCTGCCCCCGAGTCTAATGAAGGGGCCAGACGGTCGATCAATCTGGTGGCCCCAGGCAGCGAGATTGAAATGTTTAATCCCGATGGTCAACGGACCTTGAGCAGCGGCACCAGTTTTGCGGCTCCCCACGTGGCTGCGACTGTCGCTTTATTACAAGAATGGGGCGATCGCAAAATTCGCGAAGGGGCCCCCAACTGGACTTTAGATGCTCGCAAACCGATGGTGACCAAAGCAGTCCTCCTCAACGCCGCAGATAAGCTGCAAGATACCGGTGATGGGTTGCGACTGGGTATGGGCCGGACACTGCTAGACGAGGCCAATCTTACCTGGGTAGAGTCAGATGCCTACGCAGATCCTGCCATTCCCCTCCACGCGGAGTTAGGCACTGGCCATCTCAATGCCTTTCGGGCATACCAGCAATTTAACAGCGGTCAATGGTCATCAGCGGCCCCTGTGCCCGCCATTGGCTGGGACTTGAGCACAGTAGAGTTAGACGGCGCGACTTTTCAGGACTACGTAATTGAGCAGCCCTTACAAGCCGACAGTTATTTTTCAGCTACCCTCAGCTGGGAACGGTATGTTGAACTCAACGACAGCAATGGCAATGGACTGTTCGATGTGGGCGAAGCGTTTAATGGTCAAGATCTCAACAACCTCGACCTTTACCTGATGCCCGTCGATGAGACGGATATTAACAAGAGCGTTTGGTCATCGGTCAGTGCGGAAGATAGCCTTGAGCATATTTTTTACCTCATTCCTGAGACAGGGCGATATAAGCTACGGGTCGTTTACCACGAGTCGACCAATGGACAAAACAGTCAACCTTACGCCCTAGCCTGGTGGGCTGCCCCAGCGTCTACGGACGATACGTCTACGGATGATAGCCTGATGCCCTAGTCCCCTTTGGGAACCTAAAGCCGATGGGTAATAAAAAGGGCGAACGACGGGACTCGAACCCGCGAATGGTGGAACCACAATCCACTGCCTTAACCACTTGGCTACGCTCGCCATAAGCGTTTCTGATTATAGCATCTCAGCTCGGGGCGTTGAGATTATTTTTCGAACAGAACTAAATCATCCGTGTCCCTAAGTCAAAGCACTGTGGGTGTGTAGGGAGGTGTCAACTTGGGTTTACTAAAGAAAGCCAGCGGTATTGTACTGGTCGCAGGGATCGTGGCTCTAGCCGTGACTAATCCAGGGCCACGGGACTATGAAACGTTTGCGATCGCACAGCTAACCCAGTACATTTCGTCAACGGTTTGCGAGGAAATTCCTGGCAATTTGAATCAGGTGTTGCAGAATCCCTGCTCAAGGTTGTTAGACAATAATCAAGAGGAGGTTCGTCAATTGGTCAGAGAGCAAACCAACCGCTCCAACTTCGTCCTGTTTAGTCTGTACGAAACTCGGCTAGCAGTGCCTGGGCTAAATGTTTTGCCTGCCTATGAAGTTAAAGCTTTGGGCATCGGTCGAAATTTCTTTGTATACCAGGCGGGGCAGGTTTAGGTTGCCACTGACTGACTGTCAGCAATTGAGACGTGCAGGGTTTGCCCCCCTTGAAAACATCTGAGGGCACTTTGCTAAATAGGATCATGCCCACGACTCAATCTAGAAGATTGCATAGATTACTGATACGTAGGCTCTACATAGGCTGCATTGATACACGTGAGCTGTATTGATACATAGATCTTCTGTGGAGTAAATCCTGAATATTTACTAGTGTTAGAGCTGTGCTCCCTGATTTTCCTTTAAGTATTAAATTGCCCCCTTTAGTATCCTTTTAAACTTGTGGTAGTATCTACAGCCTATCTTTTAATTGCCCACGGCAGCCGGGATCCTCGGCCCCAAGCTGCGATGAATCGTTTGGCCCAACTGGTGCGTGAGCGACTGCAGCAGTCTAACGCTGCCTCCCTGGCGAGGGCTAATGGCGCACGGTCAACTAGCTATCAACCGATGGGGAGACTCCAGGCTGGGCCCTACTTGGCGGCTCGCCCATTGGCACCCCAGGCTACCCGCACAGCCGTGGTCGACAGAGTCCGAGGGGGTCTGGATGTGCAAACACTAGAGCGAACCCGCACGGCATTACGAGGGGCCATTGTGGCCTCTCGGTTGTCTGAACGGGTTGGAGATCGGGTTCTAGTTGGGACGGCTTGCCTTGAAAACAGCCCATTGACACTGCATGAACAGATTTGCGAGTTTGGCCGTCGGGCTAAAGCAGCTGGCATCGAGCAGCTTAAGCTGGTGCCGCTCTTCTTAATGCGAGGTGTCCACGTGATGGAAGATATCCCGGCAGAGGTATCAGCGGCGCAACAGTCCCTCGGGGAAGGGTTGGAGCTAAGTTTGTGTCCACACCTGGGCAGCCATACAGGCATGACTCAGCTGCTGTCACAAAAGATGACGACCTTATCATCTGATGGTCACTTGCTGGTTGCCCATGGCAGCCGACGCCCCAAGGGCAATCGCAAAATTGAATCCCTGGCTAAACATCTGGGGGCCACCGTAGCCTACTGGTCAACACCGCCTGATTTAGAAACCCAGGTCGTTAACTTAATGCAACAGGGTTGCCAAAGACTGGTTATTCTGCCCTATTTTCTGTTCACGGGGGGCATTACTGATGCCGTCATCCACCTGACCGAAGAGCTGGCGGAGCGCTTTCCTAAGGTTTGCTTTCGACTGCTGTTGCCATTGGGGGCAACCCCTGAGATAGCCGATTTAGTGGCCGATTTGGTACAACAGCCTAAAGTAGACATCCCATAGGTGCAACCATCACGCAGCTATCATTAAACGCTGTCGCCCAGTAGTAGTCTGTCAAAGCTAAATTTTCAGGGTTGGTGAGTTGGTGAATACGCTGTCGCTCGTGAGGGAGTGAGTACGCTCTACGCCGGTGAGTGCGCTGCGCTGGTGAATAGGGAATAGGGAATAAGCTAATTCTCTAGATCCTCTCACCATTTCACCTACTCACCTACTCACTTCCACCGAAATTTTAAGTCAGCGTTGAATTTTATCCGTAGTACTATCCGTAGCCATTGCGTCAGATTTAGCAGCATAATTTTGATTGAATGATGTCAAATGTATTGTCGGCTACACAAGGATGCCTTTGTCTTCTGCGATGAGCGGCTTATCAGCTGCGTTGGGAAAAGTCTATTTAGTAGGCGCAGGGCCAGGTGATCCGGGTCTGATTACAGTCAAAGCCAAGGCTTTACTGGAGTGTGCAGACGTGGTGGTCCATGATGCCCTGGTGAGCCCGCCGATTTTAGCGATGATTAACCCCCATGCGGAGGTGATTGATGCTGGCAAGCGGCGAGGGCGTCACTCTCTCAAGCAAACCGAAATCACGGCATTGCTTCTAGAAAAAGCCCAGAGCCATGGCTCGGTGGTGCGTCTCAAGGGGGGCGACCCATTCGTGTTTGGGCGCGGTGGCGAAGAGATGGCGGAGTTGGTCACCGCTGGAGTCGAGGTAGAAGTGGTGCCGGGCATCACCTCAGGCATTGCCGCCCCAGCCTATGCGGGTATCCCGGTGACCCATCGCGGCTATAGCTCTTCGGTGACGTTTGTGACGGGGCATGAGGCCGTCGGTAAATATCGTCCCCAGGTCAATTGGGCAGCCCTGGCCCAAGGGTCAGAAACCATTGTGGTTTATATGGGGGTACATAATCTGCCCAACATCGTCGAGGCGTTAACCCAAGCTGGCCTGCCGGGGACAACCCCCATCGGCCTGATTCGCTGGGGCACCCGACCTGATCAAGTAGAACTCGTGGGCAGCTTAGACACCATTGTGCAGCAGGTGACAGAGACTGATTTTCAAGCACCTGCGATCGCAGTGATTGGCAACGTCGTTAATCTACAGCCACTCCTGGCTGACACCTCCCCCGCCCATGATCCCCGTTGGGCAGACCTCAATCCGCTGGCAAAGCCCAGCAAGGCTTCCTAATCCAAAGTCTGGCAGAGCCTCCTGAGCCAAGAATCCCGATAAAATGGGAAGGTACTGGTTAACCCTTTGCGTTGTGCGAGCTTTGCGCACAGCTTTTTTTGCAAGCTTTGCGCACGGCTTTTGTGCGCACGACCTTTAAGTGAACAATTCCCTTCAAGACTTGGCGACTGATATTAGCGATACCATCGCGCTATCCGTTAACACCCCCGCACCAGAGCGCCTCGACCGCTGGTTAGCCGCTGCTGTGGAGACGCTATCACGTAGCCGTATTCAAAAGCTCATTGAGCAAGGGGCGGTCACCCTCAACGGCACAATCTGTACCCATAAAAAAATATTGGTTAGCCCGGGCGATCGCATTGAACTAACCCTGCCACCGATAGAGCCGCTAGCCCTCAAGCCTGAGGCCATCCCCCTCGATATCCTCTACGAAGATGACACGCTCGTTATCATCAATAAATCAGCAGGCATGGTGGTGCATCCAGCCCCGGGGCACCCCGACGGCACCCTGGTGAATGCAATTTTGGCCCACTGTGGCGATCAGCTAACCGGGGTAGGCGGGGTACAGCGTCCCGGCATTGTCCATCGGCTCGACAAAGACACCACCGGGGCAATGGTGGTGGCTAAAACAGAAGCCGCCCTCCAACATCTGCAAGGTCAGATCCAGGCCAAAACCGCACGGCGAGAATACCTGGGGGTCGTCTATGGTGCCCCTAAAGCTGAAAGTGGTACTGTCAATCAGCCGATTGGACGGCATCCTAAAGATCGGAAAAAACAGGCTATCGTCCCTGAGAGTAAAGGGGGGCGAGTTGCCATTACCCACTGGCGAGTTAAAGAACGTTTGGGTAACTATACACTGATGCACTATCAGCTCGAGACCGGACGAACCCATCAAATTCGGGCTCACAGTGCTCATATGGGGCACCCCATTGTGGGCGATCCGCAGTATGGCTCGGGGCGCTCGGTGGGTGTCAACCTTTCAGGGCAAGCACTCCACGCTGAGCGACTGACATTGATTCACCCGGTGTCAGGGGAGACGCTTGTTGCGATCGCCCCCCTGCCGCCAACCTTTGAAACCCTTCTACAGCGACTGCGTCAGCGCTTATAATCTGCCCCTTAATCAGCTGAATCATCAAGCTGATTGAAATACATACAAAAAAATCGGCGTGCAGCTAGCACACACCGATTTTGAATATACAGAATTGTAGCTGATCTGCTCTCAGGCTCAGGACTCTGTTGCGGCAATTGCCGCCGCATTGGCCGCCGCTGCAACTGGGCCTGCGACCTCAAAGCTAACCTTGCGGTAAGGCACACTCCCCAGGCTGATATTCGCAGTTCTGACACCCGAGGACGCATTACCCCGAGACGATAAGCCACGAGCTAAGTCCATGTAAAGAGCAGGACTGCCAGCGGTCGGCTGCTGCTCTTGAGGGGTGAAACGACGCACCTCTGACTGCCATACGATTTGAGGAAAGCCCAAAATCGAACGATAGTACTCGTCGTAACGGGGGGACTTAATGTTAAACGGCAGCTCACCCGTATCGCGACCGGGCAACACCCGACGGCGCTGGTAGGGCAGCGTATCATAGCCAAAGCTATCTAGATACTCATCACTGTCAAGCAGCTCGTCGATAAAGCCTTCGATACCCTTGGTGGCAACCACAATGGACCACGCAATATTTTCTTGCTTACTGTAGGTATCACGACCTAAGACGCGCTGTACAGTCTGCTCTACGAAACGATAGTTGCTATTCATATCGTAGAAGCTCTTACGGTAGGTGTTAGAAAGCACCAATCCGCGCACAAAGTCTCTAACAGTGATTTGCCCACTACGGAGCTGCGACTCTAGAAAAGGCTCACGATCGGCCTTAAACGCATGGAAATACATTTGACGATAGGCGGCTTCGATCAAATCATCCATGTCAGAGGCCGACAGCATGTTTTGAGTCGAATAAATTTTGGGCTTCTCGTCACTGCCCGTCTCATAACCCGTAACCCGCGCGTTTTGGGTAACCGGTGCATAACTCAACAAAGGAATCGCCACTTTGTGAATCTCCAGTAATTTTAGGAAATTTTACAAACTTTAATCCTAATAATAAGGGTCTGTGCAACCCTCCACCGGCTTATCTGAGAAAAACATTACAGTCCTTAACATTAGAACTAGAGGGGACTTGTCAAGTCTCTGGAGGGGCCTCAAAATTCTGCAAAGCTTGTTGCCGCAAGACCTGCTGCCACTGCTCGGGGGTGTTGCAATTAACCAACATCGACGACGGCGCAGTCAGCGGGGTAATCGATGGGGCCATTGATGCTGTCGCTAACCACCGCTGAAAAGACCGGGTGCCCTGCTCAATCGCCCCCTCAAGATTGGCAAGCACCGTCCGACGATAAAATCCACAAAGGGGCTCCCACCCTTTAGGAGAGCGGGGTAAGGCTGCGATCGCAGCCGCTGGCAAAGTTGCTAACTGAGCCTGCCACTGTCGCAGCACAGCCACCTCTAAGCCCGGCAAATCGCAGGCCAACAGCAACACCCAATCGGCCTTAACGCCCCGTTGATTGAGCTGTCGCAGCCCCTGGGCAAAGCCCACCAGCGGACCTGGGGAAGGCTGGCGATGGGCTGCTGTCTCGATCACGGTTTCCCTCAAGAGCTGCGCAGGGAAAGGAATTACAGCTTGATACCTGGATGGCCAAGGCGTCACCACAAACGTATTAGGGGTACACGCCAGGGCAGTTTCACAGATCCTTTGCAGCAGGGGTTTATCTCCCAGGGTGAGTAGGGCCTTATCTTGCCCCATGCGAGTGCTGTACCCGCCTGCCAAAATGAGTGCCGAGATTGCTTGAGCCAAGATTACCCTCAAGCGCTGGGGCGACGGCGACGATCAGCCCAAAGCTGCCCCTTAAAGAAATACACAATCCCAAAAAAGACAGAGACCAGGAGATAGAGCAGCCGAATACACCAGCCCGCCTTATCAAACAAAAAGGCAAACAGCCCGACTTCGACGCCGCTGTAGCGGGCCAGCTCATTTTGTAATAAAACAATCTCATCCCCCGCCACTGGGTCGAGTCGATTAGGTTGGGTAGGCGGCTGCGTCACCCTGGCGGTGTAGCGATAAAACCCCCACTTACCCGAATGCCCCGTTTCTCGCTGCAAAAAGGAATCGGTCAGGGAAACAGCTTCTGTCTCGGGGATGCCTGAGCGCGCTGCGACCTGCTTGACCCAAAGCCCGTAGCGCGTGATGTAGCTAACGCTAAAGATCAGGGGGACTGCGATCGCAAACAAGGCTAACCTGGCCCACAACCCCCAGGTATTGGGTAAATAGACCGTCGCCGCCCCCAAACCCAGCCCCAGCAAGACAAACAAAATTAAGTTTGAGACCTCAACCACCTCTAAGCTAGTCAGCACTCCGCCGACGACAGGTAAGGCATAGAGATAGGTCTCAACTGCCCAGGTGGCCAACACCTTGAGCCCTGCCGCCGCCAGACAGAGAATAATGCCAACAAAAAAGTACAGACCTATCCGAGCGGGTTTACGGACAGCCTTTTTTGGGGTGGATTGCATAATCTATAGAGCGTCATACCCAGAAATGGATTACTAACCAGACCAAAACCGTAGATGCATTCAGAAAGTTGAGGGCAAACCAGTCACCGCAGCCGACAAGTATAAATGATGAGGTTCAATTGCGATCATTTGATTTCGCCCATGATCCTCAGAATTGAGCAAAATGTCAAAAAAACTTAGATTTTGTTGGCAATTGTCAGGGTTACGGACTCTAAAGGGAGTGGGGG
>JBCDDJ010000212.1:0-10795 GCA_039180385.1 Cyanobacteria bacterium P01_G01_bin.38 | reverse complement strand
AGCGGTGAGCACATCTAAATACAGGGGCTCCCCCGTGCTGCCCGGTTCCTTGGTGCGATCGAGCACGCTGAGAGCTTTGACATTGCGGGGCAGGGCGGCCACAAACCGCTGGGCGTCAAAGGGGCGATAGAGCCGCACCTTGATGACGCCGACATTTTCTCCTCGATTATTGAGGTCGTCCACAGTGGCCTGGACGGTTTCGCAGCCCGAGCCCATCAGCACAATCACGCGCTCGGCATTGGGGTTGCCGTGGTACTCAAAGGGCTGATACTGTCGTTCGGTGAGCTGGGCAAAGCGATCCATCACCTGTGCAACCACTTCGATGCCGTTTTGATAGTAGGGGTTCACCGTCTCCCGTGCCTGAAAAAACACATCCGGGTTTTGAGCCGTGCCTCGAATCACAGGATGGTCAGGGCTGAGCGCGCGCTGGCGATGCTGGGCAATTAAATCGTCGTCGAGCAGCGATCGCAACTCACTATCCCCCAATAGCTCAATTTTTTGGATCTCATGGGAGGTGCGAAACCCGTCGAAAAAATGGATAAAAGGGATACGGCTGGCGAGAGTAGCGGTGGTTGCGATCGCAGCCATATCCTGTGCTTCTTGCACCGAAGCCGAGCACAGCATCCCAAACCCCGTACTCCGAGCCGCCATCACATCGCTGTGGTCTCCAAAAATAGACAATGCCTGGGCCGCCACCGACCGTGCCGCGACGTGGAGCACACAGGGGGTTAGCTCTCCCGCAATCTTATACAGATTGGGCAGCATCAACAACAGCCCCTGGGAGGCCGTAAAGGTAGTGGTCAGCGCCCCGGTTTGCAACGCCCCGTGAACCGCGCCCGCCACACCGCCTTCGCTCTGCATTTCGACGATAGCAGGGACCGTGCCCCACAGATTAGGCTTGCCGCTAGCGGCCCAGCTATCGGCCCATTCGCCCATGGGCGAAGCAGGCGTAATGGGGTAGATAGCAATGACTTCATTGAGGGCGTAGACCACTCGCGCCACCGCTTCATTGCCGTCTAGGGTGGCAAACTGGGTGGTTACAGGTGCGGAGGTTTGCATGGCTGTTTCTCAAACGTTTTGAGCTGGAAAGGGGTAACAGGGGGCGAGGTGTTAGGTATTAGGTGTTAGAAGAGTCATAGAAACGTTGGAACCTAGAACCTAGAGCCTAAAACCTAGACGCTATGAAATTAAAAGTAAAAGAAGAGTTTGAGGAATTTATGAGGAATGAACCCAGTTCAGTCAGTTGATCTGTAAGGATGATTGAACTTCCATGTCTTCACAAGTTTCTCAGATTCCCAAAGTAAGCTGACCAGAAGATTATTTAGATGGGTTACCCATACCCTGGAGTATGTCCCCATGAGTCATGGTAGTTTGCTGATTAAACATCATCTCAACCTTGCCTATGGGCTCTCCCTTTCCATCGTCCTACTGATGATAGTGGCTTCCATGGCTGGTTTACTGTACGGGGCCACTATCTATCCGACAGATGAATTGTTTCAGACATTTATGCCCAATGACGTGGTAAATCTTTTCATCGGTGTTCCCATTTTGTTGGGTTCAATGTGGCTGACACGACGCGGTCAGCTCATCGGCCTGTTATTCTGGCCAGGAGCACTTTTCTTCATGCTTTACAACTACATTGCCTATGTTTTCGGCATTCCTTTTAATGTTATGTTTTTGCCGTATCTCATGCTGGTTATGTTGAGCACGTATACCCTGATTGGCCTGGTCGCGAGTATTGATAGAAGAGAGGTGAAACAAAGGATTCTCGGCATTGTACCAGAAAGAACCCTCGGCGGCATCCTGGTTGGCCTGGGCGTCCTATTTACCTTGCGGGTTGTCGGTGTGATGGTGAATGCCCTGGTCAGCCAAACCTCCATCGCCTCGTCTGAGTTTTCGGTCTTAGTGGCTGACTTTCTGATTACCCCAGCGTGGATCGTTGGTGGGGTATTGCTTTGGCGACGTGAGACATTAGGATACTTGCTCGGCGTGGGGTTGCTCTTTCAGGCAAGCCTGCTATTCATTGCGCTGATCTTGTTTATGCTCTTACAACCCCTTTTGACTGCTGCCTCCTTCAGGTTGGCTGATGTCGTCGTTGTATGCATGATGGGTATGATCTGCTTCATTCCACTGGCGCTTTTTATCCGTGGCATATTATTGCATTGATGTAGCTTTGGCTGAGTTATCTGTGATGCTAGCGTTGCGAACTAAATAGCGATCGCCAAACACAATGGGCAGCGGATCGCCATCTATAGGCGTAGCTTTACTGCCTGGATGCTGGGCGTGAATGTGTAAATGGGGTTCGTTGGTATTGCCCGAATTGCCGATCTCCCCTAATGGCTGTCCCACTGTAAGAGATTCACCCGTGGCGACAGCAACGCCCCCTTGTTTGAAGTGGGCCAGCAGCACATCAGCTTCATCACATCGCAGTAAGACAAAATTGCCCAACAAATGATCGCGATCGGGTTGGGGAGGAACCATATCAGGCATCTGATTTTCTGAGGCAATCACAGTCCCATCGCAGGGGGCATATACCGGCTCACCAAAAATTTCATAGCGCTCAATCTCTTTAGGCAGCAAACCCGGAGCGCGGACTCCCCATCGATTGAGCTTAACGATATCAACACCGTAGCTTTGTCCTTGATAGTTGCGAAATCGTTTCTCCAGCGTTTTAACATGGCTATTCACTAGAGCCTGATTGCCACCATTGAGAACGTAATAGTTACCATCTCTCAATGGAAACGTCAGCGAAACTGGCTCGATCGCTGGCGGCAGATACCCCATCGCAGCCTGTAGAGTTAAGACGCCCAATAGCCCTGCGAACCCGCCGCAAAGCATCACCCGAGAGAACCCCCAGATAGTTCGTTTGGGCCATCGAGGCTGTTGTTTAACCTGATGCCAGGTGACTATCGTCAGTACGCCCCAGACAACCCAATAGAGGTAAGGGGTCCACCAGGGAAAAAAGACAGACCATAGGCCCGCTAGTGAAGTTGCACCTAAAGCGGTTGCCACAACCACTGTCTTGAGCAGCCAGCCCAGCTGATTTTGCGATCGCGATAGCCCCTGCCACAGTAGCAAACCCAGCGGAATTAGCCCTTGTGTGAAGAGAAATGAAACATACATTGGGTTATCTCGATAATAATGGCTGTGCAAATCCTTGTTGGACTTCGTATGGCGAGTTCTTAAAGCGATCCTGTCGCTCGGGCAACATCAGTTTGAGTTGACCAAAGTTATAAAATCGGGAACCCTGAGTAATTTCCTGATCCAGGCTAAAGTTGAGGATGGTTTGAAAATCTCGCTCAACGCAGATACTAATCGTCTGTTGTGTAAGTGAATAGAGGCACGAATAGACGGTTAGCTCGGTAGACACGGCCTCAACCAGGCCTAATGCCTCCGGTTCGCTGGTTACATGAGAGACATCCCGCTGGAGCGTGGCAAATCGGTCACAGACGACGTTATCCCTAAGCGATAGTGGGAAATTGGTGACGGCGGCAAAGGTGATAGCGTCTAGCTTTTTTAGAGCCGTTTGCTCTTGGCCTGCAATGATGCAGAACTCACCCTGGCGATCCACGATGACGTATTGCAGTCTGACATAGGGTTCAACTTTATGGGGGACAATCTCAACCTGGTCCAGGATGGTAACGGCTTGCTGTGTCGTAGAAGCTCGCTCCAAGACAAACCGCATTGCCCCAAACTCATCCAGTTTAATTGGATAGCTGCTTGGGTAGCTGTCGGGTTTTCTTGGGGAGAAATTGTCAGCATGAATACCGGTCATGCCGATAAAGAGTCCCTGCGAATTCATTCCCTCTAGCGGGCGATCGCTACCGAACTGCTCAATCAGGCATAGGCCATAGGTGGTCAGGCCGTATCGGCGGGTGGGGGGCACAAAGTGAAGGTTGCCACCCAGCTGGATCCAATCGAAATTACGACCGACAATGATTTGCCCATTTAAAATTTTAGAGAAAATCGAACACATCTGTAAAGTCCAAAGATAAGCTCAGGAAGTATCGTTATCACACAGATCTTGTTAGCCACCCTTTGCACTATTCCCATTCCTAAGTTTGAGAGTAAGTCATGAGGAACTTGTGAGGTCATTGTCTCAACTCTCTGCGGCGCTGTGGTCTTCTCACAGAGAAATAAACCAGAGCACCAATCAAGTTCAAAAACAAAATGATAATAACCCAAACAACTTTAGTATTGCCCTCACTGGCTTCTTTAGTAGCACAGTCAATCAATACCCATATCCAAAACAGAAAAGCGACACCCGGTATCAGCAGAATCGCAAATCTTCTGAAGAGGAATAAACCTTTGCTTCTATGCGGTTGTACGGAATGCACGACCTTTTTCTGAGTCAAGATGTTCAGTAATTTTGGGTCATTGGGCAACCTGACTGAGATGCTTTCACCCTCTTGAGTCGTTACAGTTGCTTGGTAGTGATCAGGATAAGCATCAATATCAACTGCCTCAATCTTATTATCCTCAACGGCTTGCATGAACTCGCCATAGTCCCATGTTTTCATTGTGGGCTGCTGGCTGCATGAAGCATGAGCCCATAAGGTCGCCATTAAAATGCCTAGAAGGAAAAATAAAATAATGGTTTCTCTTTTTCCACTTCTATTAAGGTGTCGCATTTCATTACGATCTGGTTGCACTGTTGTACTACTTCGATCTCACGCTCAAGCATAAGTCTAGAATATGATGCTTCTCCGGATGCTCCTCCGGATTGTTCAGATAGATCTCATAGCTGGGTCGTGACATGTCTACTGCGTAATCGCGCTTCTCCGCCCATTCGACAACCGAATTCCACGCAGGTCCATAGTCTTGCGGGCCGGTTAATTCGGCATGCATCACCGCATAAGCCCCACCCGGTAGGACCTTCTTTTGTATGTCATCATCATCGACATCGGTGCCCTCAGGGATGCTCATGCACACATCTAACCTGAGTTCGTCGGGCGGTGTCATTTTCAGATCATCCACATAGGACGATAAGAAAACCGTCTCTGGAGAGATTAATCCCTTTGGGCCAGCCCAGCTGCCCAGCTGGTTGAACAGACGCGCAAAAACCTGGGGTTTGCCCACATAGTTACCCTGATACGAAGCACAGGCGACGAGTCGCTCTGACAGCGCTTGGATTTCTAACGTTTCGTTTGTCATGACACCCTCGTTAGCTATTTTCCTGCTCACTTGAGGGGCTCGACTCTCGACGCTCAATCACTACTGTCAGATGGGCAACCATTGCCCCAATCACGCCTACAGCTGCCACGACGGGAAAAATCGATGCCCCAATCGCCCCCCCAATCACGCCCACCGTCAGCGGAATCTCAATCAAAGTATGCCCTTCTTCATTTTTGATGATAATGCGACGGATATTGCCCCGGTGGATGAGGTCTCTGATCTTTGCCACCAAGGCATCACCTGAAATCTTGAACTCCTCTACGGTCACCTTTTCGGTGGGGGCTGCTTCCGTTTCAGATGTGAGGATTTCAACGTCAGCAATATCTGCAGGCTGGGTAGTTTCTTTAAGATTCGTATTCATGGTGTAGTTTCCTAGTCTGACGACACCTAGACGTTACAAATGACTTGTGAGGAAGTTATGAAGGCACTCTTCCCGGGAAGGGATTGTTTAGACACCTGTTTCAATGATTATCCCTAATCAGGACTTCCCAGCTTAAGTCGATCTGATCGCCTTACTTGAGGCCAGCCTGGGCTTTGCCAATGAGTTTCATATCCTGGAATGTCGCAATCAGTCTGGAGCCGTCCGGGTTAACCCACTCGTAGGTGATTGCCATCTCACCCCCTTGTAACACCTGACTTCTGACTTCCGAACCAAAGCCAACAATACTTTCTGCAACGGATAGTGGCATACCAGGGGTTAATTGATTGTATTGGACTTGGGTGACAACGGCGTATTCCTGAGAAAGGATGGTATGCATCACGCTCAGCCGAAGGGCGCTCAGACCGAACTCCGCCACTATGGGATGTAGTTGTAACGGCTGGGGTGAGAACAGTAACCTGGGGACGACTAAAATGATTAAGCCTAGCAGCAGCCCTATGTCCATCAGAGGTTCTCGTCGGGGTTTTTGAGGGCTTATAAGAACTTTAGTCTTGAAGTGAGGGGCGTGATCTACCTCCGGCTCCCATGGGTGATGATGAGAGCCCACAATCACTTTAGTCTTGAAATGAGGCGTCTTAAAGTGAAGTCTATTATCTTTTCCTATACAGTCGTGTCATCCTCCTAAACCCCTCTTCCTAAACACCTTAATCTAAATGTTAAGAAGGAATTATGGCGAAAGTGTGAGTACCCTAAAGCGTGCCCATAAGAAGGCGCAATACCTGTGACAGAGTCTGCAACCGACATCATCATCATTGGCGCGGGTATTGCTGGTTTAGCAGCTGGCTGCTACGCCCAGATGAATGGTTATCGCACTGAGATCTTTGAGCTTCATAATCAGCCAGGGGGACTCTGTACAGCCTGGGAACGCAAAGGATATACCTTTGATGGCTGCATTCACTATCTGTTTGGCTGTGGCCCTGGACAACCTTTTTACCAGCTATGGCAGGAGCTAGGAGCCATTCAAGGGCGACCGTTTGTCCACCATGATGAGCTAATGCGATTGACTGACCCCCAGGG
This sequence comes from Cyanobacteria bacterium P01_G01_bin.38, assembly GCA_039180385.1. Lineage (GTDB taxonomy): Bacteria > Cyanobacteriota > Cyanobacteriia > Phormidesmidales > Phormidesmidaceae > SIO4C1. Next base: position 4,164 of record JBCDDJ010000212.1, on the reverse strand, counting down.
CAAAATGCTGATAGTTTACAGCGACCCTGATCGGCTAGAAGCCCACATGATAACCCTTTCGCCCAGGGATAAAAAGCTGATTCAGGCCTTCTGCAAGGGTGTTCGGACCTTTACTCATTTTGATCTGTCCTTGCTTCAGCAGCAGCCTAAAGCGCTAATGGGGGCTTTTGATTGGGCTCGTTTGGGCAGGAAGGCGCTACCGTTTTTGGGGCCGATGGCCCGATGGGGGCTGCTCTCAGCCCAAGACTTTGCCAGGCGATTCAAAGATCCTTTTTTGCGTCGGGCAATTCCTCAGATGTTTGCCTGGCCCAGTATTCCGGTCATGGTGGGGATGTCGCTGCTGGCCTCAATGCACAACAGAAATGCGGGGTTTCCGATGGGCGGCTCTTTGGCCTTTGCTCGGGCAATCGAGCGACGCTATCAGGCGCTGGGCGGCACCATTCACTATAACGCCCAGGTAGAACGCATTTTGGTAGAGCGTGATCAACGTTTTGCGCATCGGCATCGCGCCACAGGTGTTCGGCTCTATACCCATGAGACATCCTTCGCTGATCGCGTGATCGCAGCCTGTGATGGGCGCAGCACTCTTTTTGATCTGTTGGGTGGGCAATACACTCCGCCCTGTACCAAACGCATGTATGACGGACACTTGCCAGTACACTCGCAGTTGCAAGTCTCCTTGGGGGTCAATCGCGATCTCTCCCATCATCCCCACTGGGTCACGTACTTGCTAGATCAGCCGGTTATCATTGCCGGAGAGAATCGCTATGAGATCAGCGTTAAGCACTACGGCTTTGATCCATCTCTAGCCCCAGCCGGGAAGTCCGTAGTCATGGTGATGTTAACCACACCTTATCATTATTGGCAGCGCATCTATGGGCGCACCCTCTATACCGCAGAAGAAATCCAGGAGTCCGGCATTCTGATTGATCAATTAGAACAATTTTATCCTGGTATTCAAGCCGATATTGAGTGCGTGGATGTGGCCACCCCGCTCAGTTATGAACGCTATACAGGGAACTGGCAGGGCTCCAGCTGTGGTTGGTTACTCAGCAAACAGACGATGCTGCTAATGATCGCCGGTCTACGAAAAACACTGCCGGGTCTGCATCACTTTTACCAAATTGGACAATGGGTCGAGCCGGGGGGCAGCGTCCCGGTCGTAGCGATGTCGGGTCGCAATATCATCCAGCAGATTTGCCATGAGGATCAAAAAGAATTTGTAGCGACCATGCCTTAGCCCCTAACTCCTGGTGAGGAGAGAATAATCCTATCAGTAGCCCCCTGGTGACATGGCTACTCCAAAGATTTCTTTGATATTGCCTTTTCCCTTTTGTGACTGCGGTACTGTTTCTGCAGGACGTTCTAGGGCAGAATGGCAGTTATCCAATCTGGTCAGGAGGCGATCGCAACCCAGTTGCCCTATGGAACTTATCGAACATCTAGAAGCCCGATTAGCCATCTTTGTCGGATTTCTCACCCTAGGGCTTGAGTCAATCGCGGCCTTTTGTGTACTGATTGGGTTAGTTAAAACGGGTCAACTTGCGATCGCACTGAATCGCCACCATTTTCGGCTCAATCGCCGTCACGCACGCAAGTTTTCGTTAGCGCTGCTGCGACTGCGGTTTGGGGTTTGGCTGGCGGTCGCGCTAGAGTTTCAGCTAGGGGCTGATGTTGTGGCGACCACGGTTGCGCCCTCCTTTGAGGCCCTGGGCAAGCTAGGGGCCATTGCCGCCATTCGGACCTTCCTGAATCATTTCCTCAATCAAGAGCTGGCTGAGGAGTTAGCCGTGCAGCGTAAAATTGACCATGAAACTTCTGTCAAAGAACTCACAGGAGACGAGAAGGGAATCCAATAGTTGTGGCTAGTCGATCATGCTCCTCGCAGTTCATCCTGGCAAAGGAAAATAATCTTTCCCAGGGAATGTAAAAGACTGTAATAAACAAGTTCTCTATTGTTTTATTAGGGATTAAATATGGGATATTTGATGTCTATTTTTGTTAAAAACCGGAAATATTGTATAGAAATCAATTAATCTGAAATTGATAGGGTTCCAGGGATACAGAAAATGTTAGAGAAAAAGTACCTGAACACCTGAGACTATTTTTGATGCTGGGTTTCACAAAATTTTGTCTAGGTTCTGAGTAGATTTTTTAATCCTGTTGTTTTGAAACATTTATTACTTTAAAGCGTCTATTTTTCTGAAAAGTAACGACTCCCTACAAGCTCTGCCTATACATAGAGTTCTGCCTATACATAGGGATTATGGAAACAAGAATCAATCATTTGCATAATATTCAGGTTTTCAACTTTGAACCTTTCGTACCCACTGAGGAGGCAATAGCTTTATGAGGCTAGTTATCCAAGGTAGAAATCTCGAAATTACAGATACTATCAACGACTATGTGCATCAAAAAATTGGTAAGTCCATTGACCATTTTGGAAATTTAATGACGAAGGTGGATGTTAATCTATCAGTGCCTCGTAATTTGCGCGGGCCGTCTCAGCAGATTGCTGAGGTGACGGTTTACGTAAATGGCAGCGTCATTCGTGCTCAAGAGAAGCATGAAAATCTCTATGCCAGCATTGATCTGGTGGCCGACAAGCTGACTCGACAGCTAAAACGATATAAGGATAAATACCAGCGTCGATCAGTCCCCAAAGATATGAAAGGAGATGAGTGGGATCAGCTGCCACTGGCAACCGATATGATTCGCGATCGCACCCCCGAGCTGCCGCCCAAAGTCGTTCGTAATAAGTTCTTCAGTATGCCTCCCATGTCAGTGCAAGAGGCGTTAGACAATTTGCAGCTAGTTGACCATGATTTCTACATGTTTCAAAATGCAGAAACAGGGAAGATCAATGTCATTTATGAGCGTAATCATGGCGGTTATGGGGTTCTACAGCCCCGTAAAGAAACTGGAGACCATAATGGAGATAGCTAACGATGTCTAAGAAAAATGTGCTGAGTTTTTTGTCCAAAGCTGCTAAAGATAAGCAGCTAAAGGCGCAATTAAAGACAACCTCAACCCCAGATGAGCTGGTAGGCGTCGGCAACCAGGCCGGGTATGAATTCTCCTCTGAACATGTGGATGAAGTGCTCACAGAGTTGAAGCAAAAACCTGGATTTTTTGGAGCGCTGGCAGAAGCTGTGGTCGAGGTGTTTAGTCCTGAGCACGATGACTACCCGGCAACGGGGGTACAGCCGTTTAGCGGTGACCCCAATCCCAACCCGTAAGCGGGCAACACCTTAACAAGAGTCAATGGCTCAGAGAACAGTTCTAGTTTGTCAAAACGTCACCTGTCACCAACAAGGGGCAGCAGAGGTACTCACTGCTTTTCAAGCAAGCGTGCCGTCTGGTGTCACAGTGGAGCCCTCAGGGTGTTTAGGTGAATGTGGCGGTGGGGTTGATTTTACCTGATGCAACCTGGTACTGCCACATTCACCCTAACAAGGTGCCTATCCTGATAGAGGAAGAGATTATCTTGGGAAGAGATGGTGCCTGGGGCGAATCCCTGGATTAAAGATAGCGGCAACGTCTTCATCAGATAGCTGACCGAGTTGAGCCTCTAAATTTTCGACAGTGAAGACGTAGCCTCTGGGTGCCGCCAGTTTAATAAAAGCCTCTGGATCACTCAGGGCTTTGCGTCTCTCTTCTCTGGCGTGGGCTTGCTGAATCTCGTTATACAGGTGAGCTGCATTTTTCTGTGTCATGAGGGCTTCTCCCTTTCAAAGGATGAACGCTTAGCAACAGCTACTTGCTTTTGTTGTCTTCAGCCAAGTATAGATATAAGCACAGTAGACGTTACATAGTGATTACTATGGTAGCCAAGTTCGCTCTCGAGAGTCTTAATTCAAAACAATTCGTATAAAGCTTGGCGATTGAAACCATCGAGATAACACGTTTGCTCAACAAAAAGCGCCGCCCATCAATGGGCGACGCTTTTCACTTGTCGATGCATTCCTAACTAAGCTTCAGCCTAGGCAGCAATCTCAGGTGCCACTATGGCCACCGGAGCAGCCTCACCTGCAGCCAGGTCAAGGGGGAAGTTGTGAGCATTACGCTCGTGCATCACTTCCATACCCAGGTTCGCACGGTTCAAAATGTCAGCCCAGGTGCCAATCACACGACCCTGCGAGTCGATGATCGACTGGTTGAAGT
>JBCDDJ010000211.1:0-10842 GCA_039180385.1 Cyanobacteria bacterium P01_G01_bin.38 | reverse complement strand
CGCATCTATGCAAAATGCAGCCCCACAGAAAGATCCCAGAGTTCAAGCGACAGCAGCTATTTGGGGAATTTCAGTAGGCATGTTGGGGGTCTGTATTCCACTGGTGGCGGTGACCGAGAGCGGCATGTTTTTGCCGCTGTTAGTAATTGTCGGAGCCAGTATCAGTACGATTATGGTTTGGGATAAACCGGGTCGCCGCACCCAGCGTGAGCAGCAGCTGATCAAAACGGTGATGCAACTAGAAGCGCGGGTGCGCGATTTGGAAACAATTTGCAGCAGTCTAGATCTGGACGCTCAGCCGCCGACCCTGTCTGCCGCTGCGAAGGAAATTCAGCGTTCGCTGTAGTGTTGTGACAAGTGACCCAGCAACGGCTTTCGCTGATCACCAAGGTGGCTTACGAGGTGGGCGAAATGGGCACCGTCATCCCGATCAGCATCGCCGTTTTTTTCTTACTGTATTTTTTGACAGACGTGGCCGGGCTGAGCCCGACCCTGGCGGGGGCGGTGCTGCTGGTCGGTCGAGCCTGGGATGCTATTAACGATCCGTTGATTGGCTGGCTCAGCGATCGCACCCGCTCTCGCTGGGGCCGCCGCTACCCCTGGATAGCCTTAGGCTCAATTCCTTTGGCCTTTTGCTGTGCGTTGCAGTGGCTTGTGCCTTCCCTGTCGTCACAGCTGGGACTATTTCTCTACTACAGCCTGGTTTCGCTGATAGCTTACGCCGCTTTCTCTGCGGTGCAGCTACCCTTTGCTGCCCTTGTTGTTGACCTCACCCCTGACGACGACGAACGTACCAGCCTGATGGGTTTCAAGTCAGGTTTCAATATCGTGGGTAGTCTGTTGGGGCTCGTCTTGGCGCAAATCGTTTTCGCTCAAATCCCCGACATACGACAGCAGTACCTCACCCTCGGCTGGCTAACAGCCCTGATCATTCTCATTACCATTCCCCTCTGTATCTGGGGCACCTATGACAGTGCCCATACCAGAGCAGGCATCAGACCAGCCCCTAACCCCAAAATCGCTAGCGGAGCGAAGCAGAGCCCTAGCGCTGGCCATACCCGCAGGGTTATTGACCCTAGGGCTATGAATCCAAAATCCAAAATTCTTCCTCCCCTTCCCCCCCTCCTCACCCTCTTTACCCGTCCCTTTCTCTGGCTGCTCGGCCTCTATCTCTGCGCCTGGGTAGGTATCCAAATCGCTGCGGCAATGCTGCCGTATTTTGTTTCTAACTGGATGCAGCTGCCCGAGCAGCACTTCACGCAAATGGCTATGACTGTTCAAGGGACTGCGGTTTTAAGTTTGCCGCTGTGGCTCAGCTTGACTCAGAAAACCAGTAAAAAGAGAGTCTATTTGATCGGTGCTCCCATTGCCTGGATGGGGCTACTGGGGCTCAGCTGGTTACAACCGGGGCAGTGGGTGTGGATGTATGGGCTTGCGATCGCAGTTGGCCTTGGCTTAGCCCCCTTCTATCTGGTGCCTCTCGCCATGCTCCCCGATGTGATCGACTACGACACAGCGCAAACCGGCCTGCGGCGGGAGGGACTGTACTTTAGCTTTTTGATGTTTTTCCAAAAGGTAGGACTTGCGATCGCGCTGTTTCTAGTGGGACGTTGCCTGGACATAGCTGGGTTCGTCAACGGTGCAACCAGCCAATCGGCGGCTGCCCTGTTGACGATTCGGCTACTGATGGGGTGTTTACCTGCAGTGTTCATGGTGGGCGGTGTTTACTGTGCCTGGCAGTACCCGCTGAGTCGCCAGGTCCTTCTTCAGAAACCGCCGCTGTGAGCTAAACAAGTGTGAAGGAGACGTGAACATTCAAAACTCAACTAATTTCGATGATTGTTCGTATAGTTAATCCTCGCCCCAGCCCATTGCAGCTTATTACGTAGCGTTCGATAGTAAGACTGCTCCGGATTGAGCACAATAAATTTCGCCATTTTATTTGCCCTACGAATATCCACCCGTTGACCGGGCCAGATGGCCGTAGCCATTACCCCATCCATCCATAGTTTTGTGTTCATATCGGGGTCGGCCAGCGGCCACACGCTGACCACGCACCCCGGTGGGATCACCACAGGCCGACTCGACAAACTCATCGGGCAAATCGGGGTGACCACCAGCGCATCCATCCCAGCATGCACAATTGGGCCATTGGCAGCGACAGTATAGCTGGTGGTGCCGGTCGGGGTGCTGATTAGTAGGCCATCGCCCTGGTACTGATCCACCACCTGCCCATCAATTTCCATTTCCAAAATGGAGGTGATCATGCGATCGGGGGAGGCAGGTTTGACACACATCTCATTGAGTGCCAGATAGGTGTCGCTCATGGGCTCAAAATTGCCATAGTTGCCCTCGTGGATGCAGGCCTGTAGCATCATCCGCTGCTGAACGGCGTAGCGATCTGACAGCAGTCGGTCCCAAACCGCTTCAAAATCATCGACCACCTCAGCCGATTCGGTCAAAAAGCCCAAATTACCGCCGATGTTGACCGCTAAGATCGGCACGTTTTCTGGCGCTAGATGTCGGGCAGCGGCCAGAGCTGTGCCGTCGCCCCCCAGCGCAACGGCCAGATCGATTGGCTGGGTCACAGAGGCTAAAAAGACCGGGTAAGGGTTATCCTTTGGGCCACTGGGTCCGACCAGCACCTTGCAACCCCGTTTTTCTAGCTGTCGGGCACATTTCTCAGCCCAGGTTTTGCTGAAGTTATTATGGGCCTTGTGGACAATAATGGCCTGCTTAAGTTGCACAGCGCTGCTACGGGTAACTTTTCATTCATCCTAAGGGATGGCAATCCACACGAAGTTTAGGAGACCCTTAAATACAACCCCTACCATTTCAGCAAGTTAAATTGCTCCATATCTACCGTGTCGCGATTACGGTAGATCGATAGCACAATCGCCAGACCCACCGCTGCTTCTGCCGCCGCAATGGAAATCACAAACACCGCAAACACTTGGCCTTTAATATCTTTGGGGTCTAAGTAGTTAGAAAATGCCATCAAGTTCAGATTGACCGCATTGAGCATTAGCTCAATCGACATCAGTACCCGAATCACGTTCCGGCTGGTGACCAGACCAAAAATACCGATGCAAAATAAGGCCGCTGCCAGGATCAAAAAATACTCAAGTTGCATAGTTTTTCTTGCTATTCATTCCTGTTGTTCTTTATTCACCATCAGTTGGCTCAGACATCCCCGCTGCCACCAGCTCACGGGGGCGCTCAGGCAGCGTCAGTACTTTGGGCTCACCTGCCGGTTCCACATCTGGAATGTACTCGCGACGGGCCAAAATAATCGCCCCCACCAGGGCAACGAGCAGCAACACTGAGGCCAACTCGAAGGGCAGTAAAAAGTCGCTAAAGAAGTGTTCGCCAATCAGCTCAATGGATTTCTCGCCTGCGGGCACCGCTGTCGAAATCGACCAGCCCGTCGATAGCACCATGCTCGTCAATAGGGCGAACAGACCAACACAGACCGCCGCTGTCGATGCTTTTGTTAGCCAAGCTTTAGAGAGGGGTTTGAAGTCTTCTTTTTTGTTGACCAGCATAATCCCAAACAAAATCAGGACGTTGACAGCGCCAACGTAGACTAAAATCTGGGCAGCCGCGACAAATCCGGCATTCAGCAAAACGTATAAACCTGAAATGCTGGCAAAGACCAGAGCCAGCAGAAAGGCTGAATAAACAATATTAGACAGCAGCACCACTCCCAGGGATGCGGTCAGCATAATCAATCCTAAGATGCCTAAAGAAACGAGCTGTACGCCTTCTGCTAAATTCACGATGGTTCCTTAGATGAGTCCTTAACTAAAAAAGAATGCGGTTAGCAGTCTCTAAAGCTTGATACCGACCGCCTGATATCGGAAGCCTAGCGCCAGCCAACCTTAATCGCCCGGATCAGGCTTCGATTTTTCGGAGCTGGATTTTGTGACCTCCATCTCTTCTAAAATCTCCTGGGGAAGTTTCCCAGCCCGGCGTGACCCTTTGGGCAAATCATGGGGGTCCATGACTCCTTTTGGTAAGTAGGCAAACTCGCGTACCGGGGTCACCATCGGATCTTGAGTCACCTTATAGGGTAAGCGACCCAGGGCGACGTTGTCATAGTTAAGATCGTGACGATCATAGGCCGCTAGCTCGTATTCTTCGGTCATTGACAGGCAGTTCGTGGGGCAATACTCCACACAGTTGCCGCAAAAAATGCAAACGCCAAAGTCAATACTGTAGTGGTCTAGGGTCTTTTTCTTAGTGGCTTTATCAAAGGTCCAATCCACCACCGGCAGGTTGATGGGACAAACCCGCACGCAGACCTCGCAGGAAATGCACTTATCAAACTCAAAGTGAATCCGACCGCGATAGCGCTCTGAGGGAATTAGCTTTTCGTAGGGGTATTGGACCGTGACTGGACGACGCTTCATATGATCAAAGGTCACAGACAGTCCCTGACCAATGTACTTAGCGGCCTGTGCCGTCTCTTTGGCGTAATCGCCGACTTGCTTTAGAAAATTAAGCATGGGGTTCGCCTCCTTTAACCACCAAAGGCAATTGGGAAAGTGATTTTTAACGCTGCGGTTAGCAGCAGATTAACAAGGGCCACCGGGAGTAAAAATTTCCAACCTAAATCTAGCAGTTGGTCGATCCTGACTCGGGGGACTGTCCAGCGTAGCAAAATGGTCAAAAAGACCAATGCGTAGGCCTTGAGCAGGGTCATGACGATCCCTAGAGAGGCCGTGATCAACTGTAGCCAGGGGGTTGTCTCAGAGATACCCAACCAGCCAGCGATACTCTCAACCGGCACTGGAAAGCTCCATCCGCCGAGGTACAACACTGACACCATCATGGCTGATAGCACCAGATTTACGTAGGATCCGACATAAAATAGCCCAAATTTCATGCCGGTATACTCAGTTTGGTAACCTGCCACCAATTCTTCCTCCGCTTCAGGCAGGTCAAAGGGGAGGCGCTCACACTCTGCCAGGGCTGCAATCCAAAAGATGACAAATCCTACCGGCTGACGCCACACATTCCAACTCAAAATGCCGTAACCATTTTGCTGGTTGACGATATCGATCGTGCTAAGGCTGTTAGACATCATGACGATGGCCAACACCGCCAGCGCCAGTGGGATTTCGTAACTAATTGATTGGGCGACAGCCCGCAAGCCCCCCAACAGTGAATACTTGTTATTGGACGAGTATCCCGACATGAGTAGGCCAATCGGGGCGATGCTTGAGAGTGAAATCCATAGAAAAATGCCGACCCCCAGATCAGAAATGATCATGTTTTGGCCAAACGGCACAATCAGATACGACAAAAAGACGGGAATAACCACCAGCGCTGGCCCCAGAGTAAATAGCCAGGGGTCTGACTTGGCGGGTACGATGTCCTCTTTGAAAATCAGCTTCACACCATCGGCGGTAGCCTGGAGTGCCCCCAGGGGACCGACATACTCTGGGCCAATGCGCTGCTGTGCCGCTGCCGAAATTTTGCGCTCTAACCAGACGGCAATAAAAATGCTGACGGTAGCCGCCAACAAAATGAGCGTCATTGGTAAAGGAATCCAAATGGCTTTGGCAACGCCATAGGGCAACCCCAACGACGTCAGCCCTTGTAGGAAGGTGTTTTGTAGGTCAATCCCAGAGTTCATCAACGGTTGTTTGATACAACATTTGGACCATGCGTGCTTTGGCTTTGGTGGCAAGCGTACTCAAACAATTGCCCTCAAGGCTCTGGCAAGGCTCTAAATAGTTCTTAATGATGCTTTGTCCTTAAGATTCTAGCGCTTTATAGACCCTCAAACCGAGATTCCCCTGGGTGAAACGATAGGAATTTTTGCTCAGCAAAATAGGGGCAAGCCTATAGCGATTCGAGGTTGGGATAAATTTGTCCTGGAAAGGTGGGGGCGTGGGGCGGTGGGGAGTGGGGAGGCCTTACAATTTCGTAGATTTGCGTAAGTCCAGCTGCAAAGCTGGTAAAAATAAAACCCTCCTCAGCGCAGGCTGAAGAGGGCTGGAGTTCCTGAAAATCGTCACTGAAACTATAGTGATCGAAATGTTAAGAATTGGGGAGAGGGGTCATGCCCATCACTAGCCTCCTGAAAGGTTTATGCAGCAAGGGTCAAGACACTGAATGCAGGGCATTTGAGACGGCAAAGGCGGCGGATTGTTTATCCCAAATTTGGGGCCGTTCAGCCAATGGAACATAGGCTTGCCCGTGGGGGCCGGTATAAATTTGCGTAGGTCGAAAGATTCGATTTTCGGCCAGCTGTTCTTTCCAATGGGCCAACCAGCCGGCAACCCGTGCGATCGCAAAAATCGGCGTAAACAAATCGGTCGGGATCCCAAGCTTGCGATAAACCAGACCAGAGTAAAAGTCCACATTGGGGTAGACGCCCTTGTGGCCAAGCTTTTCGGTGACCACAGACTCTAGCTCCAGGGCCATAGCGTAGGACTCATCCTGACCAAATTTATCAAACAGTTGCTCTGCCAGTTTTTGTAAAATCACCGCCCTGGGATCTTTGACCTTATAGACGCGGTGGCCAAAGCCCATAATCTTGGCCTTGCGGGCGATGCGATCTTCGATAAAGGGACGCACATTATCTACAGAGCCAATCTCTTGCAGCATTTGGATGACCTCTTCATTGGCCCCGCCATGGAGTGGCCCTGCCAGGGTGCCCACTGCTGAGGCAATGACGGCATAGGGGTCAGTGAGGGTGGAGGCCGTTACCATAGCTGAGAAGGTCGAGGCGTTAATGGTGTGCTCGGCGTGCAGGGTCAGGCAAATGTCAAAAATCCGAGCTGCGAGGGGGTCGGGCTCCTGCTCATTGAGCATGTAGAGAAAATTGGCCGCATAGTCGAGATCGTCTCGCGGCTGCACCGGGTCATTCCCTTTGCGGATGAGTTGAAATGCCGCCACCATGGTAGGAATCTTCGCCAGTAGGCGAACCACGGCTTTTTGAATATAGGCGGGGTCGGCTAGCTCCCGGCGGGAGTAGAACAGGCCCAGGGCGGCTGCGCAGGCTTGTAAGGAGTCCATCGGATGGCCACTCTCGGGGAAGCATTTCATCATGTCCCGAATGCGAAATTTAAGCCGTCGATGGTGGCGAATTTCGTATTCAAAGGCATCCAACTCTTGCTGGGTGGGTAGTCCGCCCCAAATCAAGAGATAGACCGTCTCGATGAAGTTGCTCCTTTGGGCTAATTCTTCGATGCGAATACCCCGATATTCCAAAATGCCATTCTGGCCATCGACATAGCTAACACTTGACTCAGTCGCCGGAACCCCTTCCAATCCGGGACGATATTCGCATACAGTCATTCTCTGCTCCTGATAACCTTGGTGAATTCAGTGGGATACTCGTTCATTCTTATACCTATAGGATATCGAGAACAGTCCCCCGCGATGCATTTCAGCGCAAGGAATGTAAAGTGATGACATCACCGTAGAAGAAATTACAGTAGAAAACGCGGGGGGACCCAGAGGAAGAGTTCGCTGTGTGCGATCGCATCCCCCGCTGCTGGGACTCGCAAGCCCACTACCCCGGCTTTCTTTAAGCGCCAATCGCGATCGGCGCACCCCACCACTAATCGCTGTGCCCATTCACTCAAATCAGGTTCATGCCCCACCAGGGCTACACATTGACCGCCTGTTTGTTGCCAGGTTGCGAGCCAGTGGAGCCATTCAGAGAGCGCACCGCCAGGCGCGAGCGGTGTGAAAACTTGAATACGGTTGCTCAGACCCACTTGCTGCAAGATTTTAGCGGTTTGGCTGGCCCGCACCAGTGGACTGGTCAAAATAACCTCAAATGCTAGCCCCAGCTCCCCCAGACGCTCAGCAACCTGACGGGTTTTGCGCATCCCTTTTTCGATCAGCGGGCGCTGATCGTCGTCGGCATAGGTGCCTCGCTCCGCCGCGATGCCGTGGCGAATCAGGTAAACCTCAGTCGGTGTTGATAACGCCATCTTCTGGATTGATCAGTCTCAGCAGCTTTTGCTTGACCTGCATGTCAAAGACCTCCCATTTAAGACGGTTGTAGTCCCCATTTTCATAAAAACCTGACAGAAACCCAATCGGCACTTCAAACCCACCAGCCATCGAACGGCCTCCGCCAAAGAAACGGCCCTGGCTATCCTGGCCAAAGGCTTCCTTAATAAATTCATCGGGGTCCAGGGTGAGCTTATTGGTGCGCAAAGAGCCGATCACCACCTCTCGCTCTTCGTCTTCGTCGTGGACAATTCCATAGACCAAGGCGGTGTGGACGTTTTCTTCGGTGATCAAAAAGTCCGCTGCCTGGGGGATGGCATCGCGGTCCTCATAGCGCAGATAGCCCACCCCTGCAATCGAGACGCTGTTTTGAATCTGGCGATTGCGCAGCGATCGCTCGATCACATCCATCACTCGCTTAGAGCGAGAGGCCTGGAGGATAGCGCTAAGCAGCTGAGGATCGTAATACTGGCTTAAGAAAGCCGCCGCTAAAAAGTCGGGCTCAGCCGCATTCATCAGACGGTTGGTATCTGAGCGCAGCCCGTGCATGAGGGCAGTGGTGCAACGGACATGTTTGCTGTTACCCCGATCCAGTCGGAGCAAGCCGGTTTGGAGGTACTGGGTTAAGATCGTTGCAGTGGCCCGGATGTCAGGCCTTATGTCGGCAAGCTCTGCTATCGGCATGCTCTGGGTCGCATGGTGATCGATCACTAAAATCAGAGGTAACGAGGCGGCCTCAACGAGTCTGCTCAACTGGCTGGTGGTGCCCTGGGTGTCGATCAGGACATAGCCATGATATTGCGATAAATCAGGCGCTTCACTCTGCTGCTGTGGCCAGCGTTTGGCGGGCAGGTTAGTGAGCTTGACCAGGGCAATATTCTCTTGGTGACTGAGGGTGCCCGAGTAAACAATGTCGCACTCAATCTTGTGGCTAGCTGCAATCAGCTTGTAAGCCCACGCTGATGACAGCGCATCTGGATCAGGAAAATCTTGCAAAAGCACGATTTGACGACTGCCAGAATGCTTCATCAAAAGATGCTTGAGCGCTGTGGCAGAGTCTGACTCGTCCGAAGCACGGGTGTCTGTCATTGTGGCCGTTGGGGGAAGAAAATCGGTTTTAGAAGTGTTCAGCAAAGCGTTTTGAGGTGCCATTTTAAAGGGAGTGACTGTTCTCCTATAACTGCATTTGAGATTGCCCTAGAGGCCGATAACGTACTTACGCCATTCTTGGTGGGTGCCACTGTGGATGTGTCTCGATAGCTCAAAATAGAGACTGCTGTGGGGCTTGCGCGGCTTGGTGCGCAGATTCATGCGGGCTTCTTTGGGGGTCCGATTGCCTTTGCTGACGTTGCACCTCACGCAGGCGGTGACAATGTTTTCCCAGGAGTCGCCACCGCCGCGAGAGCGGGGTAACACGTGATCTAGTGTTAAGCCGTCACCTGAGTAACCACAATACTGGCACGTATTGCTATCTCGATGGAGTAAGTTACGACGGGTGAGGGGAATATCTTTGTAGGGCACCCGGACATAGTGCCTCAACCGAATCACGGTAGGCAATGGAAAATTGGCATAGACTACCTTGCCATTGTGCTCTAAATGTTCTGCTTTGCCCTTAATAATCAACACCACAGCTCGTCGCCAGCTGGTAATGTTTAGCGGCTCGTATGACGCATTCAGGACGAGAACCTTACTCATTGAGGGTCAGGCGTTTGAAGAGCGAATTTTTGGGGTTAAGCGCTGAGGTTTGCCATAGATGGTAACACAGGTGTCCCGACGCTGCCCGTGCTCGGGGCCTTGATTGAGCATCTGCTACACTAAACGCTGATTTAGGGCATAGACTTTTAAGCAGCCCATCAAAAGTAAAAAAAACAGGATGATATGCTGAGTTGGGATAATACCCCAGGTCTGTCGGCGATGCGGTGCTCAAGGGCTTGGGTTGAGATTAATCTTGCGGCGGTGCGACATAATGTGCAGCAGTTTAAGGCGCATCTGGCACCGGGCACAGAGCTGATGGCGGTGGTCAAGGCCGACGCCTATGGGCACGGGGCGCTGACGATTGCAACGGCGGTGCTACAAGCCGGGGCAACCTGGCTTGGGGTCGCCACCGTGCCCGAAGGAATTGAGCTGCGCCAGGCCGGTATAAAAGCGCCGATTTTAGTCATGGGGGCGGTCAATCACCCTGAGGAGGTGCGCGCGATCGCAACCTGGCAACTCCAGCCGACCTTAGTCACCCCCAAGCAAGCCCTGGTTTTTTCTGATACATTGTCGGGCCAAGCTCCCTCGCTGCCAGTCCACCTTAAGCTCGACACTGGCATGTCGCGCTTGGGCTGTGACTGGCAACAGGCGGTGGCTTTTGTTGACTTTGTCAGACGGCTGCCCAACCTGCAAGTGGCGAGTCTGTATTCTCACCTGGCGACTGCCGATAGCCCTGATCTTACTATGCTGCAAATTCAGCATCAGCGATTTGAGGCTGCGATCGCAGCCCTAAAACAGCAAGGTTTGCTCCCGCCTAAACTCCACTTTGCTAACACCGCCGCGACCTTGCTCGACCCGACCCTGCATTATGACCGGGTCAGGGTGGGGCTAGGGCTCTATGGGCTGTCGCCAGCGCCCCACCTAGACTCACTGCTTGACCTCAGGCCAGCCCTGGAGGTCAAAGCCCGCATCACCCATCTCAAAACCCTAGAAGCCGGGGCGGGGGTTAGCTATGGTCACAGCTTTGTCGCCCCCCGTCAGATACGGGTCGCTGTGGTGGGGATTGGCTATGCCGATGGCGTTCCCCGACGGCTCTCTAATCAGCTCCAGGTACTGATCAATGGAGCACGCGTCAATCAGGTAGGGGCCATTACTATGGATCAGCTCATG
>JBCDDJ010000210.1:0-10855 GCA_039180385.1 Cyanobacteria bacterium P01_G01_bin.38 | reverse complement strand
CTCCACGATGATCGATAGACCATTTGTACAGCGCCTCATAGTTGCTGAGACCCAGCTGCTGCTGTAGGGCAGTGATGTTAGCCTGCTGGATTTGTGCTGGCGTTGGCTGCCAGACGGTAGGGGAGGAGGAGGTTTCTGCAATGGTCATCGTGAGGCTTTCCCCAGCTGCAACCGGTCCTCGTTCAAGCCATCCCAAAAGACTGCGATCGCATCTAAAATCTCTCGCCCCCCCTGGAGAAATTTCTCGCGATTAAACTCGGGTTGAAAATAAACTGATTCTAGTTCTTCTAAGGTATGCCCCGCATGCTGTGCCTCCACCCGATTGTGCCAGGTAAAAAAGGCCAGCCGCAGCTGGGGATGGCGGGTCCGCTTAATTTTTAACAGGCCGTCTTCTAGCTCCTGCCAAAAGCCGGCTGCGGCCCAGTTTTCAACGGCAAAGCTGGCTCCCTCGGCAATTAGCGGATCATCGCTGCCATAGAGGCGAATCAGCTGATCACAGAAATGTAACGTGGTGGGGCGACCGTGCTTGCGCTGACCGATATCGGCATAGGCCAGCCTAAGCCCCTCAGCGACCCCCAGCAGCCATTCAAAGTGGGCGGCTCGAAATCGGCAGATACCGCCGTCCACGGTACCCTCGGTACTGACTAAGTCGGGGTCACCCTGGCGATCTTTGGCCGCTTCGCTCAAGGGAATGACTTTATTTTGGGCGGCGTTAGGGTTGTGATAAATCACCCCCAGCTCATTCAGCAAAATCTCTCGGCTGGCCCGTGACTGGACCAAACTGGGAGCATTGATCACCTTTTGCAAAGCAGCCACTAAAAACTGGTTAGAGAAGACTGAAAACTGTCGGATAAAATGGCGCAGCTCCATGTCAGTGGCCAATCCCTGGCTAAACCAATGGGTGTAGGCATTGTGCAAAATGATGCGATGGCGTAAAAAATGGCGATCGACTTCGCCTAAAAAGTCCTGAAACGCCCTGACCTGTCGTGGCGTTAGCTCCCCATGGTGAAGGCGCGTTTGAATACGAGACGATAGGGTGAGCGGGTTAGGAGGCTTAATCAAGGTGTAAGTCATGGTGGGAACTCCAAAGTCAAATGGGCTGGGCCGCTAGAGGCAGCCAGCTGTAGACATAGCCACGGTCTTCTAGGGCGGTGGCCTCAGTGGTGACCTGTAGCGGGCGAAAGGTATCGATCATAACGGCCAACTCTTCGGTACGTTGTTGACCAATAGACGCTTCATAGGTGCCTGGGTGCGGGCCGTGGGATAGCCCGCTGGGGTGTAGCGTCAGGGAGCCTCGTTCAATGCCCTTGCGCGACATGAAGTGCCCCTCGACGTAATAGAGCACTTCGTCAGAGTCAACATTGGCGTGGTTATAAGGAGCCGGGATGGCCTGGGGATGGTCATCAAACCGGCGCGGCACAAAGGAGCACACCACGAAACCCGACCCTTCAAAGGTTTGGTGAACTGATGGGGGTTGATGAACCCGTCCAGTAATCGGTTCAAAATCGGCAATATTCAACGCAAACGGCCACAGGTGACCGTCCCAGCCCACCACGTCCAGGGGGTGATGTCGATACCCATAGCAGGTGATCTGTCCTCGGGCTTTGACACGCACCTCAAACTGCCCGGTTTCGTCATGGGTCAACAGTCTCTGGGGGGGGCGAATATCGCGCTCACAGTAGGGGGCGCTTTCTAAAAATTGCCCCTGGGGGCTGAGGTAGCGCTGAGGCGGGCGCAAATGCCCAATCGCTTCGAGAATGAGGTGGGTTTGGGGATGCCCTGATGCCGGTAACAGCCGCCAAAGCACCCCAGCTGGAATCATCAAATAGTCCCCTGGGCCATAGTGAATCTCTCCCAGCTGGCTTTCTAAGATGCCCTGTCCCGCATGGATAAACAACAGCTCATCCCCGTGGGCAAAGCGGTACCAGTAGGGCATGGGGTCGGTGGGGTGGGCCACTGACAGGGTGAGATCGGCATTAGACAATAAAGGAATGCGGCTTGCGATCGCATCTCCACCCACCCCCTTGACAGCCTTTGCCGTGAGAAAATGCCGTGGCCGCAGTGCCCCAGGTGCTTCATAAGTCAACTCAGCAGAAGACACCCTATTTACGGTCTCAATCTCGGTTGGCGGATGCAAATGATACAACAGCGAATGGCTACCCGAAAACCCCTGGGCCCCGATCAGCTCCTCGTGATAAAGCGACCCGTCCGGTTGACGAAACTGGGTGTGACGTTTATTGGGAATCCGACCGAGCTGGGTGTAGTAGGTCATGGTGGCTCACCACCTGAGAGCGTGGATAAGATACGTTAAAATTCTGGGTGTCTTAAAGGTCTGGGCGTTAAAGATTGCCGCGACGGGCTTGTTCTCGCTCAATTGCCTCGAACAGGGCCTTAAAATTACCTTCGCCAAAGCTGGTGGCCCCGCGCCGCTCAATTACCTCAAAAAACAAGGTGGGGCGATCTTCGACCGGCTGTGTGAAAATTTGCAGTAAATAACCCTCTGCATCGCGATCGACCAAGATACCCAGTTCGGCCAGCTGATCGATGGGCTCATCGATAGGCCCCACTCGCGCTTCGAGGGTGCCATAGTAGGTGAGCGGCGTCTCTAAAAAAGTGACCCCGTTTACCTTGAGCTGTCGCACGGTTTTAATGATGTCGTGGGTGGCTAAGGCAATGTGCTGCACCCCAGGTCCCTGGTTAAAGTGCAGATATTCGCCGATTTGAGACATGCGCTGCCCTGGGGCGGGCTCATTAATCGGCAGCTTGACCTGCCCCGTCGGCGTCTGGACCACCTTAGACATCAGTGCTGAATGCTCTGTGGCGATGGTTTTATCGTCAAAGTGGACGAGCAGATTAAATCCCAGGGCTTCGATAAAAAAGTTAACCCAGCGGTCCATCGCACCCACCTCAACATTGCCCACCACGTGATCAATGTCGGTCAACCCCGTTGCTGACACCTCCTGATGAGTATTTTGGTAAGGCATAAAGCCTGGCGCAAACAAACCGTCATACCCCTGACGCTCAACAAACTTAAACAGGATATCTCCGTAACCTTTGATCGCAGCAAACCTGAGCCGACCGTCACAGTCCTCGATATCCGTCGGCGGAATCACCGCCGTGGCCCCTTTTTGCACCGCTGTTTGATAAACGTATCGCACATCGGCAACAGAAAATGCGATCGCAGCCACCCCATCTCCGTGGCGGGCAACCGCCTCGCCCATGGGATGATCTGCCCCCAGGGCACTGCTTAAAACAAAGCGAATATTGCCCTGGGATAGCAGGTAAGACGCCGCTTTACGATACCCGCTCTCTAAACCCCGAAACGCAATGGGTCTCAACCCAAATTGCGTTTCATAGAAAAAAGCCGCTTGCTTGGCATTTCCGACGTAAAATTCTAAATGGTCAAGCCCTAAAATTGGACACGTATTTTCCATAAAACAAATCTCCCACCTGGGCCATTAACCCAGACGCGTGGCTAAAATCTTAAGTTTTATTCATTTGGTCGATTAATAACCAAGAATAAGAGACTTTATAACAGCAGATTTTCAGCACTACACCCAGGTTTTACCGGTATTTACAGGAGTATCGATGTGAATCCTTACGTAGGACTGATAAAGCCTATATGAAAGTCTCAAGGAGATATCTTCTTCTATTAGTATAGTCGATGTCTAATCGGGGTAGGGAGGACTATAATTAACCCAGGAGAATTTCCTTCGAAACCAGGTATCCTTTTGAACTTACGCTTAACAGCAATGTTGCCGCCATAACTCGAAGCGCTATAAGCGCCTTAGAGAAAATTTATGTCGTGGATGGATATCCGAAAATTCTCTCTCAAAAACTCTCTTAAGAGTATTGACACTATAATATTTGCACTCTCACCCATGACGGCTCATTCTTTACGACTCCTGCTCTCGACCCTCATAGACTACGCAGGGTTATTTCCCCCCGCAGCCTTAGACTTCAAGTCCGCGATTACCGCTTATAAAAACTACTGTGCCGATGCCCATCGTTGGATGTTGGGGCGGTTTGTCTTACCTTTATCCCAGCTGCCCCAGCTCGAGCATCAGTTAGATCGACAATACTCAGCCGCGTTTTGGCCCCTGAGCGTGGTGTTAGACCCGTCACCCCAGGCGCTTGAGCAATTGACCTACTGGCAAGGCAAACAAGATCGCTTTACCATCGCCGCACTTGAGTTTAAGCCGTGCTCAGCAGATGCGATCGCAGCCCTGTTACCGCACCTCCCTGCTCACCCCGATCTCTTTTTTGAAGTGCCCATCGATCACACCCTGCCTGACTATCTCGCTGTGCTGCAAGACACCCGAGCGGCGGCTAAAGTTCGCACGGGTGGGTTGACCCAGTCAGCTTTTCCCAGCGTTGAAGCCCTGGCCCACTTCATCAGAGCCTGTGCCGAGGTAGAGATTCCCTTCAAGGCGACGGCGGGGCTGCACCATCCCCTACGCAGTTGGCAAACCTTGCCCAGTGGCAGACTGGTCAAAATGCACGGCTTTCTCAATGTGGCCCTGGCCGCTACGTTTGCCTATGGCTATGGGGTCACTGCGGCAGAAATCGCATCCATCTTGCAGATCGACTCCCCCAATGCCCTAGTATTTTCTGACCACAGCATTACCTGCCAGATCCCGTTTAGTTCAAAACTGTCAGAGATTGTGAATGTCGCCGGACAGGTCACCCTGGATGTGCTTTCCCACGTGCGCAGTCGATATTTCCAGGGGATTGGCTCTTGCTCATTTCAAACGCCCCTGGCCGAGCTTGACCACCTGGGCCTTCTAGACAACACGTTGACGATGGCGTCCATGCCTTATGCCCTCTCTACCTGATGCCACCCACGATCCGCAGCTGCGCAGCTGGGTGGCTACTGCCAACGCCGCCGACACTGATTTCCCGATTCAAAATCTTCCCTTCGGTGTATTCAAACACCGCCAAGCTACGGAGGTGCCTCGCCTTGGGGTCGCTATTGGCGATCAGGTAGTCGATCTCAGTGCGTGCATTCAACAAAGACTCCTGGCTGATTTGCCCGAGAAAGTCAAAACCGCCTGCCTTGAAGACAGCTTAAATCCGCTCATGTCCCTGGGTCACTGGGCTATGACGGCGCTACGCCATCGGCTCAGCCATCTTTTGAAAGCGCCCAAGTCTATCCCCAATTTACAAATCTTGGTGCCGATGGTCGAGGTTGAACTACGACTACCGGCGAAAATCGGCAACTACACCGACTTTTATGCCTCTATTCACCATGCCACTAACGTGGGTAAGCTATTTCGGCCTGATCAGCCGCTGTTGCCCAATTACAAACATATCCCCATTGCCTATCACGGTCGCGCCTCGTCCATTGTGGTGAGTGGCACCCCGATTCACCGACCTCAAGGCCAACAGCGACCTACAGACCCAGGCGCTCCCCCCCGCTTTGGGCCAACCCAGCGGCTTGACTATGAATGTGAGGTTGGGTTGATGATGGGCATGGGGAATCTTCTGGGTCAGCCCATCCCTATCAAAGCAGCTGAGGAGCATTTATTCGGCCTGTGCCTGGTCAACGACTGGTCTGCCCGTGATATCCAGGCCTGGGAATATCAGCCCCTGGGTCCATTTTTGGGGAAGAGTTTTGCCACCAGTCTCTCGCCCTGGGTGGTGACATTAGACGCCCTGACCCCCTTTCGTTGCTCAATGTTGGAACGACTCGAAGGAGATCCCCCGCCGCTGCCCTATCTGAGCCCCTTAAACAGGGACGGTAGTATCAATCTGAGCGTTGAAGTCTGGCTGCGCTCAGCGAAGATGCAGCAAGAACAGATTGCACCAATACGGCTCAGCCAAACCTCTCTGGCCCAGCTATATTGGACGCCTGCCCAAATGATTGCCCACCACACGAGCAATGGCTGTAACCTTCAACCCGGAGACCTGTTAGCCAGTGGGACTGTGTCTGGTGTGACTCCTGACACCTGGGGGTCGCTTTTAGAAATCACTCGACAGGGGCAACACACGATTCAATTGCCTACGGGGGAAAACCGCACCTTTTTAGCCGATGGTGACGAGGTGATTTTGCGAGGATACTGCGAGGCTCCGGGCTACCGCAGGATAGGCTTTGGCGAATGTCGGGGGCAAATCCGCCCAGCTGTCAGTCTCTAAAAATTGATAAAATAGAAGTACACAGCTACTACCAAGACTCTCTTATCATGAAATCTTTCCCTTTTTATTACGGACGATATTCTTAGTCGTCACCGAGATCTTCTTAACGTTTGTGCAGCTCGATGATTTAGCAGATTATAGCGAGTTTGTGTTTAAGGTAAAAGAGATTCGAGGTGTGCGATCGCATAGCCTGGTACAGTACAAATGTCACTCTGTAGCCGACAACCTCACCTGCCGACCGCTCTACAAACTCACTCAGATAGCTTCAATAACGGGGTGAGCCATGTTACAGGCTGTCATGACCGATATCCACAGAGCTATCATGAATAGTCGGTTCTGAAACCTCAGCTTCTGAATTTTTAGGGAACTGTAGGCTAAAGGGAGGATGAGGCGATTGGGCGGCTTCAATCCCTTTCTGCAAAAAGCTCTCTAAACCCTTCTGCCAAGCTGTGTAAAGGCCACTCACACGAGTACGCCATTTTTCTCGATTTTGCTCAGCTTTTTGAGGAAACCAGGAAAAAATGAGCAGATCAATCATCAACTCTACGCTTCTGATCACCACCAGAAAGAATCCTTTAAGCAGGTTGTAATGGATGAGATAGTAGGGCGTAAATAACACCGCAGACAGCCACAAGCAATTATCGAAAATCTCTTTATCTAAATTAAAAGATACGCTGACGTGCACGCGCAGCAAGCTATACCACAACGAGAACACCACAAGGGTGCTGATCACAAAACCCAGGATCCCCTCAGTTTTGCTCCACAAAAAACGGAGAAAATTCTGGGATGACGCCCAAAGCCCACCACCAACTGCCAAGGCGAGCGCGCTGTAGGTGGCGATATCCGTCCAATCGAGTTCACTCAGATCGCCTAACATCGACAGGTCAAACTGCCGTAGCCATTCGAGAAGAGACGAGTCCAGCATGGTTTACTCCTTAACACAGGTACTTCTCACTCTTGAGACGAAGCCTTGTCATTTCCGTTTCTAATCAAAAGCGTACCGTCTGTACACCGTCCTGTAGAGTACGGATTGCCCACCCTTTGAAGGATTTTTAGAGTTCCACTGATCCTGATTGAGAAGTGCCAATTCCTATGTATTTATAAGGTTATACCAAACGGATTTGAAGCGGCACATTATTTGACCCCCGGCTATCGGTCCCCCTTACCAAGGGGGACTACAGGGGTTTCGATATGTGCCGCTTCATTTAGTATTACGTCATCATCTCGCAGTTAAAAATAGACCGTCATGAAGTAGCCGTGCAGTTGCCGCCGCATGAACAGCAATTTCTCCTGGCGTTTGCGTTACGTAAGGCAACTGTTCATCCATCAGCAGTACCGCAAGCCCATGCATAGTCGCCCACATTAGCCGCACCGCCTGCTCAAGACTATCCACTTTGAGCCCATAGCGCTGCTGACCAACGTCTACCAACTGGAAAAGAGGCAATGCGGCCTGCTTCAAGAGCTTATGCAGTGCCGGCTCTGTGGCTCTTTCCTTAAGACTAAACATCAGACGAGCCAATTCTTGGTGCTCTAAGACAAAATCTATATAGGCCTGAGTGATCGCCTCAATACCTTTGATTAAATCATCTGGCGGCTGCTCACGCTTAGCAGACAGGGCAGCCAGCGAGACAGCCTCTGCCGCTATCTCAAGCCGCTGAATCAATAATACAAACCCCTGCTCTACCAGGCTAAATACCAGTGCTTGCTTATTAGCAAAATGCCGGTAGACCGCCGGTTGGCTTACCCCCAACTGACGTGCCAGCTTGCTCAAATTTAGCGATTGGGAACCCTCCGCAGCAATTTGTGCTTGGGCAGCCTGTAGCAACGCCTCGCGTAAATAACCATGGTGGTAAGTGTCGCCGCTCACAAGTATTCAGACAATGAATAGAACGACTCCAGCATACCGCTCCCTCAGACAGGAAGTTTACTCTATGTTATTGCTAATAACATTGTTATAGGTTATAACTTTTAACAAGGCCCTACGGTAAGGCTCACAAAAGCTGGCGTCCTGGCCACAGTAAATAGCGCTCTGCTTATTTATGAACCTGATTTACAAGGGTAAACCCCATGAAGCGAGGACTACAGATGAAGCGAGGATTACAGATTATTTTGGGATTGCTCAGTCTAATCCCGCTATTGGTATCAATTTTGGGCGTGGTTGTGGGTCTGGGGCGCTGGCTATCCCCAGATATAATCAACCCTCAGTTCGATAGCCACTATCGCTATATCACCGGCTATTATCTTTCGCTTAGCATCATGGCTTGGTGGATTATCCCTGACATTGAAAAGCATCGCACAGTGTTCCGCATTATTGGCGGCTCTATCTTCTTTGGTGGGATTGGTCGAGTCTTGTCTTGGTTACAAGTAGGTGCTCCAGACCAGATGAGCATTGTATTTATCGGTATTGAACTCTTGTTCCCGCTGCTGTTGTGGTGGCAGGCAAAGCTGCCTAGAGGAGAGCATGCTTAAAGTCTGTCAAACAGTCGAAAGTTCATCTGCTGTGCAGGATAGGGGGATTGCTTTAAATTACGCCATAGTAGCAACCCACCTTACAAAATGCCTTAATGCATTGATCCAAACGTTATGATTGGCGGCGAATAACTTTGCACCAAAATATGTGCCAACTGAGCCAGCACCTAAGATAAGAATCTTGAACATAATTGCCTCTAAAGGGAACTGTTTCAGACGAAAGAACAGTGGGCAAACCTGTTGTGAGTCGCGACAAAAGACAGCAAAAGAACAGTAGAGCCGTGATGGTTAATCTTTTATGGGTGGTGTCTCCATCATGGAAGATGAAAATTGCCTTGTGGCATTTTTGATAAGAAACATAATTTTTACTTTTTTCGACCTCTTATAATAAAACCAGGCGCTAATATTCTGGCTGCGCCCACTCTACAGGGTTGTTTTTTTTCTCGATATTTTGTTTTAGAAGTAGCCACCCAAGTCAATCACCGTCTCTTTTATGATCTCTGATTCAGATCCTATGGGCTTAGAAGTACGGTGTAGAGGATTTTTTATGCTGACTTTATCTACCCGAAAAACATTTAACTGTCTGAGTAGCTATGCAATTGAGACGGTAAGTAATCTAAACCTCAAAACGATCCAGCCTTTTTTTGAAGACCTTCCACCAGATCCTTATCTGGAGGGTGATTATCGCTTCCGCCGATTTTCTCGCTTTAAGATAATTAACGACAAACTGTTGCCATTACCCCATGCATTTTTCTATCAAAGTAAGACTTATAATCAGCTACTAGGAAATGTCAGGCGGGATTATGAAGAACTAGACACCACTTTGGTAGAGTCTGAGTCGTTTAAGCAAGCTGTCCTCACCTTTTTTGACTTTTGTCAGCTATGTTCCCCTTTTCAGGAAATTGGCATCCACCAGATTCGAATTACGACAGGCGCGACGCAACTCGGTAACCCGGCCCCAGAGGGCATTCATCAAGATGGTGTCGATCTGGTGGGCATCCTTTGCATTGTCCGACACCAGGTAGACGGGGCTATCACTCAGCTCTCTCTGGCAAAAGGGACTGCACCTGTTTTCAGTAAATTGCTAAATCCTGGAGAACTGCTGGTCTTTAACGATCATCAGTTTTTTCACTATACGACACCGATTTCGCCTGCGGGGGTGAACGGATATCGTGATGTGTTTGTCTTTACCTGCCCAGATATGCCCTTTGAGACCCCTGAGTAAAGGAGCCAGCCCAGTGTTTATGCCTGTGCCTAAGCCTAAACCTATTTCCAAGTTTACTTCTGACTCTCTCTCTATGGCCTTGCCCCTTGACTGGATACGGGCTCAATTTCCAGCCTTATCTCAGACAATAAACGATGAACCCATCGCCTTTTTAGATGGCCCTGGCGGGACCCAGGTACCCCAACGTGTCATTGACGCTATGGAGCACTATTTGAGCCACAGTAATGCCAATGCCCACGGCGCATTTTCAACTAGTCAACAGACTGATGCGGTTATTCAATCAGCCCATAAGGCAATGGCTGATTTTTTGGGGTGCCACCGCAACGAAATCATCTTTGGCCCCAACATGACCACTCTCACCTTTGCCCTCAGCCGTGCCATCGGTCGCGACCTACGCCCCGGTGATGAGATCCTAGTGACCTGTCTTGACCATGACGCCAATGTCGCCCCCTGGCAGGCTCTGGCGGAGCAAGGGGCTGTGGTGCAGACCGTTGATATTCACCCCGAAGACTGTACCCTCGACATGTCAGACTTTGCCCGTAAGCTGAGCCCTCGCACCCGGCTGGTGGCTGTGACCTATGCCTCCAACGCGGTGGGCACCCTCAATGACCTGCCCACGATTATCCAACAGGCCCATGCTATGGGGGCCTGGGTATTTGTCGATGCTGTGC
Source organism: Cyanobacteria bacterium P01_G01_bin.38 (assembly GCA_039180385.1). Taxonomy (GTDB): domain Bacteria; phylum Cyanobacteriota; class Cyanobacteriia; order Phormidesmidales; family Phormidesmidaceae; genus SIO4C1. The sequence goes on along the minus strand of JBCDDJ010000210.1, from coordinate 355 downwards.
ACTATGCGGTTCATGCCCCAATTGACGTTAAGGCCCTTGACTGCGACTTTTTGGCCTGCTCTCCCTATAAGTTTTTTGGACCACACTTGGGGGTCATCTATGGCAAACGCGACCTTTTAGACCGGCTGCACCCCTACAAAGTGAGGCCCGCCAGCAACCAAAGCCCGGATCGTTGGGAAACCGGTACCCAAAATCACGAAGGATTAGCCGGATTGGTCGCCAGCATTGAGTACCTTGCTAACCTGGGGCAACGGTTATCTTCTAGAATCCTCAATCGCCGCAGTGCCCTCATCACCGCTATGACTGCCACCCATCACCACGGACAGTTCTTAGGAAAACAATTGCTGGCTGGACT
>JBCDDJ010000209.1:0-10893 GCA_039180385.1 Cyanobacteria bacterium P01_G01_bin.38 | reverse complement strand
TTCTAGTGATTTTGACTCAGTTAAAGCTAGCTTTTCGATGTTGGAGCCCCCAAAATGTTTGTCTTACCGATAGTCATGACGGCAATTTTTGTCGTGTTATGGACTCGAGAATCATTGTTCAAATCTGAGTTCAAATCTGATGCTCCCAGCAAGACTAAAAAAAGTAAAAAGGAGCAGCTTTTAGCAGCCTTTGTTGAGTACCTAGAAGAAGGGTCAGACCACAAATCTCAACAGTAATATATCGTTTGGCGATTTGAAGGCTTGATTAAAGCTGAGTCAAGGGCGTCTCAGTAAAGCCTGGGCAAGTCAATAGAGCCTAAGCCAGCACGGTAGAGCCCTTGAAATAATCTTGCAGCTGTTGCTGATGGTCGTGGGCCAGCGCCTCGTGAGGAATCGCATCAGCGGCAAACGCTCGAACGTCTAAGACCTCAGCTTGATCAGCGACATTAAAATCTCCGTCAACGCTAGCCTCTAAGGCCACGCAAATGGCGTGAAATCTGGGATCGCGCTCAGGGTGAGAATAAATGCCCACCAGACGACCGACCGACAACACCCTCAGCCCGGTTTCCTCAGCTAATTCTCGTCGGGCGGCGGTGGCAATATCCTCCCCCCAGTCCACAATGCCCCCCGGTAGCCCCCAGCGCCCGCTGTCTCGACGGCGGATCAGGACAATCCGCCCATCGGGCATGAGCGGGATAATGCTAGTGCCCAAAATGGGACGCCTTAGCAATAGCCCCAGCAATGTACGAATCGGCCGCCATACTTTTTGCATGGGCGTTATGGTGTGGCCTCAATATCAGCTAGCACTTCGGCAGGGTGCGGCTCTGCTTTGACCTTGGCATAGATTTTCTCAAGGGTACCGTCTGGGCCAATCACAAAGGTACGTCGGGTGATGCCCATATACTCTTTACCCATAAATTTCTTGAGGCCATAGCTTTCATAGGCTTCTGACACTTTGCCGCCTTCGTCTACCAGCAACGGAAACGGCAGATCATATTTGGTGGCAAACTTGGTGTGGGATTTAGCATCGTCGGCACTGACGCCCAGAATCACCACATCTTTGGATTGAAAGGCGTCGTAGTTATCGCGAAACCCGCAAGCTTCTTTAGTGCAGCCGGGGGTGTTATCTCGGGGATAAAAATAGAGCACAACGCGCTTGCCTTTGAGGTCAGCAAGGCTATAGACGTTGCCCTCTGCGTCGGGCAGGCTAAAGTCGGGGGCGGGGTCTCCAACCTGAAGTTTCATCGATGTTAACCAGGGTTGTGATGTCTTAAAGATTGTATACCGTTGTGGATTTGTGAATTTTAGATTTTAGATTTTGGACCGGGTAGGGGTTGGACTATAAAATCACGTCTACCAGGGGCCGAAATTCTGGTGTCAAAGCAGCGCGGCTAGTGACAAGGGTCGGATAGGCCTTGTGACTATAGCTTTCGCCAGCGGTGAGGGGAAAAACAGGTTGCCCATTGAGTGGGGTCCAGGTTGCTCCTGCGGCCTGGGTGATCGCCCAGACGGCGGCAATATCCCAAATCTTAGGTGTCGCCTCGACTGCCCCCAAACTTATCCCCGCTGCCACGGTCAGCAGATTGTAAGTCGCCACCCCCAATATCCGGATTTTGCAAGGAAATGGCTGTTGCAAAACTGCCAAACTCCGGGCACAGAGGCTAAAAAACTGGGTGCCTGACGGGGCCTCTTTAGACGTGTAGATAGGACGATGGTCAAGAAACGCGCCGCTGGGATCTTGCAGCCCAGACTCCCCCACCCAATAACCGTGAAAGCGCTGATCGAGGGTGGGCATATACACATGGCCAAAAACTGGCGTGCCTTGGTAGAGCAGCCCTAGCGAGATGCCCCACAGCGGAATGCCCCGCGTAAAATTAGTGGTGCCATCAATGGGGTCAATAACCCAGCACCAATCTGTGCCGGGGAAAATATGCTCGACTTCTTCGCTGAGCACACCGTGGTCAGGAAACTCTCTTTGCAGCAGGCGACGCAGCTCGGCATCGGCCCACTTGTCTGATTGGGTGACCAAGCTCCCGTCGGCTTTGGTTTCTGCCGTCGCTGAGCCAAAGTCTTTGAGCAGCTGAGCCCCCACGCGGGCAGTGGCTGCTTCGGCAGTGTCTAAAATATGTTGCCAGTTGGGGGGCATGGTTTTGAAAATATGGAGTATTTAATCCATATCACTTTCTAGAGCGGCGGTAATGGCGGCTTTGGCGTTGAGTTGAAATTCGCGAATATTGACCCGGCTGAGGAGTGCGATCGCAACCAGCATCCCCACGGCCTGGGTAATAAACACCAGCGCATAGGCGGGCAGTAACTGAGCATCCAGGATAGGACCTTCGTGAAAGAGGCCCATCACCTGTTTGCCCAACGATAAAACCCCGCCGCCAAGCACCGTAGAACCACCCCGAGCCATTGCCTGGGCTAGCCCCCAGGCACCAATAAACGTGCCTGCCGTTTCGGCCACGGTCAGATCAAGCATAAGCAAGATCGACCCAGTGGTCAGCACCCCCGCCGCCAGCCCAAAGAGAGAAATCGCGGCCATCAACACTGGCGGAGACGCCGTCAAACCCGATAAACTCAGCAACACCAGACAAAAAGCGGCCCAGAGGCAACCGATTTTGATCGTACGCTTTTTGCCCCAGCGAGGGGCCAGTAAAAAACCCGTGCCGATGATGCCCAGCAAGGTACCCATGCCGAAAAAAGCATTGAGCTGGGTGGTTTCCGAAATTTTCATGCCAAAGATTTGGCCACCGTAAGGCTCCATCACCGCATCTTGCATAAACAAACTGAGGCTCAAGGTCAGCAAAAACACAAAGAAAAGCCCGGTCTGGCGGCTGGCGGTGAGAATCTTAAGCGCCCTGCCCAGGGTAATATTTGCGTCTTGGGGGTTAGCACTGGCGCGCTGCTGCAGCCGGGAGTATTTCTTCTCAATGCCATAGGTACTCACAATCGCCAGGCCACAGACAATGGCTGGGGCTACCATAAATAAGCGGTTGATTGAGCTTTGTAACTGTCCCAGAGAGGGCTCATCGCCGAGAGATTTGAGCACAATCGAGGTAATAATCACACCGAAGATGATCCCCACCATCAGCATGCTCCAGCTGATGCCCACCAGCTTAGACTGGGTTTCGTCTTCTGAGACATCTACTAGTAGCGCCGTAAAGGGGGTAGACGTGGCCGACAGGGCCAACCCATATAGAGCAAACATCAGTGCTAACAGGGCCACCCACGGATAGACCTGGGGCCCCCAGCCAGTGACCTCCACACTGGCCCCAATCCGCCAAACGACCTGCACTGCAACGTATGCCGTCACCCACATTGAGACAATGCCTGTCCAGATATAGCCGCTGCGGTGATAGCCAAACAAGGGTTGGGTGTCTGAGAGTTGCCCAAACCAAACCCGAGCGGGGGCCATAAACTGATGCACGGCAATCGTGGCCGCTGCAATCAGGGCCGGGATCCTCAACTCGTCGATCATCACCCGGTTGAGAACGCCCAGGGTCAGCAGTGACATGATGCCCAGGCCCATATTAAACACCCCCAGTCGCATCATGCTAAAGAGACCTAACTGAGGAAATTCACTGGCTGACGCAGATGGCAAAAAATCAGGGATATTGTGACTGCTCATACGATTAGCGGTTGCGCCCAAACGACAAAGGAAGATACCCACTCCCTCAGCATATCGGGTAAAAGCTGCCTCATCACTGATGCATTAAAAAAACTCTTTAGTCAGGGTGGCCAGCGATTGCCACCACCATAGCCAGCTATCTGAACCTCATGCCTAGTTGTCTGTCAAAGCTAAATTTTCGGGTTTGGTGAGAGGGGGGGTGAGGGCGTTTGTGCTGCGCTAGTGAGTGCGCTGCGCTGGGGAAGAGGTAAAAGGCTAATATGACTTAACTCCTGAATCACCATCTCACCCCCTCACCATCTCACCTCCCCCGACCGAAACTTTAAGCTTGACGCAGTACCAATTACCCTTACGCATATTTGACTATCAGCTGGCGAATCTGTCCGGCCAGTTGTTGAGCACTGTCTATAACCGCTAGCGTGCCAGCCGCCTGGGCCATTTGGTCGAGTTGCTCAGGGTTTTGTAACAGCGAGAGCACTTGCTTTTTAAGGCTGTCAGCCGTCAAGGTGGATTGGCGATAAACGATCGCCGCCCCCACCTCTGAAAAAGCCGCCGCATTGTAGGCCTGATGATCTTCGGCAGCAAATGGGTAAGGAATCAAAATAGAAGGGATTTGGGCCATCGCTAGCTCGGTCAGGGTGCCGGCCCCGGCCCGACTGATCACCAGGGTGGCGCGTTTGAGCAGGGCCGACATGTTGCCATAAAACGGTCGATGCACATATTGCGGGTGGTTGAGGCTATCGGCATCAGGATCATTGCTGCCGGTTTGGTGGATCACCCACGCCCCAGCCTCAAACCAGGCTGGGGCAGCAGCTCGAATCATTTGATTGACCGCAACTGCGCCCTGACTCCCCCCCACGACCAAAATCACGGGGACGGCGGCGGGGATAGATGACTCCTGGAGATCGGCTGGCATCGTCGAGAAAAATTGACTGCGAACTGGGGTCCCCACACAGAGCGTTTTAGTTTTTGGCAACCGTTTTGCGGTTTCTTGAAAGCCCAGGGCGACCAAACTACACCAGCCACTGAGCCAGCGGGTGACCTTGCCAGGGAGCGCATTGGACTCATGCAAAATTGTGGGCAGCCCCAGGGTGCGCGCTGCCACAATCGCCGGGGCGGCAATGTATCCGCCCGTGGTAAACACCCCCTGAAAATCGCCTCGCTTGAGCAAACGACGGACTTCAAGGGTTGAGCGCACAAACTGCGACACTAATTTGAGATACCCCAGCCCCAGCCGACCCTGTACCCCCCCCATGCGAACTAGATGGAGCGGATAGACATCAGGGACTAGCTCAGTCTCAAGTCGATCGGGCACCCCAAGCCATTCGATATCATAGTCAGACAGGTGCTCTGCGGTTGCGATCGCAGGAAATAAATGCCCGCCCGTGCCGCTGGCTGCAATCAATAGCTTGCCGTTCTTAGGGCCGTTTTGGGGGACGTTTTTAAGATGCATCTGACGATCGATTAAACTGTCAGCCATAATTGGGATATCCGAAACACCCGATCGCAGGGTAACTTGGTTATACACTGCCCCCGGTTCGTTAAGGACTGCTCTGAGATAAATTATCTAAAGACAGATTATCTAAGGACAGAATCTAGAAATAAACCACGGGTCTGAGATATCGTCAACGTTATTATCCGTCGAACGGTGACCGAACGGTGACCCAAAAACTCATGAGGAGCAGATTTTAATGACTAAATGTCGCACTTGGCAGCTTTTTCCCCTCGGTTTAGCGGGACTTGCCCTGAGCTGGGCATCCTACGTCACCCCCCAGGCCAAAGCAGCTTCCCCAGAGACAGCTCCCCCTGAGCTGACCGGAGCGCTGACCCAACTAGAAACCGCTGCCAATGCGCAAAATTTAGACGCAGTGATGGCGTTTTACAGCGACTCATTTACTAACGAAGATGGGTTTACCGAGGCCACCCTGAGGACTTCCCTGGGCGATCTCTGGGAGCAGTATGAAACCCTCAACTATCGCATTGAGCTGCAATCCTGGGAATCGACAGACGACGGATACATTGCTGAAACCGTCACCTATATTAACGGTACTCGCCTGACGCCTCGCCCCCTGAGTTTAGAGTCCGTCATCCGCTCCAGACAGCAGTTTGAGGGCGGTGATATTGTCTCCCAAGAGATTTTATCTGAGCGCAACCAGCTCACATCAGGCGAAAATCCCCCTGATGTGACCGTGCTGCTGCCCGAACGCGTCGCCCCCAATGAGAGCTATAGCTTTGACGCCATTGTGCAAGAGCCCTTAGGGGAGCGATATCTTTTGGGCACGGCCATCGATGAAGGGGCCACCGCCGAAGATTTCTTTACAGCTCGCCCCCTTGAGCTAGAGCTGCTCTCTGCTGGCGGGCTTTTTAAGCTAGGAGATGCGCCCGCAGACAACGATAGCCTTTGGATTTCTGGTCTAGTGGTCCGGGATGATGGCATGACGGTGATTACCCGGCGACTCAGAATCGAGTAAAGGGTTTTGAGCTAGAAGGGGGTGCAAATCTGGTTTGCACCCCCTTTTAGCTTTCGACCGTTATTCAACCAACCGTCTAAAAGCCTAGGGTGGCCACAGGGCGGTTGCGCTGCTCGTTTGACGTATTGAGCTTTAATCGATTCATCCCGTCGGGTGCGATCGCACCCCAAATATCTGCATCGGCCAGGTTGGCCTCAGCCAGGTTAGCCCCGCTAAAGTCAACTGCCCGCAGATCGGCACTGAGCAAAGTAGCGCCGGTTAGATCAGCTTGACGCAAGCTGCTACGACGCAGATTGGCGTGGGTTAGATTGGCTTTCACCAAATTCACATTCCGCAGCCTCGCCCACTGTAGATCAATGCCTTCCAAATTGGCATTTGCCAGGTTAGTAAAGCTCAAGTCAATTTCCGGTAGACACAGCCCACTCAAGTCACAGTCACTGAAATCCAAATTATGAAATTCTCGCTGGCCCTGCTCATAAAGATTGAGCAATTGGCCCACGCTTAACTGCATTAAATGTGATTGCATTGTCGAGTTCCTCGTCCGACACCTATATGTGAGGAAACGATAAAGCTTGTGACAGCCATCACCCAGCTTTCGACCCGCTCAGGTGTTGGGAGTATGGATGGGAACCATTGAAATACATAGGTCTCCGGAATCTGAGCAATTTTTAAGCGCCGCTTCCGTTTGAGGACCGACAATGCCATCAATCGGGCCAGTATAAAATCCTAAATTTTTAAGGCGCAGCTGTAGTGTTTTGCGCTGTGAGGCCTGCATTCGAGTAGAAATATCTAATAAAAGCTGCTCTAACCAAACCTGGTCAAAAGACTGCTGTAGCTTTTGCTGAGTTTGGCTAATCTCAGCTTCATCAATAAAGTGATGCCAATGGGCCAGCATATGATCGGCCTCATCAATTAAAAAACTCAGCATGGCATCATCGCGAGCTTCCCCTAAAATCTCAGCGATGCGATCGGCATCAGCGTCATTGAAGGCTAGCTTGACTGAGATTTCGCAATATTCTTTGACGATATCTCGATATTGAATCGCGTGATGCACTAAAGTCGGTGAATTTGTCATGTAAAACCCTCCAATCACCAAAATCCATGACATCGGCTGGGCAACCCTTCAGCGTGTAGAGGGCCAGCATTTGCCCACACGCCAAAAAGCCGCGTCAAAACGACGCCTGCCTAATTTAAGATCAGCACGGATCACACCCTGTGTGGAGCCTAGGCACTAATCTTATGTGATCTGAATCATGGCAACGTGACAGCTAATTTTATAAAGAAATCGCGAAGCCATTATAAAGGCTATGTAAAGCAGCTACAGCCTAGGGTGCCCAAGCCCTACCTGGTTTAGCGTTAGTTAACTTTACCAAAGCCCGTGACACAGCTGTGATAGAGGTACAACAAGGGTTTTGAGAATTACCTCAGTTGGGTTTGAGTCGAGATTCGCCCCCTTTGTCGTCACACCCAGTAGGGCAATGTCACTATTTATATAGGTAGTCTTTTGCGCAGTCTATGCCAACCCTTCCCCCGATGCCCTCCCAAGACCCATTAGATATAGCGCTTTCAGAAATTTTGGGTCAGGGGAATTCCTATGCTTATTCTGCAATCTCAACCATCCGACGTCATCTCTATAGCTTTCGCCTCAAACACCTATACGAGCCCGACGAAATTTTATTCGAAGCCTACCTCCGGGGTAAAGAAGCCCAGCGCAAAGGTGAAATCATTCGTAACCCCCATGCCTGGTTAAAAAGCACCGCCTTTAACGTCATCCGAGAAAATAGCCGCAGGGCACGGCAGCAGCAAAACCACGTCGTCTTTGAAGAGGTCGAAAGCCGGGTCAGCTCAGCCGCAGGCGATATGCTAGATACCCTCGCCCTCGATCATCAGGTGAGCCTGCTCTATAAGGCGTTGCGGGAGTTTGCCAAAGAAGATGCCCATACCGAACGCCTCCTGCGCTGGCGTACCATTGAGCAACTTTCTTGGGATGAGATTAGCACTCGACTGATCGCCCTGGGCGAAGAGCTACCTAACAACGCCGCTATGCGTCAGCGAGTTTCCAGAGCTAAAAAACGAATCCGCCATATTTTGCACGGGTTTGGGCTACCGATGAGGTAGAAAGCCAAGGGGAAAGGGCGAAAGGGACGGGGCAAAAGGATTAGGTCTGCTGTTGCTACGCGAAATTTTGCATCGGATCGGCATCAGAAAAGCATCTGCGTCCCTCTTAATGAATCGCTTTCATAGATGCCTTGCGCCCTTAGCCTTTCGCCTTCTCAACTTAGAAACGGCTGTAATTCTCCAACCATCTCCTCACTCGCGCTATCGGCAGTCAGGATTTCAATCTGGTCAGCACTAACAGCCCCTAGCCCCAAATCGGCGGCGCGGCGGATCTGGGCCAGGTTCCAGATCGAGCCCTGGGCGACCTCGCGGGTGGTACCGAGCATTCGCAAAATCGCAATACCCACGGCGTCGATAGCGATGCGGTCAGTGCTGGCGAGAATGACACCGGGTTGGGCCAACTGACCTTGCTCGGGCCCACCGTTGACAAACGCCTCGACGCCGTCAATGACGATCAGGGCAGGACGATAGGTTTTGTTGATTTCTGCGATCATCAGGCGCTGGTTGGCAGCGCGATGCAGCTCTCGCATGTAGTCATGGGGGTCGCCAGGGACGGTGCGGGCGACCATGCCCACGGTGTTTTTGAGTGACAGGGTGAAATGGCCCCCAAACCGATGGGTTTTGAGACAGCAGGTGTTGATGATGGCATCGGCGTCGAGGACAGGTTTTGCGATCGCAAACCCCTGCGACCAGCTGGTGCCCTCCGCTCCAAAATATTGCCAGTCATCGCGACTCAGCTCGTCAAATACCAGCGCATTAAACCCGTGGCGCTGGGCCAGATCAAAAACACCTTTGCGCTCCATCGCCCCACGGGTTTCGGCCATGCCAGAGCGATCGCCCACGGTAATTTGGCTGGCCCCCTCCGCTTTCACGATTTGGACCAAAGTTTCTAGCACACTGGGGTCCGTTGCCGCTGGGGCCGGGTCCCCGGTGTTGTAGTTGGGTTTGATCAACACCCGCTTATTGGCAAAGGACCGCGGCTGGAGCAGTTCGACCGCTCGCTGCACCCCAGCCGCCCGATCCGAAGTTTTCACCAACACCACCCGATGGGGGTTAGCTCCCGCCGCTGCCACCAGGGGCGCTGCCTCCGTCTCCAGGATCGATGCCTGGGCCGATGGGGGTATCTGGGAACGTTTGGTGGCAATTCGGTGCAGCAGGGACGGCAGTGCCATCGCGCCTGTGGCCAATCCCAGTCGGCGCAATAGGCGACGGCGGTTGAGAGGGTGATACATAGGGAGTTTCCAAAAACGTGTGAGTGGGGGATGGGGAGATGGGGGGACGCGGGGGACGCGGGGACGCGGAGATGGGGAAGATAGGGGAGATTACAAAGACGTAGAAACGGTAACAGCCTTAGGCACCCCTGAGCGCGATCAGCCGATCTACCCACCCCATTCCCCATTCCCCACTATCCCTATCTAAACAAATGCATCTGCCGCTCGATGCGCCCATAGTCGCGCTCAATTTCTCGCCATAGCCTGGGATTGGTCGGATCAAGCTGTAGCGCCTTTTGCAAGTAGCGACGGGCGTTGCTGTACTGCCGTCGGGCAATCAGCTCTCTGGCCCACTGCTGATAGGTTTTAGCCTGTAACCGTCGGACTGCATCGTCATCGGGGTAGTAAACCGTCAGCGCTTCGGCTCGATCTTTGGCTTGGGCATATTCTCGCGATCGCAGCAATCGCTTGACCTGCTCGATGGCTCGATATTTCATCAGGTCCACGGGCTCGGTGGCTCGGTCAGATCGGCTACGCGGCATCTCTGCCAGACATTTTGAGAGGGTTTGATAGGCTGCGTGCACCTGACGAAAGCGGGCAGCCGCCAGTTCATCGGTCGGATTAAGGTCGGGATGATACCGCCGTGCCAGTTTCAAATAAGCCCGCCGGACCTCAACCGGAGAGGCATTGGGAGGTAGCTCCAACGTGCGATAGCAGTCAGCCAAAGGGTTGCGTGAATATTTCATGATTGAAACTCACCAGGATTAACGGCCACAGAAACTTCTTCGCCATCCCGTTCGACCAAAATCGGTAGGCGCTCTCCGATGGTGCTCGCCTCGACCGCTGACTGCACCTGATCAGCTGTCTCCACCTGCTGATCACCGACAGCGCGAATGATATCTCCCACCTGGAGCCCACCGCTTGCAGCCGGGGACTCTGCCTGGACTTCGACGATGACCACACCCTCATCCGCCTGAATGGTGAGATTTTCCTCCTGGGCAAGACTTTCTCGAAGCCTGGGGGTTAGATTGGCCATCCGGACACCCAGGTAGGGATGCTGCACACTGCCGTTGGCAACCAGCTGATCGGCAATGACCTGGGCCCGGTCAATGGGGATCGCAAACCCCAACCCCTGAGCCCGACCAATAATGGCGGTATTGATGCCAATCACGTCCCCCGCCTGGTTAAGCAACGGCCCGCCGGAGTTGCCAGGGTTAATGGCGGCATCGGTTTGAATAAAGCGCACCCGCTGGTTGGGGGAACCGATCACCCCGCTGGAGCGCCCCGTGCCGCTGATGATGCCTGCGGTCACCGTGTTATCAAGCCCCAGGGGGTTGCCAATGGCAATCGCCCACTCACCGGGTCTCAAGCTAGCCGAGTCGCCTATCGTGACGGTGGGCAGATTACTGGCCTCTACTTTGACAACGGCAACGTCCGTCAGCTCATCTTGCCCGATGACCTCGCC
>JBCDDJ010000208.1:0-11024 GCA_039180385.1 Cyanobacteria bacterium P01_G01_bin.38 | reverse complement strand
GGCTAAAAACGCGATCGCAACCAGACCTTCGATAAAAATAGTCCAATAAGAGAGCACCACGCTGATGATCGAGAGCAGGGTTGTCGTTTCCAGGGCGGCGGGGGTTGCCGTTGTTTGCAACCCGTCAAACAGGGCGCGGTTTGCGGCCAGGGCGTCTAAGCTGACCCCACCCAGCAGCGCCGCGCCCATCTCTAAGCGCGCGTCGAGCAAAAAGGTGAGATGTAAAAATGAACCGTCGAGATATTCCCCCGAGATGAACTTCCAAACAGTTGCGAATAGAAAACACAGCCCGATCAGTAGACGCGCATTCCAGGCAAAGACATGCTTGGGAGCTTTAGACCACACTGAGATCGCGCACACCCCCACCCAATACGCAATCACATAGTCGTGATTAACCAGAGCCGACCAGGCCCAAATTGTATGCCCTCCCAACAATATTGCCAGCCCGAGCCAGGCCCAGCGAGACCTGATCCCTCGGGGCAAAACCAACATCGCCACCGCCAACAACCGGACTGGCAGCGTCGTCCACATAAAGTCATCAATGCTGTGGAGCAAGACCAATACGAGCGTCAGCCCCAGCAGCAGCCGCGTCCGCGGGATACTCAGCAATTGCGAGAGGATTGAGTGACCTCGATAGCGCGAGCGGGCCAGATGTAATAAGGCCCACAACCCAGATGGCTTAATCACTGGCTCACCTCCACCCGTCGAGTCACTGGCTCATACCAGGTCTGATTTGTCCTCCGTTGATGATGGACCCGCCAAACCTGAATTTGAACCTGCTGCAAGCAAGAGGGCGGATCTGTCTCAGAAGGTTGCAAAGCATAGTAAACCGCCTTGTCTTGCCCGCTCTGCTGCAACCGCGAGGCCAAAATTTGCTGAGCTGTGCGCTGCAATAATGTCTCTGCTGGCACCGTTCTCAAATGAGTCAGGTCGGTCTCACTGAGCAGGTTGGCTGGCGTCGCCAGATCAACCGCCAGGACATTATCCTGACAGTCGACCGCGTTGATTGCCACAATGCGCCGCTCGTCGCGATCCATCGAGGCGAACATGCCAAAGCCGCCCCCGTGCCAGGGGCTGAGGGCGGCTGTATGAACCATCGAAATTTGCCGCAGCGCCACTGCGCTGAGCAAGAGCGGCACTGACCACCGCTGTAAAAACTGAGTCAACTTGTTCATCTACAAGGATCTGGATAAGCTCTAGGACAATACTTAGACTATGGGGACACCCAAAATAAAGACAATCATAATTTAGCGTTTTATTTCGCTGAGTAGCCCAATCGCAAGGCCCATCACCAAGGCAACCCCAGCTCCTGTATAAAACACCCCGACCCCGGCAGATTCCCAAATGGGGCCAAAAAAAAGTGGCGACACAAATTGCCCCAACGAGGCACACCCGGTGCCAATCGCTAGCACCCCGGGTCGCACCGCATCCGGAGACCAGTCGGCTAGCGAGCTATAAAAGTTAGGCATGACAATGCCAAACCCCAGGCCAAAGATTAAGGCGGCCAGTAAGATCGTGGCCGGGGTGAGCAAAAAGGGAATCGTCGCCAGGGAAAAAGCCATGAGTAAGAAACCCAGTGCGATCGCACGATTCGCCCCTAGCAGCTTAGCCAATCGACTGGCCCCCACCGCCGAAATCACCGCAGCGCCCACCGCCCGAGACGCCAGCACGACGCCGTTGAGCAACGTACTCGCCCCGATCGCATCTTTGAGATAGAGCGGCACATAGACCACGACGATATAAAAAATCGCCGATACCATCGCCAGGGCCAAACACAGCAGCATCACGTTAGGTCGCCGCAGGGTTTGACGAATGCCTTTGGTCTGGCTCAAATCGACCGCATTGGCTCGCCTTAATCGCTGGCGGGGCAACCCCAAAGTCGCCAGGGCCACCGGCAACCCCAGCCCATATAGCGCAAAGGCCCAGCGCCAGCCCAGCAGCCCCAGCGCCCCCCCGAGCAGCGGAAACACCATCGTCGCCGTAGACAGGATGCTGGCCGCGTAGCCCATGATCCGAGAGCGGGCATCGCCATCATATAAGTTACTGATCAGCCCTAGACTGCCAGCGGCAATGCCGCCACTGGCAACCCCCACTAGAGCCCGAGACAGCAACATCGTCCCAGGCCCCTGACTAAACGCCCCCATCACTCCAAATACAGCGTAGGCAACCAGCGCCAACAAAAGCACTGAGCGCCCCCCCAGCCGATTGGCCAGAAGACCCAAAACTGGGCTTGCCAGCGCCGTGGTCAGCGTATGCATACTCACCAGCAGCCCTGCCCACTGAGCCGTCACTTGGAACTGCTCGATGACCTCTGGAAACACCGGGGCCACAATGGTACCCGCTGCGCTCGACAGCGCCCCGGCAAAGATCAAAACAACGAGAATGATTAAATACTGACGAGATGGAATTAGACGAGAAGATGATTTAGGTGACGCAGGATTCACAGGGGTCATATACAGGGGACACACATTGATATCAATCGTTCAGGTAGTCTAGCCTTGGCCACATAACCGGGGATTGCCGCTTTGGCCACATCGTTAGCTGCCACATCACTAGACATCGCCGGTAATGCGATACCTTGAGATATCAACGTTATCGCCCAGATTATCCGGCAAAGTAAATAAATGTTAATATCCTATCAGTGTTTAGATGTCGCCTAAAAAACGTTCAGCAAAATCTCATACTGCTTACATACAGTGAGTTTTCAATGAGTTTTGCCGTGAAAATTAACGCTATTTATGGAATCAGCTCCTGTTTTGCAAGGCCAGCCCATCGAAAGGCGGGTTCGAGAAGTCGGTATAAACCCTAACTACTGGTATCCAGCCCTGTGGGGGCATCAGCTCAAGCCGGGCCAGATCGTACCCGTAACTGTTTGGCAGACGACCGTTGCCCTCTATAGAGACCAAACTGGCCAACCCCACGCCCTCGAAAACGCATGTCCCCACAAGGGCGTTGAGCTGCACAAGGGCGAGGTGCATGACCAAAACTTAGTTTGTCCATACCATGGCTGGGCGTTTAACGGCGAGGGGCGCTGCGTCAGCATTCCTTACTTTCCGCCTGAGCAAAAGCTACCCTGTGCCAAGGCTCGCAGCTACGCCGTCCAAGAAAAATACGGACTGATTTGGCTTTTTCCAGGCGCGGCAAATTTGGCCCATCAACAGCCCTTACCCGAGGTTGCAGAGTATGGCAATCCTGATTGGTTTATGGTAAGGATTCCGGGGCGTTTCCAGTCCCATTTTTCGATTTGCAACGAAAATGCCATGGATGTCTTTCACGGCTTTTTGCACAAGCAGCTCCAGGGCTGGTTTGACCCCATCCTGCTGAACTTAAAACAAACAGACTCCTCTGTCCAAGCCGATTATCAGGTGTCTTACCAGGGCGTTTTGACCAAAGTGCTAGGGCTGGCCCAAAAGGGTGACCCAAACGGCGGCGTCAGTACTCGTACGGTCTCGATTAACTACCAATATCCCCACTATCACAGCACCCTCGAAGGCGTTTCTTCGCTGTACTTGATGCGTCAGCCCGTCGGCCCAGCCCTCACTCAGTCTTTCTCCATGCTGTTTTTAAAACTGCCACTCCCTTCATGGCTACTGCAGGGTTACATTGGTAACCTGCTTGAAAAGCTCGTGCTCCATCAGGTGTTTTTTAAGTTCCTCCACCAGGACGTAGACATGATGGAGAGCGAGCAGCGCAACTACCTCGCTAACCCTGATCGGGATTATGTTGAGGTAAATCCGGCGATTATTGCCCTGCAGCGGGTCACCGTCAGGCAATACGAAACGTTTGTGCAACAGTCAGCTCAAGTCTTGCACTCGCAGACTCAAGGGCGTCGCACTTTATCTGAGATCGGTTTAAACCCTAGGTGAAAGGAGTGAATTGTGGAAGTCGTTAATGACTACATGCATCATTTGCATGGCAGTGGTCTGTATCCAGACAAATTTATCTGTCATCAAAAGCACGGTAATCGGATCGAAATTGAAGAAGCGGCCACGGGTCGACGTCATCAGGTTTTGACCTTTTGCACCAACGATGTGCTTGGCATGGCCCAGGCAGAACCGGTCAAGCAAGCGGCCATTGATGCCATCATGCAATACGGCACCTCCAACAGCTCCTGCTCGGTACTCAGTGGCCGCATCGACCTACATCGCCAGCTAGAGCAAGAGATTTCTGAATTTAAACATTTGCCCCACACCCATCTTTTCTTGAATGCTTGGATGGCCCTGCAGGCACTGATGGATGGGTTTTGTCACCTGGCTGTGCCGGTGCCCGGGTTTCGCCATACCCGAGAAACGCTGATCTTTACGGATGTTCTCAATCATGGCTGCATTATCTCGGCGGTTTCTAATGCCAGCAACCGCTCGGGTAAGCTGTTTGGCCACAGTCCTAAAGTGCGGGTTAAGGCCTATCGTCACTGCGATATGGATGATCTGGCTCGCAAGCTCAAGCGCTATGCCCGCCCCGACGATCGGATCATGGTGATCTCCGATGCTGTGTTTTCGATGGATGGCGATGTGGTGCCACTGCCCCAGATGCTCGACATTATGGAAGACTATCCGGGCAGTGTTGTGGTGATGGATGAAGCCCACGCCAGCGGTGCCATTGGCCCCAAGGGTGAAGGCATTTACGACCACTTTGGCATCACCCCCCAGTCGGTGCTGGATCGGGGTATCGTGCCGCTGATCATGACCACCTTTTCTAAGTTTGCAGGCTCAGCTGGGGCTGCAATCAGCGCCTTTAACTGGGAGCTGATCGATCTGCTCGATGTCTCCCCTACCTCAATTGGAACCATTTCGCTACCGCCCCCGGTGACGGCGGCAGCCCTGGAGAGCATTCGCCAGGTACGCAAACACCCAGAAAAGGTGCAAAAGCTGCAGGCCAATACCCGCTATTTGCGATCGCGCTTGATCGAAGCGGGGTTTGACGCCATTGGTGAGACCAACGTGATTCCAGTCATTTTGCCAGAGGAGCTAGAGCCCAAAGCTTTTGCCCGCTGTCTCATGGAAGAATTTGGCCTGTGGGTCTCGCCAATTTGGTTTATTGCCAGACCGCGCCTGCGCATCACCGCTAATGTCTTGCACACCCAAGAAGAGATGGACAAACTCGTAGATACCATGTGTCTGGTGCGCGACCGGCTTGGGGTATCGCTGGTGAAGTGTACGGCGTAGGGGAGATAAGGGGGTAGAGAGGCATAGGGAGATGGGGAAGCAGGGGGAGATGGGGAAACAGGGGGAGAACTCACTACCCATTGTCCACCCCCCTCTACCCACCCCCCTTACCCTCTAGATTCTGACACCCACTTCTGAGAGAATGGGGCGCAACACGCCATCTTCAGAGTGTTGAATTCCTCAGGTCACTATCCTATCTTCAACCCATGGCTAATGCGTTAGAAATCAAAGCGGTGACGACCCCCACTGAGCAGGCCCAGTTTTTGGACGTGCCTGCTCGGGTTTATCGAGATGACCCTCACTGGGTGCCGCCGCTGCGGTCTAGCATTGCCAAGCAGTTTTTGCCCAGCAATCCTTTTTTTGAATACGGCAGCTTGCAGCAGTTTGTGGCGATCGCAGCCGGTAAACCTGTGGGGCGCATCGTGGCTGCGGTCAACCGGCGGTTGGTTGAGCGTGAAGGTAATAATATCGGTCTGTTTGGTTTTTTTGAATGTGTGGCGGATTTTGCGATCGCCCAAGCCCTATTCAACGCCGCCTGCGACTGGCTCAAACAGCAGGGCATGACCCACGTGCGTGGCCCCATCGACCTCTCTACCCACAACAACTGCTTTTTCTTAGTAGATGGCTTTGACTCACCGCCGATGGTGATGATGCCCTACAACCCACCCTACTACGGCGAGTTTGTCGAGAAAGCAGGCTGGCAAAAGGCCAAAGACGCCTATGCCTATGACTTTCCCCTGGAGCTGGTGCTCAATCCTAAATTTGAGCGGGCCTACCAGATTGCCCTCAAAGCCGGGATTACCTTTCGCCCCATCCACACCAAAGGCGAAGACTTTGAGCGCGACTGTCGTAGCCTCTATCAGCTGTTTACCAAAGCCTTTGCCAATAACTGGAGTTCGACCCCCCGCACCGAGGCCGAGTTTTTAGAAGAGGCCAAAGAGCTGCAGCAGCTGGTAGACCCCGATGTTTTTGTCATTGCCGAAGACCAGGGCGAAATGGTCGGCTTCTTTATGGGGCTGCCTGACTACAATATCCCCCTCAAGCGGGTCAACGGTCGGCTTAACTGGCTGGGGCTGCTCAAGTTTTTGTGGTATCGCCGTCAGATTGACCAGGGGCGGGTGATCGCCATCTGCTCATTGCCTGAATATCGTCGCAAAATGGTCCCTATCGCTGTGGTCTACCTGGGCATGCGCGGCGGCAGCCAAAAAAATAAACCCTACAAACGAGCCGAACTCTCCTGGGTCTTTGAAGACAATATGTCCTCCCGCAAGATTATTGAGAGCGCCGGTGCCCAGATCTATAAAACCTATCGAATTTACGAAAAACCGCTATGAACGCCCCTATCGAAGCCCCTATCAAAGCTTTAGTGACTGGCGCGAATGGCTTTACGGGTTCCCATCTGGTCAAAGCCCTCAACCGTCGCGGCGATCAGGTGACCGGGCTGGTCAGAAAAACCAGTAATGTGTCCCGGCTGGCCGACGCCGAGATCACGCTTGTCTACGGCGATATTACCGACCAGACTGCCCTGACAAAAGCGATGCAAGATGTGGATGTCGTGTTTCATATCGCCGCCTACGTTGATTTGGGCATCGTCAACGAAACCGAAATGGCACGGGTGAATGTGGAGGGTACCCGTACCGTCTTAGCCTCCGCCCGCCAGGTTGCTGCCGAGCGGGGCACCCCACCCAAGGTGATCTATTGCAGCACTATCGGCATCTTTGGCGACACCCAGGGTAGGGTGGTGGATGAAACCTTCCAGCGCACCCAATCTGATTTTTCCTCAGCCTACGACCGTACTAAGTACGAGGCCCAACAGCTGGTTGACGCCCACGCGGCTGATGGGATGCCCGCCGTCAGCCTGATGCCCGCGGGTATCCTGGGCCCAGACGACCCCCACTTTGGTCCGGTGATCACCCTTTTTCTCAATCGCCGCCTCAAGCTCTGGCCGGGTGGCGAGCGCATCACCGGCATTGTCCATGTCGATGATTTGGTTGAGGCCCTGCTCCTTGCCGCCGAGCGAGGTCGCTCAGGCGAACATTTCATCATCTCCGCTGGGGAGCTGTCTACCCAAAAAATGTTCGAGATCTTGAGTGATAAGACCGGCATCCCCACCCCGGCAGAGCCCCCCGAGTTAATCGTGCGGCTGTTGGGCAGCTTGCTAGATCCCATCGGCAAACTCTTTGGGTGGAACCCGCCCCTCAGTCGAGAGCGGGTCCACTATATCTACGATCGCTGCGTGCGGATTGACGCCAGCAAGGCACAGCAAGAATTGGGTTGGCAACCTAGAAGCCTTGAAGAGATTTTGAGCGATCTAGTTAAGAAAACTGAATAGAGCGCTTGATATCAAAAGGGTGAGTTAGACACCCGCCGACTAAAAAACCGCCTGGCGAATCCAGTTGATGCCAAACTCTACGGTTTCTTTGCCAAAGATCAAAATCAGCGAGGTCAGGGTGATGCCCATCACACAGAGGGTTAACCCGCCCAGGCTAATCGCCCCGTCGTCATCTAGCAGGCCAAACCCGGTGACAAAAATCCCGATGGCGGGTAGCGTATTGGTCCCTGGAATCGGCACCATCATCGAAATCGACATCAGCGCGATCGCAACCCCAATCACCAATCGCCCCACCGGACTGGTGCAAACCGGCGTCAACCGAGGGCGAGAAACCGCCTCAATGCGCTTTAGCCAAGGGATGCCTGCTTTGATAAACCCTTGAACCTTAGTACGCTCAAACCCCCGCTTACGCCATTTCTCAGGTAGCCAAGGCTGGTCTGTCCCTTTGATTAGCTGTAAAGCCAGCAGCAGCATCACAACCCCAAATGGGATCGAATACCCCGGTGCCGGAATCGGCAACGCCGACGGCAGCGCCAACAGCACAAATAAAAAGCCAAATGTCCGCTCCCCCGCCAGTGATAAAAGCTCGTCCAGGGTCACTTTTGACTCATCAAAGTAAAAACGATCCGTCACGACAGGCCGATCGTCTGGCACCGTTTCATCAATAAAATAGCGCTGGAGCTCTGTAGATAGTTTCGTCATATGAAGTTTGTATAACTGAGGTCAAAAATGGGCGCGTTAAGACTGACAGACGATTAACTAGATTACTTTAGACAGCTTAGCCGTATTTTGCTAAGACAGTCCCCCAAAGCGCTTAGCGGACCTCGAAGTTCATCTTTAATTGAAGTGCTTGCAAGTCAATGATCAGATTTTGTGAAGTTTCTCAGACCGATCACACTCCAGTTTAACGGGCAGCTCAGATCTCAGGATGCTTGCAGACTCCTGAGATCTAGCGTCTCACCTAGTCAGAACGCCTTGGCTTAAGAACATACCTGGATTCACCAGGGGCTGCTGATCATCGTAAACCCAGCCCAATAAAACGGATGGGATAAGTCTTCGCTACCTAGTTGCAAATCCGTCGGTAAGGGGATCTCCCCCCTCGACACCATCAGATAATTGGCCCCAAGACGGACATTCCCCCGTAGCATATTCAGTTGGGTTTCTCGCAGTGCTTGGGCTTTGGTGGGCATGTTGGTTAGCTGTCGATAAAACTCGCTCATCAAGGCCATCGTGCCCACATCGCTGACATCCCACAGACTGGCGACCGCTGACTTTGCGCCGGACTGTAGGGCAACCCCGGCAAAGCCAAGCTCTGCATCTTGATTGCCCAGCGCCGTTTCACAGGCACTCAGCACCAGTAGCTCAGGGGGGCGTTGCCAATTGAGGGTGCGCAGCTGGGTCAACCTTAGGCGGTTATCCCACAGTTGAATATAGGAGTTTCCCGGTGCCCCTGGCTTAAAGGCCGCATGGGTCGCCAAATGCACAATGTCAAACCCTTGTGCCCCCAGCACCGCATTAAAGTTTTGCAGTGTAAACTCTTGATTGAGCAGCGAGCGGCCTTCCCAAGGCTCGGTCGTATTGCGGGCTGACCGCAGCTCCCAAAGCACATTGGCCAGCTCAATCGGCACCGCAGGCAGCGGACTCTGCTCCTCAAATTCGGAGCTGCCCATGGCGAGCACCTGACCCTGCTGCACCCCCGCATAGTCAGTTTGAATCAAGTTAAAGGCCGGAATCTGCGCCAGACTGTACTTCTCAACTAAAAAGTGCTCGCCGTCATGGAGGGCCGACATTGCCAGACCCCGAACCCCGTCGCCCAAGCACACCAGCAACATATCAACCCCGGCGGTCTGTAAAAATTCGGCCTCAAAGGGTTCAATGATCCATTTATGTAGTTTTTGGGCGCTGCTTTGATAGGTTCGATTGTTGGGTTGACTAATGCCCCTTTGAAAGTTTTGAACAACTTCCATTAAGACCGACTTAGGGACATCGTAAAGATCTCTGACAACCGGCTCACCATCCGGGGTAATCAACACCAGGTGCAGATGGGTTTCCCTAGGCGTTACCCACAAAACTCCAGGGGTGGTGCCGGTTTCTTGACCCAGGCGAGATAAGGTTTTGGCAATCTCCTCTGGTGGCTGTGTGACATCAGCGAGATCTCGCCCAAAATAGGTTTCAAACTCTGCCTCCAGGCGGCGTTCCATCCCGACAATCTTTTCACTCAGGGTCGGGGCAGCCTGGGCAAAGGCGGGCATCCCTTGGGTCCCTGCCAGCACAATGGCTAAACTTCCCAGGGTGCTCAGACCAGCCTTTAAGGTTTGATTTATCCAAACTGTCGTCTTCATTGTGATTATCCATGAGGGTTTGTCATTGGGGTGATTGACAACCGGCCAAGTAAAAAACCTGAACCCTGGATAGATGCTGCAACGCCGGGTGTGCTGGCGAAAAAACTGATATCCAAAAAATTAATATGTAACAGCTTAGATCTCAATCGAGAAGATCCAGAGAAGAAGCTTTAGAAAGTGACACGATAGCGGTGCGATAGCGTAGGCGCTGACGTGTCAGTTCGTAAAGCTTCTCCGTGGGAGAATCGCAACATCTACGCTTCTAAGCTAGCCTTACCAGCCCATCACCCCACAATCGGGACAATCCATGCGTACGTCAGCCCCGTTTTTAACCAGCATTCTTTGAGAGTGCTACCAGTCATAACAACAGCTCAGCAAACGTTATCCGAAAAGTTGGCTAACCTTTTTGTAGGCTTAGCCATCCTCCCATACCTCACTCGGGAAAGCTTATGAGTTTGCCAGACCCGTTTTTAGCCAGCATTCTCAATGATCGCTATCAGCTCCAGCGGCAGCTCAGCAAAAAAGCCGGTCGGCGTACCTTACTAGCCTTTGATCATCAGACGCAGCAGCCAGTTATTATCAAGCTTTTGACCTTTAGTCAGGATTTGGCCTGGGAAGAAATCAAACTGTTTCAGCGAGAAGCCGAACTGCTGCAAACCCTATCTCATCCATCTATCCCAAAATACATCGACGCCTTTGAGTTTGAGACCAGCGCCAGCAAAGGCTATGCCCTCGTCCAAAGCTATATTGATGCGCCTTCGCTAGACGAGCATCTCAAGGCAGGCCGCTGTTTTGACGAAGACGATGTTCGCCACATTTTAGAATTTGTCCTTGAGATCTTGACCTATTTGCATACCCGACAGCCCCCGGTCATCCATCGCGACATCAAACCCAGCAATATTTTGCTGGTAGATCGCACGGGCAACTCCCTTGGGCCGGTTTACCTCGTAGATTTTGGGGCGGTTCAGACCCTCGCCAGCCGAGGGGGTAAAACCGTCACCGTCGTAGGGACTTACGGCTATATGCCTCCAGAACAGTTTGGCGGCAGTGCCACCCCCGCCTCTGATCTCTACAGCCTGGGCATGACCGCGATGACGCTACTTGTGCAAACCCACCCAGCGGATTTGCCCCCTGTAGATTTTCAGAGGCAGCTGGCGGCCATCGCAAAGCCGAGTCCAGCTTTGG
>JBCDDJ010000207.1:0-11094 GCA_039180385.1 Cyanobacteria bacterium P01_G01_bin.38 | reverse complement strand
GGCACCCCCTGGCTCACTCCTAAACAACTCCAGGATCTACAGGACCAAATTCTACGCCAGCCCAACCGCACCCTGCTGGAAGCTAACGAAGCGATCCAAAAGCTTTTGTTCAAAGCCCAGGTGGATATCAACGAACACACGGGCGAAGAAGACCCGGTGGTAAAGCTGATTGATTTTACTAACCCAGACAACAATCAGTTCCATGCCATTAACCAGTTCCGCATTGATACGCCGGGTTGCGTCAAGCAGTTCATCATTCCCGACATTGTGCTATTCGTCAACGGCATCCCCCTGGTGGTAGTGGAGTGCAAAAAAGGCAGTGCCACCTGCGCCAACCCCATGGCCGAAGCCTTTGATCAGCTGCAGCGCTATATGAACCGGCGGACAGAAACGGCCCATCATGGCCTACGGGAAGGGGAACCCCGCCTATTTCATCCCAATCTAATGATTATCCGCAGCAGTGGCCTGGAAGCGGACTATGGCACCATTACCTCCGGTGAAGAACACTTTTACCCCTGGAAAACCCAGTGGCCCCAGCCTGAAGAGACTGCCCATGGGCTGACGCCTCAACAACAGATGATTAACGGCATGCTCAACAAAGCCAACCTGTTGAGTATTTTGCGCACATCCAGCGTTTTTATGGACACCGACAGTGGCCCTCGCATTAAGGTGGTGTGCCGCTACCAGCAGTTTCGGGCAGCAAACAAAATTGTCGAGCGACTGCGTCAGGGACAAACTGCCGCCAACCGCAGTGGTGTCGTGTGGCATACCCAAGGCTCAGGCAAAAGTCTCACCATGGTGTTTGTCTCACGGATGCTGCGGGCCACACCGGACCTGAGCGACTACAAAATTGTGCTGATCAATGACCGGGTTGATCTAGAAGACCAGCTCACCAAGACCGCCACTCTGATTGGTGGTCGGGTGCATACAATTGAAAGTACCCAAACCCTGCGGGAAGAGCTAGCCACCGACACGTCTAACATCAATATGGCCATGGTGCATAAGTTTCAACAGCGCGACCAGGCCATGCCGCTCAAAGTTGCAGAAGCCCTGGGCACCTATCGAGCTATTCCGAGCAATCAAACCTTTGGCACTGTCAATACCTCTTCACGCATTGTGCTGATGATTGACGAGGCCCACCGCACCCAAAGCTCAGACCTGAGCGACAACATTTTTGAAGCGTTTCCCAATGCCGCCCGCATTGCCTTTACGGGTACTCCGCTGATTACTGAGCGTCATGGCGAAAACAAAACCTATAAACGCTTTGGCGACTATATCGACAAATACCGCCTGATGGACGCCGTGGCAGATGGCACGACCCTCCAGATTCTCTACGAAGGGCGCACCTCCGACGATGCCCTGATCGACAAACATGGCTTTGAAACCCGCTTTGAAAACCTGTTCAAAGATCGTAGCGACGAAGAGCTGCTAGCCATCAAGAAACGGTATGGAGCTACGGGTGACCTGCTAGAAGCAGAGCCGCGAATTGGTGCGATCGCGAAAGACCTAGTGAAACACTACCTGGAGCATATCTTCCCCAACGGGTTCAAAGCCCAGGTAGTTTGCCACTCAAAACTGGCTGCTGTACGCTACCAGCAAGCCATCCATCAAGCATTGACGGAGACCATCACCCAGCTAGAAGCCTCCCCTAATCCAGACACCGAGCAAATCCGAAAAATTGGTTTCCTAAAAGCCGCTGTGGTGATCTCCGGCAGCGGCACCAACGAACCGGCCTACGTGACCGCCGCCCGCAAGCAGGCCAGGGTCTGGAATGCGGTGGATAATTTCTGTCGTCCCTTTGATTTTGACGATCCAGACCGACCCCATACCGGCATTGCCTTTTTGGTGGTGTGCGACATGCTACTCACGGGCTTTGACGCTCCCATTGAGCAAGTCATGTACATCGACAAAAAAATCAAAGAACATACCCTGTTGCAAGCCATTGCCCGTACCAATCGAGTCAAGCGAGGCAAACAGCGCGGTTATATTGTCGATTACATTGGCCCCACTGAAAACCTGACCGAAGCCCTGACCTTGTATGCTGCCACCCAAGAACAACAGGAACTGGCTCAGGGACTCAAGAATATTGCCTCAGAAATGCCCGTGCTGGAAGAACGATACCAGCGCCTATTACAGCTATTCTCGGCCCATAAAGTGGCCAACATTCGCGACTATGCCGAGGGCAACCTGGCCACCGTCGCAGACAATGCTGCCGTTGTTCACGAGGCCGTCAAACTGCTGAAAGATGAGAAGCTCAGAGCAGATTTCGATGTCTATCTGAAAAAGTTTCTCACCAGTTTAGATATCATTCTGCCTAACCCCATTGCTCAACCCTACCGAGTCCCAGCTAAACGACTAGGCTACATTTTGCGCGTGGCCAAAGAGCGCTACAAAGATACCAGCCTTAACTTGGGCGATGCGGGGCAAAAGGTGCGGGACCTGATCAATGCGCATTTGATTAGTCTGGGCATTAATCCCAAAGTGCCGCCAGTTGAGCTGCTTTCCCCCGACTTTATGGAGCAGCTGAACCACCATGCTGGTGATAACGATGAAGCTAGGGCCAGCGAGATGGAGCATGCCATCCGCAAACACTGCACCGTTCACCATGATGAAGACCCCGCTTTTTATAAAAAACTATCAGAAAAGGTGGAGGCGCTGATTGACCAGTATCAAGATCGATGGGACCAGCTTGCGGACGAGTTAGAGAAGCTGAGGGAAGATGCGATCGCAGGTCGTCAGCAGGGTAACGAAGGCATGAGCACAGAGGTCACCACCTTCTATGAACATATTGCCAACCAAGCGTTTACCAATGGTGAAGTGCCCTCTGCCGCCCAACCCAAGATGAAAGCACTGATGGAAGCCGTTGTCGAAACCTTACAAGACAGTATCAGCAGTATCGACTTCTGGAATAATAGCGATAAACAAAAACGTACTCGCAGTGAAATTAAAACCGCGCTGACGCTTACCGGCATTACCGAGTTGAAAAAAAATCGTGAACGAATCGCAATCGAAATTATGAAACTCGCCAAAAACCGGCATAATGAATTGCTGAAAGGCATGATTGATACCCCATGACGATCCGTTGCATCAGAGATATTGAATATCAGTTGTTACCTGGTAGTTCGCGTAAGACGACTGATATTGTTATCGAGCGCGATGGCAAGGTGACTGTTCGTCCCCCAGTTGACTACACACCAGAACAGATAGATGCTGTTGTAGAAAGTAAGCGGTTATGGATCTATCGCAGTCTTGCCGAGTGGAAAGACCTTAACACTAGTGCCGTAGTACGTGAATGGGTAAACGGTGAGACCTTTTTATATCTTGGACGAACCTATCGTCTGGCACTGGTATCGAATCAAGATCGTTCTCTAAAACTAAAAGAAGGCCGCTTTTGCCTAGACCGTTCTGTGCTTGACGAAGGTGGTATCTCAGCTGCTCGGCAGACATTTATAACCTTCTTTACTCAAAAGGGAAACAAACGCTTGCGAGATCGAGTGCAATACTTGGCTCCCAAAGTTGGTGTTCAACCCACAGCTATTAAAGTGAAAGACACAGGCTATCGCTGGGCTAGCTGTAGCCCGGGTGGTCGCCTGAATTTTCATTGGAAGTGCATGATGGCACCTCTTCGAATCATTGACTACATTCTGGTGCATGAACTGTGTCACTTGCATCACCGTAACCACAGCGATCGCTTCTGGAACGAAGTAGATAAGGTCATGCCAGACTATCAAGATAGAAAGGAATGGCTGAGAAAGAAAGGTGCGAGTTTGACAGTCTAGGTAATCGGAGCAGTCCATATGACACCGCTGCACCGGAATAATCTAGGCTATCCACAAGGTTTAAATATTGCCTACATCCGGTGAGCGGGAACGTTAACTGCCTAAATGCATATTTGCGAAAACTCCACATGCAGTCAAACCGAATACGCACAGGGAGGGTTTCGGTCTGTTTCACCAGTGACCAAAACCCTCCCTGAGATCACACTCCCTGCCAAGGACCAGATTTCAAACAGCGATGGCCTAACCCACCAGCTCCTTGACCTTCTTCATGATGCCGCTGGGGTCAATGCCCTGGTGGGGAAACTGCTCCCAGAGACCGCCGCAACCTTCCTCATGGGTGCCGAGGTAGGCAAATTTGGGTGTCAAGCCACGCTCTAGCAGCCAGGAGCCAAAGCGGCTACCTAAGCCAGTGCGACGGTTGAAAGCTTCTACCACGATGACGAAGGGTGAGGCTCCAATTTTCGCCATCATCTCTTCATCAACCACATTCAGAGTGGACTTATTGATCAAACCCACATCAATGCCCTCTTGCTTGAGACGCTCAACGGCATCGAGGGAGCGGTAGACCGCGTCGCCAAAGCTAACAATGTAGCCCGCAGACCCTTCGCGAATCACCTCATCTTTGCCAGGGGTAAAGGCATAGTCACCCGCAAACATCTCATTGCCGCTGCCGTCTAAAATCATCGGCACTTTTGAACGGGTCGAGAAGATAAACCGTAACCCTGGCAAACCAAAGACAGACTTGACGCAAGCTCTCATTTGATTAGCATCGACCGGGAAAAACAGCTGAGTAGGATAGCCATCATCCAGACCATTGTCGGCAAACATGTTGTTGATACCGAAATGGCAGGTGTTGTCGGCCATGTCATCAATGCCCGCATGGGAAAAATGACAGAGCAGATTCGACTTATTTAACCGCGCCATCGTAATTTCAGAGATGCACATCTCTAAGAAGGCACTGAAGGTCGCCATCACCCCCTGCTTGCCCTCGGCCATGCCAAAGCCCGCCGCCGCCGATAGATTGCTACGCTCCATGATGCCACCGGGGATAAACACCTCGGGGTGAGCCTTACGAATCTGGCTGAGACCACAGGACCCTTCGAGGTCGCTGTCTAGGACCAAGACGCTCTGCTTACGGGTGTCTTCGTCCATTGAGCCCAACACTTCCACCATGGCTTCGCCAAAGACGTTGCGGTTTGAGCCGACCTTATCAGAGGAGCCCATGAAGGTGTAGCCCTGCTTGGGCTTCTCAATGCCCTTGAGGAAATCAACCGCTGCACTGTGGCCGCGTTGCTCAAGATACTGCAGCGCCAGATCAACTGAGATCACATCGTGGCCGTGGTTAGAGCCCTCCAGCCCTTCGATACCAGGGCACATGGGTCGCTTGTTAATCACCGCCACCGGGCCAGGGGTGTTGATCGCTTCGCAAATGTTGGCGTAGAGGCTATCGATATCTTCGCCGTCGCCCTCTATCACCTTAAGGCCATGGCCCTCCAGGGTTTGCTTAACGGTGAAGCCAGGTAAATATTTGGAAGGATTACCCGCAATGGTGACGTCGTTGTCGTCAATGATCAGCTTTACGTTGATGTGCTGCGCCACTGCTAGACGCGCCGCCTCGGCATCATTGCCCTCCTGCTGAGAGCCGTCGGACCCTAAGCAGAAGACCGCTTTCCCAGGATTCGCCAGGGCTACCCCATTCACATAGGGCCACATGTGGCCAAGGCGACCGGAGCTAAATTTGACACCGGGGGTGAGACCCAACTCAGGGTGACCGGGCAGCGTAGAGTTGGCTTCGCGGTAGTGCATCAGCTGCTCAGCCGGGAGGTCACCTGCTAGCGTCGCCATCAAATACTGGGTACCCACCCGGTGACCGGCTTCGTCAAAGAAGATGGGCACGTATTTATCCGCAGCGCCTCTAAATAAAGCATCCAGGATCATCACTTCCGGGACAGTGTCGTAAGGGCCACCCGTATGACCGCCAACACCTCTAGCTGCCCCCGTTGCGGTAAAGAAGACAATGGCATCGCGGCACAGTTGAATATTGGCCTTGAGTGCCGAGCGCTGCTCGTCAGTCAGGGTGGGCTGCGAAGCATCTAAGTTAATCCGCTGATAGGCATTTAGGTCAATGGGAAAGGATGTCATAGTAAATTTTTCCGTGCGCTCTCCTTTTAACTATCGGAGATGATGCCGCAAAGATCTACCAAAGTAAGGTTAAAACTAGGTCTAGAGCAAAGGCTCAGCCAGGGCAATAGCCGATAAACTGGTAAGACTTTAAATTCTTTTGCTTAAGGAATTTCTCAGGCATCGTGACCTAGTTTTTCTGCCTGGATGTATTGGGCGTACTGCTTTGGCACCAGATATAGAAATAAAAACCACCAGAGGGAAATCGTCAGACTGATGGGGGCTGTCACCCAAAGGCGATGGAGCACCAGCCAGGATGCGGTAGGGATAGCGACGCCAGTCAGGATAATCGACCAGGGCTGACACCACCAGGGTTTGAGCTGCCAGAGGGACTGAGGGTCAGATGAGTCGGGATGGAAATCTATAGGCGGGCTAGGCGATGTTTGATCGGGCATGGAAAACACGCAGTACGAATCATGAGCGCAGTCCTAGCATACGCCACATTGTTGGAAGATTTTACGGGGAGATTTCATAGGGAGATTTCACACCGCGAGTCCGGTCCGGGTAAGGATATCCACATATCAGACGAAATCAATTAATCATGAATAACGTCTTTTAAGAATTCCAGCAGGGAGTCAGGCTGAATGGTGTCTAGCGCTTTAGTATCGACGATATCGAATTTTGCGCCGAACTCTTGGAGATTATCGTCGAGAGCGGTGAGGAAGCCTCGGGCGATGAAGTCGTCGCCGATTTGGACAAAGCCAATGCCCAGTTCTTCGTCGCGGTCGAGTTTTTGGCTGGCTTGCCTGATGAGCTTGGCGATGTCGGCGCGATCGCACGGCTCCCCATCTAACAAAACCAAAATAATCTCGCCATTGGGCTTGGTCTGCCCCACCACCTTACGCGCAAAATAGCCATCCAGGGCATCTTGCAACACCGGCTTCAGATACAGACTGGTGGGTGGGTAGTTTGCAGCAATCAAGGCTTGCAGCTTAAAGGATGTGACGTGGGTATATTTGCGAAACGCAAATGACTGATCGGCTTGATCAGAGGCAACATAGAGCGTTATCCCGTCCGGATCGAGGGCTTCACATTGCTTGGCGAGCCGCGAAATTGCCTGCTGTGCCTGCTGCCAACGTTCTTCAAACCCCGGTGGCTTGCACAGCGGCTCGGCAATCGTTTTGCCAAAAATAATGCTGTAGTCGCGACCCTTGAGCAAAGCTTGAAGTGACTCTGACACTAGCGCTGGACCCATGATGGTTACCGAAAAAAGTTGTGTGCTCATAGAATGCCCGTGTTTACAGACAATCTTGCAAGCTACTGCGCACTCAGCCCGTGCAAGCGCTACCGCACTCAACGCTCACTCCGCTCAAAACACACCCTAAACTACCGTACACAGCGTATAGGAGACTACTTAATACCACAAGATAGCCCTTTCAAAGGCTGAACTGCCCCATCAGGAACTTAACCGCCCGGCCCTGTAGTTATTAAGATTCAGCATGATGAGCTGCCTATGCTAGCACCCGCTTTGTTTCTCCAATGGCCGCTTGCGATCGTAGCCCTCCCCTGCTCAATCTGGCTAGAGGGGTGGTTTCGCTATGGGGTGGCGCTACCCGCGAGTCGACGGCAGCGTCTCCGTACCGCACTTTGGATGAATCTGCTCTCTGTATTTATCGGCATTCCGGTGATTTACCTGATTGGCATTGCCCTGGTGATCGTTGCACCCCTACAAATTACCGGAACTAAGGCTCCTTTACCTGAATGGATAATTGGGATATACGTAGGGATGGACACACCAGCAGCGACTTTTGGATTATTTGTGCTTTGGCTCATACCCACGCTAGCCATCTCGCTTTTATTTGAGCTATATGTGGCTTATCGCTGTTTGCAGCCCGCTCCCCTATCGGTTATCTGGCGCTGGGTGCTGGGATGTAATTTAATATCCCATGGGATAGGTGCCATAATGCTGGCAATCGTATGGGTTATAAGGCTCTGGTAAGCGAAAAGGATTAAACGACGATGTCAGGGCCATCTTTTGAGGAGGTTGTCGCTTTTGTAAAGACACTCATCCACACCTGCTGCCCCATCACCCCTGATACCCGTCTCGAAGCTCACCTTGGGATCACAGGTGAAGACGGGATCGCTTTGATACAAGCCGCTGAAGAACACTTTCAGCTTTCTCTAGCCTCCCCTGAACACGGCATCCGCCCAGCCTTTAGATTGGGTCCAAATGAGTATCTCTTTCGACCGGCAGGGCGCGCCCTGCTTAAAATGGGCAGTCTAATGCGCCGACTGCGTAACGAACCCAATCCCATCATTCGGGATTTGACCGTCGGCGAATTGCACCAGGCCCTACTACGAGCCAACACAGACCAAAATAATCATGGCAACTCACTCACATAAAAACTTATTCACACACCTCCCAAGGTTGGACATCTCCCTTAAAAAAGCGACTTACAAAAGAACACAACTCGCTCAGTTTCTCGAAAACCCAGTGACTGATGGAAAATCTGACTCAGCCCGTTATCGAGCAGCGCGTCAGACGCTAACTCCTGACATCCGCACGAAACCGCCCACTCAGTGACAGCTGCCACCAGCCGGGCGGCAATGCCCTGACGCCGCCGATGGGAAACAACATAAATTCCTTCTAGAAAAGCAACTGGTGAACTGCTGGAGCCGTTCACATAGTCAATCCGCAAAGAGGCTTCGGCAAAGCCAACCGGTGAGCCGTCGTCATCATATGCTACAAACTGAACATATCGCGATGGGTCTGCGAGAAAAGATGACATCTGCGCAAGATGTTCCTCGCGCGAACAGTCTGACCAGAGTTGTTCGCGCAGGCTTAACCAACCCTGTTGTTTGACGGACGTACAACCCTCGATCATCAAAAGTAGCCTCTAAAACGATGACATTAAAGTATGACTACAGCTAGAAGAGGAGACATCTCTTTGAATGTTGTGTTCTCTAGCTTGCTCTGTAGACTTTTGGGGTCATCCCGGTCAGTTGTCGAAACTGTTTGCTGAGATGGCTATGACTGCTAAATCCACACTCTAAAGCAATCTGTAAAATAGATTGGTCAGTTTGTTTCAAAAGTTGTTTGGCTCGTTCCACTCGCTGCTGCAACAGATACTGATAAGGCGAGATCCCCATAGACTGTTTGAAGAGGTGGCTAAAATGAAATTGGCTCATATCCAGCAACTGGGCCAGACTTGCCAGCTTAATATCTTGATCTAAATAGGCTTCAATATACTCTAACACCCGTATCAACTGCCGCTGGGGTAAGCCACCCTCATAAATGGGCAGGCGAGAGATCGTGGTTGTATGTTGCCTGAGTAAATTGACCGCCAAGACGTTAGCCAGCGAATCCAGATAAAGTCTATTGCCTGAGGCGCCTTGCTGAAATTCTGTGAACAGCATCATGCTGATCGATTCAAGCTGGGGATTGCGAACCTGAAAGGCGGGGGTTAGGGCGATGCGATCGCAATCCCGATCAAGGGTTTCTAGCGCGACGGTTTGTAAAAACTGGGCAGTGAGTTGAATCTGCAAGCAATCTTCATCCCCCGCCCACCGCACAAACAAAGGTGTGTTTGCAGGCGTCACTAACATATCGCCTTGCCGGTATAAACCGGTATGGGTCTTGCCATCCTGAGCTTGCAAATAATGAATCGGACGGGGCGCTAGCGATATAAACAGGGTGTGCTCACCTTCTGCATGGTAATGTCCTTCTCCAGCAGGATTTTGCAAATACTGCACCCGAACAGGCTCCGGGGATGGGGCAAGTTGATCGGGGACGGCATTCCATTGAGCCTGGAGAATGGCTGCTTTTTCCACAGGGCTAGACCAGCGTTAAACCTCAAAATTATAGAAAAATTGAACAATGGCCGCAAGATTGTGACAGTATCCCAAGAAGATGACAGTGCGACATGAGTTGTGTTTCTAAGCTGAGGATGTCATTGCTTAGGAGTCAACGTTATGAAACTACTCATTTTTGGATCAACCGGCACTATCGGTCGCCACGTGGTCAAACAGGCCCTTGACCAGGGGCACACCGTCACAGCCTTTGCCCGCAATCCTGCCAAGCTCGCCATCCATCACCCCCAGCTGAGGTATCTTCAAGGCGATGTCCTAGATCAATCTGCTGTGGAGCAAGCAGTCAAAGGCCAGGATGTCGTTGTCTGCACCCTCGGCTCAGGGCAATCACTCACAGGGACCGTCCGCTCCAAGGGGACGCAACGTATCGTGCGGGCCATGGAGCAAACTAGTGTTCGCCGGTTTATCTGCCAGACGACGCTAGGGGTAGGTGATAGCTGGGGCAGTTTGAACTTTTATTGGAAGTACATCATGTTTGGCCTGATCCTACGCAATGTCTTTACCGATCATGAGCGACAAGAGGACTACGTCCAGCAGAGTCATCTAGATTGGACCATCGTGCGACCAAGCGCTTTTATTGACGGGGAGCACACCGGCCAATACCGACATGGCTTTCCCGGCACCGACAAGACTACACAACTCAAAATTTCGCGAGCTGATGTGGCTGACTTTATCTTGAGACAACTGGGCAATGATGCCTATTTGCACAAAACTCCGAGTTTGTCGTATTAGCGTCCTGTCAAATCTAACCTGTCAAATCTAAATGGAGACTTTTATCATGGCCCTTGTTCAAAATTTGCGCTTACCTTTAATCCTGCTTGCAGCCGTCGGCTGTGCGCTGAGTGCCGGCATCTTTTTTGCCTTTTCGACCTTTGTAATGCAGGCCCTGGCGCAACAACCCGCTGCCCCCGGCATCGCAACTATGCAATCGATCAATATTACGGTGATCAATCCCTGGTTTATGGCAGCATTCTTTGGACCGGCTATAGCTGGCCTGGTTCTCACGATATCTGCCCTGCGACAGTGGGAGCAACCAGGTGCCCTCTACTGGCTAGTCGGCAGCCTGCTTTACCTGATCGGGACCATCGGTGTGACGGTCGCAGGCAATATACCGCTGAATGATGCCCTCGCAATTGTCAGTCCAGACAGCGCTGAAGGCACCACACTCTGGGCAAAATACTTGACTGATTGGACCTTTTGGAATCACGTTCGGACCATCGCAGCCTGTTTGGCAGCCGCCCTATTTACCCTTTCGCTTTGCAGTCGAACCGGACTGCCCACATGAAAAATCCTCAATATCAGCCCCCTCACCATCAGCCAAGAG
>JBCDDJ010000206.1:0-11109 GCA_039180385.1 Cyanobacteria bacterium P01_G01_bin.38 | reverse complement strand
TGTCTACCATGCGAGATGTCTGGGCGCAGGTGTTGAGAGCTTCGGGTCAAGATTCTGTAAAACCAGAGGTCTGGCTTGAGTTAATGCAACGGGCTGTGAGCACTGCCAGTAATGGCATTGTGATTACCGATCCCAATCAGTTTGATAATCCTGTTATTTATGTCAATCCTGCCTTTGAACGCATTACAGGGTACACCGCCGCAGAAGTCTTGAACCGCAATTGTCGTTTTATGCAGGGCGAGAGCCGGGGGCAAATCGGCTCATACCATCTCAAAACAGCCATTCAACAGGGGCGCGAATGTTGCGTCACTTTGCAAAATTATCGCAAAGACGGCACATCGTTTTGGAATGAGCTTTGTGTCACGCCAATTTTTGATGCAGAAGGCCATTTGACCTATTTTATTGGCATTCAAAATGACATCACTCAACGGAAAGAGGCTCAAGCTGCATTGCGCAGGCAAGAGCATGATTTACACACCGTCGTCGAAAGTATGGTGGACGGTCTGGTCATTGTGAATCAGCGTGGAGAAGTTATATTTGTGAATCGGGCTGCCGAAAAGCTCTTTAATAGGACCGCGGATCAGCTGATAGGGCAGTCCCTGGGCATTCCCGTTACAGTTGATAACCTGACAGAAATTGACATTCATCGTCTACGGCAACCGCCCGCGCGGGTCGAAATCGCTAGTAATGCGACGCTTTGGCAAGGGTCACCGGCTTATCTTATTTCCTTACGAGATATCACAGAGCGCAGTCAAGAAAAAGACAAAATTGCCTGGATGGCCCTCTATGATCCGCTGACCAAACTCCCAAATCGGGTTCTTTTTATTGAGCGTCTACAGCATGTGATCGACTTGTCTCGCCGGTGTAGCAGTGTTCACTTCGCGCTCCTTTTTATTGATTTAGATCGGTTCAAATTGATCAACGATAGTTTAGGGCATGGCATGGGGGACCAGCTCTTGATCGGCTTTACCCGGCGGATCGAGCATCAGCTGAGGGTCAGTGACACATTGGCCCGCCTCAGCGGTGACGAATTTGCCATTTTACTGGAGGACATGAGTGACTTAGAGGATGTGACCCAGGTTGTAGAACGCATTCATGCGGCCTTATCCAGCCCTTTTGAACTCGAGGGACGCACCATTTTCACGGGGGCGAGTATTGGCATTGCCCTGGGACGGCCAGACTTACAAAAGCCTGAGGATCTCATTCGTGAGGCCGATACGGCCATGTATCGAGCCAAAGCTCAGGGGGGCTCTTGTTATGCCATCTTTGATCAAGAGATGCATAACGAAGCCATGTCGCGTCTGCAGCTAGAGACTGATTTGAGATATGCGGTCAAACGTCAAGAGCTTGAAGTGCACTATCAACCGCTGGTTGACCTGCGCTCCAATCAGTTAGTGGGTCTTGAGGCGCTACTGCGCTGGCATCATCCTCAACA
This sequence comes from Cyanobacteria bacterium P01_G01_bin.38, assembly GCA_039180385.1. GTDB lineage: Bacteria > Cyanobacteriota > Cyanobacteriia > Phormidesmidales > Phormidesmidaceae > SIO4C1. The sequence goes on along the minus strand of JBCDDJ010000206.1, from coordinate 9,674 downwards.
AGGTGATGTGTCTCCAGAGCAGTTTATCCCGATTGCGGAGGAAACGGGGTTGATTATTCCGATGGGGCAGTACGTACTAGAGCAGGCCTGTCAGCAGATACAAAACTGGTTGCGTGAGGGTTGGATATCTTCTGCCTTTACGCTGAGTGTCAATTTCTCTAGCAAACAACTGTCCAATACCAATCTGGTGCATCGCATTCTCCAGATCTTGGCAGAGACGGGGTTAAACCCCAGCTATCTACAGTTAGAAATTACCGAAAGCATGTTGATGGATAATCCCACCGTAGCGGCCTCAGTGTTTCAAGAGCTAGAATCACACTCAATCCGATTGGCCCTGGATGACTTTGGTACAGGGTATTCTTCCCTCAGTCATTTGCAAAAGTTTCCTGTTCGCACCCTCAAAATTGATCGATCCTTTGTCGCTCGTCTAGAGACCCAAGCCGAAGATCGAGAAATCATTCAGTCTATTGTCTCTCTAGCCCATACCCTCAAAATGGATGTGATTGCAGAAGGCATTGAAACCGAAGCTCAACTGTGCCATCTCAAGACCAGTGGGTGTGACATAGGGCAAGGTTTTTTATTTGATAAAGCCCTGACGCCGCAGGCGGTGTCCGATCTTTTGCGACGGCAGTCACAACAAGCGTCGTAAGCGAAGTCGGATTTTAGATAAAAACTTGTCACATATCCACACAGACGAGCTGGCAGCTGGCCAATCCTGTATTATAGCGTTGGCCGCTTAGGACACCGAGTACAGTTATCCCAGTTTTCAATTTCAAGAACTTTAAGATTATCCACACTATTAGGAGTCTTCTACCATGGCTCAAATCAAAATTGCCACTACGGCTGATGTCAGTGCTGATAAAGTCCTGAAAGCCAGTGCTGACGGTAAATCGGTCCTGGTAGCTAAAGTGGGTGATCAGTATTGTGCGGTTGCCAATAAATGCCCCCACCTGGGCCTGCCTATGGCCAAAGGCAAGTTTGAAAACGGTGCGATTACTTGCCCCTTTCACGGGTCTAAGTTTGAAATCTGTACGGGCAAAAACATTGAATGGGTAGACTCTTTTGTCGGTATCCCCTTGCCCGGTGCGGCGAAGAAAATGATGGCGATGGGTAAAACCCCCACCGATGTGGCGAGTTTTAGGGTCACCCAAGCAGGGGAAGACCTGTTTATTGACGCCTAACGTCCGTATTCATAGGGTCGCAGCGAAGGTCACTGAGGTTAGCAAACTCGATCTCAGTGAACCTTGCGGCCTGTCGTTAGTTATTTTGTCTTTTCCAGGAGAAATAACGGTTTAACGCTTGGCTGCGGGTCATGTAGATAGGAATGATCGCGCTGAGCATGATCATCAACCAACTCCCGACGATGAGCACCGTTGAGAGCTGGGAACTCAACAGCACTAGGGCTACTAACGCGACCACTAGCAAACTGCAAAGCCCGATCAGGAGCCATTTTGCCCATTGCCGTCCCTGCAAAACAAAGTACATGACGGCGATGGTAAGTAAAATACGCCCGATGGCCCATAGATCCCGCGCAATGAAAACCAGCAAAGCATCTAGGGCGCAAAGCACCAGAAACATTGAGAATAATCTATTTCGAGCTTGTAAGGCAGATTGATCGAGTTGGGGCATTCAGCTCTTCTCCGTCGTTGCTGGCGCTTCTTCCTGCACGAGCTTCATCTGTTCCCCACAGCAGATTTCTGAATGGGGCATACTGTCTGGACAGGGACACGGCTTCTCATAAACAAGCTGGGCCCCGCATTTCTCGCAAGCATACCGTTCACCGACTTGACGTGGCATTGCACCTGGCTCCTTCGTTTCATGACGTTAGCTGACGCTTTGCCCAATAGAGCACTGCGATACCTATATCTTACTCGTCAATATTGATGAAGGGAGCTTCGGTGGGCCGGAAATCGGGACTCAGGGCAGCAAAAAATTAGGAGCTCTCGGTTCTAGACCGTTACTAAAGTCGCCCGTGAGTTCAGATTGATAGCCGTCAATGCTGAAGGCAAGCCAAATCAGCGGTCATGATGAGTTAGCTACTATCAGGAGCTTAACTGTAATCCCGTAGCATCTTCCTGATTTCGAGATTGTGCATCTCTTCCTGACCAATCTTGGTGCGAGTATATTCTTCTAGATAAATACTGGCATTTTCGACAATGCCTAGCAGTTCCTTGTACAGATTCAAGGCCCTTTGCTCATGGTTGAAACTTTCTTTCAACAAGTCTTTGACCGAATGTTGATTGGTTTCTTCAATAGCTGAAATGCTCTGACTAGGGTGACCTTCTAGCCCCGTAATAATCTCACCCGCTTCTTGAGCGTGTAGTAGAGACTCATTGGCCTGGGCTTTAAAGAACTCTACGATCGGAATGCGGTTAGGCCCTGTCACCATCAAGGAATAGTGGGTGTAGCGTACCACGCCTGCCAGCTCAAATTCCATAATCTGATTTAGCAGCCCAATTGTGCTTTGGGTGTCAAGGTCTTTCATAGAGGCTCCTGGGTAAGTCATCAATCATCAGACAGTCATCATAAGCCAGTCTAGACAAATATTATATTCAACGCCGGGTGCGCATTAGTAAATATAGAAAGTAGGATGTGTCGATAATGGCGTTGATAATACCACAGGGTAATCGGCTCAAACAGTAGCCGAGAGAGCATACCGGCCACGACAACTATAAATACCGTCTGTCGGCAGTAGCCCTTCGTGAGAAGGGCCATGTCACGCGATGTTCGGAGCTTTTGGGCTGTGCTCAATGCTGATGGGGATATTGCCTAAGAAGTTATCCAGACTCCCCGGGCACAGCCTCGATCAATCGACCGAGGCTTGTGAGTGATTGACACCCACCTAACCGAGTGTCTGTGGAAAGTGAGAGGGATTAGAGAGTGACGTTTGTGCTAAGGCTATTGGGAAGAACTTTGTCCTTAAATAGATCAAGCACTCTTGTTTACGAATGAAGATTGAGTATCCCAGTCAAGACTGTATTGATGTTTTCTGCAAAAGTTTCTGAGAGTTGACCTGGAGACTTCTCCACCCAGGCTTTCAACCCATGAGTGATACTCTAAATGCAATTTACCAGTAATGATTACTATATTACTCTCTTCAGCGCATAAAGCGGGTTCTATTGATTTAGGGGATACATGGTGTGCATGCTGCTGATTATCTTTATTAAATGGCTGACCAGATAGCTGACAGCTAGTATGCTGGCGCTTCAGCCTAGCTATTACCACCTGTTCGTTACTAATCACTTCTCGTGCTTCTATGGAGGATTCAAAAGCGAGCTGAGCATGCCCTGCGATGATGTAGGCAATCAAAGCCACGCTAGCACGGTAATCAGATGCGCGTTTAGGATTGTCTTGAGCCAGATGATGTAGCAGTATTTGCAAGCCTATAGGAAGAATATAAGCGTCTGATGTCTGTAATCCAATTTCCTCAGCGCTTACCAGGTAAATCCTTATTACGTCTCTATATGCCTGTACTATTTTTTGGGCACTTTTTTTGCTTCGCGTTAGAAGTGCTCCATGCAGTTCGCCAGTGGGTATATAAGCTACGCCATTCTTGGTCTTAAGTCTATCTACCAATATATTGAACTTGGCTACCTGCCCCTTAGACAGAGTTGTTTTTAGAATAACTTCGCTATCGTTAGTTAATTCAAGCCTTTTCATCACTCTTTGAAATTACAAGTCCATACCGCCGTTGGTCTTGACCAGTGAGAGCATCTGGCTTTTTAGCCTGTTCACATTAGCCATTTGCTCAGGTAGTCCCCCATTGTCAGGGTGGTATTTTTGAGCCAGCTTTTTATATGCCTTTTGGGCTGCTGACGCCATTTCGGTTGCTGCTATTCCTATACCAAAATCGTCGAATTTAGCCCGCTCAAAATTCCGATCCAATAGCCAGAAACCTACTTCGTCAAAGTTCTTGCCGAAAGCAAAACGTTTTCGAAGCTGCTCATTTTCTGCTTCTAGTTGAGCTATTTGCTTATTCAACTCAACAAGCTGAGCTTCTAAATCAGCGGCACTTGGCGAATTTAATTTATCTGCTAAGGCTCTCCAACTACGGGCCTTAAGTCCAAAGTGAGATTTAGCCTGTTTGAAACTCTTAAATTGATCCTTAAGAGTCTTTTCCGTATATTGAGAATTACTTTTAGTAGCCATTAGCACAACCCTCTTATAAATCAGATGCACTCTGATTTATGACCTCTAGAATTCAATATAGTGTTCCCAGATTGCTATGGAAAACCTTTTTCCATAAAAAAGAAAACCGCAAAACACAATTCAAACCGTGTTCTAGATAATCCGGAGCAAGTCAGCAAACTTAGGGCAAAGTATTTGAGATCACTGATAATATACTTCTCTGGTCGGCATGTACCACATCGCTTTAAATTACAATCCATTCCCAGTCAAAATAAACGGAGCCCATATAGTCAGGATGACTTAACCGCGTCCCGTTGTGAGCTTCAGTTTCCTGTGCCCAGGTAATCAGCGGGAAGCTGCCTCACTAGGAGGCGTCGGCCCCTTCCTGCGTATCCAGGTTTTATCGATGTGATAGATATGTCAGGAGTAGACTGCTCTATCCTACGTACATTAGGATTGAAATACATGTGGTGTTTCAAAGCGTAATGATAATGATTATGCGAGTTCCTGACCCTATCATCGATATCCAGTGGGCTGAAGCCAGTAGGCAAGTTCTGCGGCTAGAAACCCTGGAGGGAGTGAGAAATGGCTGACTCTGCTAAAGCAGGATCAAAAGATATCATCGCTATGCGGCTCTATCGGTTAAAGCAACGTGTTGCCGAGTATCAGGCAAGTACCGACGAGCGTCTCGACAACAACATCAATCAAATGGCTGAGCTAACCCGCACAATCGCCACTCAGGGAACTACTCTGACTGCTAGCATTGAGCGATTAGAGCGCAGCATCGACCGGCTGATTGTGGGTATCGAGTCACAGCGTCGAACGATGGAAATGCAGCAGCGCAATGCAGAACGGTTTTTAGCTGTTATCGCAAAGCAGAATGAAATTGTTAGGTGCGCGCTTGAGATAGCAAATAAACATAGCAAATAAACAGTGACTCAAATAGTGACCCAACGTCATAACCTCACAACCCATTCCCAATCAAAATAAACGGTGCCCAATAGTAAGGATGGCTCAGCCGAGTCCAGGTTTGAGCCTCAGTCTCACGGGTCCAGGCAATCAGGGGGAAACCGCCCCGTGGCGGGGTGAGCGGTCCAGCGCCTTGCTCGATCAGGGTAAGCTGGGCCTGCCGCAGGGCTTCGGCTTTGGTGAGACCGGTTTCGAGGAGGGCGGTGTAGAAGGCGCTCATCAGGGTTTGGGTGCCGCCGTCATCCACGGCCCAGAGGGATGCGATCGCAGCATTTGCCCCCGCGTTTTGCATCAAATATCCAAACCCCAAAATCTCTTCCCCGCCATCAACTAAACCGCTCAACCCGGTCTGACAGGCACTCAGCACAATTAAATCCAGGTTGTTAAAAAACCATTCATCCTGCACCTCTTGCAGGGTAATCGTCTCCCCGTTTCCCAACAAGATAAATGAATCCAGCGGGCTACCGGGCAGAAACGCCGCATGGGTGGCAAAGTGAACAATGGGGAAATCGTTCATATTGGGCAGAATGCTGGTTCTGTTAAAGTCTGGGTCAAGGTACGTCTCACTGTTGGGCTGGAGCCCCCGCAGCAAATCTACCTCAATGCCCGCGTAGGGGAGCCCCCGAAAGCTAAGCATTTGTGACCCGACAGAGACGGTGTAGCGGGTGCGAGGGTCGGTAAACGCCCCGGCTAAAATGCTAGGTTCCTGTGGGGGCTGGCTGACCAAATCATCGATGGAAGCAGCGGTAATGTTGTTGATGCGATAGTTCTCAACTAGCCAGGTGTTGCCATCATGTAGCGCCGCCAGAGGAATGTAGCGCAGAGGACCATCGGAGGCATAGAGGATTGTTTTAGCCTGAGCCTCGGTGAGCTGCGAGGCAACCGGGCGGATCAGCCAATCGTAGAGCTGTTGAGCTGCCGGGTAGGGGTCACTCTCGGGGTCAGCAAGGGCAGTGCGAAAAGCTTGGATGGTTTCGTTGAGGGTGGTGCGACGCACCTCGACGGTTTGATGGATGGGGGGCACCCCTGGGGCGACTAAAATCAACTCCAAACGGTCTTCTAAAATCAGCGGATAGAGAAGCACCGTCGGCTGCTCAAGATTTTGCAAATTTTGGGACAGGTCTTGCAATCGAGACAGGCTGAGGCTCTGCTCACGGGCGCTGTAGCTCAGGGCTTCAACATAGCCGACGATGTCGGGGCGACGGCTAAACTCGCGAAACTGTCGCACCAGCTGACGCTGTTGTTCATCCAGTTGGGCTTTACGTTGGGTTTCGTCCGGGGTAAGGGGCCGATTTAGCTGGCGCAGGGTGGTTAGTTCTTGAGCAATCATCACCGCTGCCTCGGTCAACTGCTCATGCTCTGCCCAGATCTGCTGCTCTGAGGCCAGGGCATCCACCCCCTGCTGGGTATTGTCATTGCCGCGAACACCGCGCAGATAGTCGTCCAGTTCCTGGACTTTGAGCAAATCGATCACCCGCTGGGCCTCTAGCACCCGGTTTTGCTGCAAAAGCAAATCGGCCAGACTGCGATAGGTGGGGGTAATGCTGTCGAGATACGACTGTTGCAGGTCACCCGAGAGAGATTGCAGCTCGCCCCGAATGGCTTCGTGCAGATTGACCGCCTGCTTGTAAAACAAAATCGCCAGGGCAGGCTGATCGCTGGCCCCATAAAGTTTGCCAAGATTACTTAGAACAGTGGTTTCACCCTGGCGATCGCCGATCTGGCGAAAGTGGCTGAGGGCAGATTGCAATTGGGGCTGAGCTTGGTTTAGCTCACCCTGCTGAGCATAGAGCGTCGCCAAACTGTTGAGGGTGCGCCCGATGGCGGTGGGGTCGCCGCTGGTTTGGGCAATTTGTAAGGCATTTTGGTAGGTTGCGATCGCAATCTCCACCTGACCCAACTGACCATAGAGCCCCCCCAGCTGATCGAGCAGGCGACTTTGTAAGGGCTGATTACCTGTCTCCACGGCCAGGTCCAGCCCCTGCTGGGTCACGCTCAGGGCTTGGGGGAGATCTCCCAGACGCTGATAGACAACCCCTTGAGCCGCCAAAATGCCAGGTTTATTCACGGGGTCGTCAATGGCCAGGGCTTGATCAAAATAATCCAGCGCCGTTTCAGAGCGCCCCAGGGCCTCATAGGTGCCCCCCAGGTTAGTGAGGGTTGCCGCCGCCCCCATAGGATTGCCAATGGTTTGATGGACCTGCAAGGCCGTCTCATATGCAGTGAGGGCTTTGCCATAGCGAGCCTGCCGATAGTAAAGCCCGCCGAGCCCATCCCATAAGTTGCCGATCTGACGCTGGTCACCGATCTCCGCTGCGATGGCAAGCCCCTGCTGATAGCTATCCAGGGCCTGATCGGTTTGCCCCAGGGCTTCGTAAACCACCCCTAAGCTATTGAGGGTGCTGCTGACGCTGGCCCGGTCACCAATGGCGGTGAGCACGCCTAAGGCTTCTTGATAGCGCTGTTCTGCCTGGTCGTAACGGCCCGACTGGCGATCAATCAAGCCTAAATTGGTGAGAATTCGCCCCTCGCTGGCCTGATTGCCAATTGCTTGGGCAGTGGTCAGGGCCTGCTGATAGTAGGTTTGGGCTTGGTCCAGGTCACCCTGGGTGTAGTAAACTCCGCCCAGGTTATTGAGGGCGCGTCCTTGGTGAAATTGCTGGGTGAGGGTGTCTTGCGAAGCAACCTGGGGGGAATTCCATATCTCAAGAGCCTGGGTGTAGAGTGCGATCGCAGTTTCTGTCTCGCCCCTATCTGCCCGGACCGCCGCCAGGTTGTGCAAAGCTTCTCCAGTCAGGGTTTGTTGTCGAAGATTGGATGTCTCCGCCTCAGATGACAATCTTTCCAGGGCGGTTTCCAATCGTTCTAAAGCCTCTGGATAGCGACCCTGTCGCCGTCTCACAAAGCCTTGATAGATATCTACTTCGGCTAGCCCAAGGCGATCTCCAACAAGGGTATAGCGTTGCTGGGCGATCTCCAAGAGCGTCAGCGCGGTGGTGTAATCCCCCTGGTTGGCATAGGTATGGCCCAGCTGACTGAGCAGAGTGGCTTGCAAGCCTGGGCTACTGTCTGCCAGGGAGAGCGCCTGCTGATAAGTTGCGATCGCCTGAGAGAACTGACCTTGCTGAAACTGGCGGAGACCTTGCTGTTGAAGGTCGGTGGGGAGGTGGAGAGGTGGAGAGGAGAGGCGGTGGGGTGAGATGGGGGTAGGGGCTGGCCTTGTGTCTACCCAGTGCAGGATATGTAGGTATGTGGAAAAGTGTTCAGTATGATTAAGAATCCCCAGCGGGTAAAAGGGTGTTAGGAGCAAAACCAGTGTTAAATTCCACATGGATGGCCTCCCTGGATGGCCCTTATCCCCTGACCCCTTCTCCCAAATTTGGGAGAAGGGGAGCAAGCCTTTCCCGGTAGGATTTTTAGTCATTCCGAGATCCTGTCAGCAAGGAGAATTTCACTCCACTCAAAGTCCCTCTCCCAATGTTGGGAGAGGGATTTAGGGTGAGGGCCTACAGTACACAGCATCACTCTCCAATCCCCCCTCAAAACGCTTCTTGCTCATAAAAACTAAGCCGTCCCGTGCCAATCCGTTGGCCGCGCCCAGCCGTACCCGGCGGATACGCCACCACACGATACAGATAAGTGCCATCGCGAGGATTGCGATGGGCCTTGAGCGCCACCGTCACCTGCCGACCGGGCTCAACCTGCGGGTCAAACACCACGGTCATGGTTCTCTCATCGGTATCATTCGCCACCAGGCTCAGAGGCAGCGCGGCATCTCGATCCCCCCCCTCAAAGGCATGGGTATCACGAATGCTGTAGCTGGGGTAGTCCGCCCCTTCTATCTGGGTAAAGACAATTTCTTCGAGAGGTTCTGCCGCCTCCGCTGGCAGATTGATATTAAACAGATATTCAGACTCTCGAAACTGCCATTTGGTGGGCACACTCACGTGGGTCAATCGCAGCGGCTCGTTAAAGTAAACCGGGCTGGCTTCAGCGATGACTGGCGATGGCAGCGTTTCAGGCTCGATCGGCAGCTCGGATGTCTGGGTCAAAAACGCATTGATCGGCACCCCGAGACTAAAGCCATCGCGTACGATCGTAGTGTCAAAATCTGAGTTGGGTAGATAAATCTCTTTGCCCTCAGCCCGACCGTGAATTCCGACCACATCGCCCTCATTGTCAAACACCGGGCCACCGCTCATCCCCTGTCGAGCGGTGTTGGTATAGATCAGGCCATAGCCCCCTGGCAGCGGTCGTGGCGGCAGTCCTGAAATATTGCCCGAGATAAATTGATAAATGTAGGGAATCGCCTCACCTGACTGCGGCCACCCGGCAATGAAAACAGAATCCCCTTCGGTCACCTGGTCAGAATCGCCGAGTTCGGCAATCGCATAGGCTTGTTCGCTATTGAACTCAGCCACGGCTAAATCAGTATTAGCCATCGGGAAAATTTTGTTGTAATCGAGGGGATAGACCTGCTCGTCAGGGGTAATAATCTCGTACTCGTCAGGGGTCTCAACGACATGCTTGGCGGTCAACACATAGTAAGTATCGCCCTGCTTTTGGAAGATCACCCC
>JBCDDJ010000205.1:0-11136 GCA_039180385.1 Cyanobacteria bacterium P01_G01_bin.38 | reverse complement strand
GCTTAGGCAAGTCCAACTTGCGTCTCCTCGCTACAATGGGTCAACTTCCGAGGGAGAGTGCCATGACCTCAAAACCTGCTTTAGAAAAAATGTTGGGGTTTATCGACACCTATCAGCAACAGCGATCGCAACTGTCTTCAATTAATGTGGTGCGATCGCTACGGGCTTACACTCGCCCGAGCTATGCCAGCCAATTTTGGGAGCTGGCAGCAGGCAAAAACCCTGACTTTATCAAAGGCGAACTCGATGATCAGTCCACCGTCATGATGTGCAAAGAAATCGACCATCCTCAACCGCACCTACTGGAAACAAGTTCGCCCCGCCCTCATCAACCAAGCCACCGATCACTTCCTCAAGTATTTACAAAAATCTTTATAAATAAAACTGCTTAGCTGCTGAAGGTTAAGCCTGGGAAGCTCCCCGGTTGCTTGGTCAAACTTTGAAGGACCTGGTCAAGACCTGACAAGAAACCAGGGAGCTGGTCCCCCAAAGAAAAAGCCAGCCCCTCGTTAAGGCTGGCCTCGCTAGTCATTGACTTTGCGTTGATCTCTCAATTTTGGAGAAAACTAAAACATGCCTTGCGTTGCTGCAAAAGCTCTGATTGAATCTCCGTCGCACATTGTAACAATAATTACAGAACTTTCTGTGATGAATCTTCACAGTGAATCCACCAATTTTCCAACTTCATTTGATGAGTAGATGTACTTATCTCAGTGATATCACGGATGACAGCCATTCTCAGCCTCAAAACAAGGGCGGAAAATGTCATATTTTCCTAACATTACGCCAAGAAATTCTTAAAAATCCCGACCTCACCCTCTCACCCTCCACGCTCTCATCTCTCACCCTCTCACCCATCCCCCCCTCAACCCGTGCCACTATAATTGAGAAACATTGCACCAGGTATCGCCTTGCAAGTTACATTTTTAGGCACCAGTTCTGGCGTGCCCACCCGATCACGCAACGTTTCGAGCGTGGCTCTACGGCTACCCCAGCGAGCCGAGATTTGGCTATTTGACTGTGGCGAAGGTACACAGCATCAGTTCCTCAAAAGCGAGTTTAAGTCGAGCCAAATTCGCCGCATATTTGTCACCCACATGCACGGCGACCACATCTTTGGGCTGATGGGCCTGCTAGCAACCTGCGGCCTGGCTGGTGCGCAGCAACGCATCGACATCTATGGGCCACCGCGACTCAATGACTATTTACAGGCCTGTCGCAAATATTCTCAGACCCATTTTTCCTACCCAGTCAAAGTCCACACCGTTGAACCGGGCAAAGTATTTGAAGATGGTGACTTTGTGGTTAGCTGCGATCGCTTAGAACATCGCGTGCCGGCCTTTGGCTATCGCATCTGCGAAAAAGACCGCCCCGGTCACTTTGATGTCAAACGCGCCACTGCCCTCGGGATTCCCTCTGGCCCTGTCTATGGTCGGCTCAAAAAGGGAGAAGTGATTACCCTCCCCGACGGTCGCATCATCAACGGCAGCGATTTGTGTGGCCCAACCCTCACGGGACGCAAGCTGGCCTACTGCACCGACACTATTTTTTGTGAAAGCGCCGTCGGACTTGCCAACCAGGTCGATGTGCTGATCCACGAAGCCACCTTTTCTCACCAGGACGCCGACCTGGCCTATCAGCGCCTGCACTCCACCTCTACGATGGCTGCTCAGGTCGCTCTCACAGGTCAGGCTAAGCAGCTCATAATGACCCACTTTAGCCCTCGCTATGCGCCCGGCAACCCCCTCCAACTCAAAGATTTGCTCACCGAAGCTAGAGCTATTTTTCCCAACACTGTGATGGCTAAAGACTTTTTTACCCATGAAATCAAGCGCAGCAACCAAGCTGAGCTAGTCGGGCAGGCGTAGGTTTTAGACTTGGGCTCTAGATTGGACCAATTTGCCTCACAGCTAACACCTAATACCTGGCACTATACCTAACACATCTCTATTCACCGGATTCTATCGGGGACTGTCCAGTAGCTTCCTTAGTCTGCAACCGCGAATGCAGGTTAGTCAGACGAGCCTTACTATTGACTGGCAAATGGGGATAGGGCGACTCAAAATTGGGCCAATGCATTAGATCATTACAGGGGCAGGGCTCAATCGTATAGGGGGTGGTTGGCACAGCTACTGGTAGCTCACATCGGGCACATTCATCAATGTCCCATTCTTCAGTTAGGAGCTTGTCCAAAGTCACCGAGGTGCCTTCCACGTAGCAATCACTGCCGCCTTTCGCCATCACTTGAGCCCAGCAGGCTTCAAACTCAGGACTCAATTGATCCCCTTGTAGCACGGGTTGAGGACGACAAGCCGTCTCACCATTGCGGAGGATCACACGCTTGCCCAGCTGAAACCAGTAGGCTAGATATTCTCGAACTTGCTCTTGAGAAGCCATTGGTCTCCCATCTGGGTTAACAGATAAATGGTAAACAGAACCAGTCATATTTACTGACTGACAGCCTGATCGTAGCGTGTCTAATGTTATCAATCGCCTAAATACCGATATCCTAAAGGTGTCTTAATCTTTCTGGGGGAGAAAAGAGCCTGGGGAAATCGCCACTCCCAACTGCTTGAGATCCAGCGCATAGCCCCCGGTCACCAGATAAACTGAGGTTGAGATCGCACCGACCTGCCGTATTAATCCCCCTAGCCGATCGCGAAAGGTTCGCCCGATCGGATAAGCAGGCACAATGCCCCAGCCGGTTTCTTCTCCGACTAAAATCACGTCACAGACGGCAGTACGGACAGCTTCAATAAACTGGTCCTGATACTGCTGCCAGACCGCGTCATCCAGGTCGATCAAATTAGCTAGCCAGGTTCCCAAGGAGTCAATCAACAGACATTGATCAGGCGTTGCCCCTCTCAGCACCTGGACCAATTCAACCGGCACCTCAAGCACACACCAGTAGTCCGGCCTGCGGGCGCGATGCTTGTCCAGGCGGGCTTGCCACTCCGCATCATCAGGATCCGCTCGAGAAGTGGCCACATAGACGACTGCCTGTTTAGACTGATGGGCGAGGTGCTCAGCCCATTCGCTCTTGCCCGATCGGGCTGGCCCTGTAATCAGTGTCGTTGCCATAAGTTGTTTTACAACCCAGCGTCTGTTCTGTAGTCTTTCACTACGCTTAGAGTAAACCCCACGCAAGCACACTCACATGGACGGGATACCTTTTCGTATTCAAGAGTTTCACCTCGACCCTGATACCCAGGAAATTACCATTGGGTCGGTGAGTCCCCGACGTGGTACCAAAATTCCTTGTTATTTCGTGATCAGTACCGCACCCCCCAATATCGAAGATGCCTTGCAATTTACCCAACAAGACGAAGCTCAAACCCGACGAGGGATGACTGCGATCGCACAGGATCTCTACCGTATTTACAGCCATCCTGAGAGTCTAGAAGCCCCAGAATTGACCATTGCCGTCCACGGATACAATACCCACGAAGACGGCATCAAAGCCTGGTATAAAGACATCGTTCGCTATATTAACGAGGCCGATACGGCCATTAAAGATAAATCCAACGTCGTGTTTATCGGCTATCGCTGGTCGTCTGAAAGTTTTTCGATGACGCCCAAACATCTGCTTCGCAACTTAAAAGCACTGCCGCCCATTCCCAAAGGGTTGCTGATCGTGGGCACCCTGATGAGCGGGGTTTGGCTAATTTTGGCACTGTTGATGCAGGGTGAGCAGATCGATTTTCTGTTTGGAGTGCTACTGGGCCTCACCTCCAGCGCCGCCGCAATTGTCGTCGCTTTGGTATTACTCCGCCTTTCTGTTTACTTTCGCGACGTTTACCGCGCCACAAACTTTGGGGTGCTCGATCTCGTTGAGTTAGTGCGCCGCTTAGATCAAGAGATTATTGATCAAACCGCTGCCCACCTAAAAAACACCCAGCCAGAGCTAACAGATCTGCCCCAAGCCGCTCAACAACATTGGGAAAACACCCCCCGTCGCATCAAGCTCAATTTTATCGGGCACAGCATGGGAGCACTGGTGGTCACCAATATCGTCAGAATTTTATCAGACGTGTTTGACAATCGCTCTGTGGCGAAATATCCCCCTCCCAACATTGGCCGGACCTTAAGCCTAGAGCGTTTAATTTTGGCCGCCCCAGATATTCCTATCCTGTCAATTATTTCTAGTCGGACCAATTTTCTGGCCCCTTCTTTGCGGCGCTTTAAAGAGGCCTATCTATTTAGCAACGAAGGGGATCTGGCCCTGCGCTTCGCGTCAACGGCGGTCAATTACATTTCGTTTCCTAGCACCACTCGGACTCGTGGCTATCGTCTAGGGAATGTAGCCCTGGCCAACACCAAAGACTACGGCATTACGAATCTAGCCAACCTGCGCACCTACTTTCGCTCAGAGGTGCGCCTGCAAACTGCCATTCAAACCGACCCTGACGATATCTTAAAAAATCTCTATATCACTCACGGTGGCAGTGACAAAGACGGTTACCTGTCACTGGCTGAGTTATTTAGCGAACAAGATAAATCCCCCTTTGCCAGCATCACCCTGGCAGATTTGTTTACATTTTTTGACTGCACCGATTATTTTGATACCTGTGTCTGCTTTAAGGGCACCCAGCGCCGCCCTGTATCGATGGGGATACTGAGCCGAGCCAAACGCAAAGGCATTCTCAATGCCTGGGACTACACTCAACTCATTGTCGACTCCATGCTGGGCAAGCGAGATGTCCATGGCGGCTACTTTCACGGTGACTTTAGCCGTCAGCTAATCTATCGCCTGGCGTTTACAGGCTTTGAGGGTGTCCTCAAAGCCTCGGCCCGAGAGTCAAGCCTCTCGCCCCAGGCTGCTTTTTCACCCCAGGTTGCCTTGGATATTCTCCACGAAAAATTTCAGAAACTCGGCATTCAAACCTACCTTTCCCCCCTGCACTATCGTGTCAGCGTCCAGGGACAGCAGATAGAAGACGCCAAGCAAGAAATGCTGCGAACCATTCAGATTAAGTAACAGTCATCGGGGACAGGTCATTGCTAGCCCCTATCCCCGGAGCACCAAGCCTCAAGCCTGGCGTTCAGGCACTTTGGTTGCCCAGGCCGATAAACTGATCAAGAACCCTAGAGAAGGCCCTGCCACAAAAAGAATTAGCTCTAAACCACCCATATCATTCTCCCAAAGCCCTCTGGCATAAGCCTTTGAAATTAAGGACTTGCTAAAGTAAATGCTTGCTACCCTTTAATAGTGACACTGCTGCTTCGCAAATACATCAGCGGCAATGCCCAAAGTCAGCACACTATTCAAGCAAGCTATGACAGTAATTTAACTGTCATAGCCAAAGTGGGTTCAGCGATTTATCGGAGAGACTAGAGCGGCCCTCATGATTATTCCTGAGGGTTGACTGCTTTTGCAGACTGGCGAGCGTCAAGCCACCAAGCCAAAGCTACCCACGCAATCACAGCTACCAGGGCCAAAACTGTAAACTGAGCCACACCCGCCACCAGGGTCGCCAGGGGTATTAATCGCCCGACAAAAAAGGCGAGGCTGACCATCACCGTCGCCCACAAGGTTGCCCCTAAAAGATTACAAAGCAAAAACTTCCAGTAAGGCATCCGGGCAATCCCGGCCAGAGGCCCGGCGAAAATGCGTAGTAGGGCCACAAAACGACCTACAATAACTGCTTTATCTGCATTTTCACTGAATTGTTCTCGCACCTTGACCAACTTCGATTCTTCTAGGCGAAATAATCTGCCCAGCCGCTGTAGCAAGGGCCAACCGCCATAAAACCCCAGCCAGTAGCCAAAGTTATCGCCGAGGGTGGCCCCTGCGATCGCACAGGCCAGTACCCAGCCGTAGGCTAACTCCCCCTCTCCGGCTAAAAAGCCACCCACCAAGGTGACCGTCTCCCCTGGGAGGGGTAACCCCATATTTTCCAACATGATCCCAAAGAAAACGGCCCAATAGCCATACTCCCGAGCAATGACCTGAAGCGATTCGAGGGAGAATAGCTCTGGCGACAGTGAAAATGATTCCATAAAAGTGGAAATTTACATTTTTTTACTTTTCTCATCTTGGCGCGTTTTTCTGGGAAGTGTCAACGCTAAACCTGACGAATATACACTCTCTAAAAAGAAACCTCCCAATTGGGAGGTCTTAGCTTTATCGAGTTTGCTTGATGCAAACCCTTAACGTTGTTAAAAGCGTCCAGTTAGAAATGCCCAAAATTAGCCTTCTGCAAAGCTGGGCATTGAGCTGGTTGCGATCGCAGAGCGGGGAAATGTGGGCAAATCTAAACAGTGCTGGTTACGACGGCTGCGTACCGCCAGACGGTAGCTTACGCTTTGCAGCTCAGCGTGGAGCTGACGATTTTCCTGTTGAATACCCGCCACGCGCTCTTTAACCGCTGACATCCGCTCAGCAAACTTTTGCTTATAAATTTGGGGGAGTTCTTGTACCACCTGCTCTAACATGCGGGTGCGATCGGTCAGCTCTTGCACCGTTTGACGGAGCTGATAAATCTCAGAATCACGGCCCCCGATCTGCTCTTGATAAAACGCCACCTGCTGCTCAACCCCCTGGAGCTGCTCCCGCAGGGCTCGGACTTCGGCATGATGCCGCTCCGAAACTTCGGTGGACGGCAAGAAATTTTTATTCCCCTTGACCAGCCGAAACAGCTCTTGGGAAAGCTGCTGCACCAACTGATCGCGCATTTGCAATTCTTCTTGCAGCCGCGCTAGCTCAGCCTGGGTATCCGATACTTTCAACTTTTGGGCCAGTTGAGTCACAAGGCAACTCCTACACTAAAATTCAACGTTAACTAAAGCTATTGAGACTAAGAAGACGCACCGACGGGTTCTTCAAATCGCTGATACTGTAACACTTCACAGTCAGATTGGCACGTAAACCACGGCCAGTTTGAGAATTTGAGTTTTACCCGAGGGCAAACAACACGGCTGGCTGCGGCAAACAATGAGCCTGAGGGAATGACAAGTGTTTTATCATTTCAGTGCCCATAAATTTAGCACCAATCGTAAAAAAAGCAAGCTTTTTGGGCTTTGAAGGAGGGACAGCTTGCCCTGAGCCTGACGTTAACGCACATTGGCCCTGGCGTCGCCAAGCAAAAAGGCGCAGCCTTGCGGCTGCGCCTCTAAAGTTAAACAAAAAATCCGTGACGTCTTAAGAAGCGCCCAAAGGTGCTTGGGACGGGGCAGCTGACTCTGCTGAGGCAATATCGGTCTCGTCAATCACCAGGGTCATATAGCGAATCACATCTTCGCTCAAGCGCATGGCACGCTCCATCGGTGCGATCGCATGGCCCGGTCCGCGGTAGTTCATCTGGATATAGATACCTTCGCGGTGGCGGTTAATTTCATAGGCCAAACGTCGCTTACCCCGATGCTGAGTTTCGATAATCTCAGCCTCTTGCTCCTTCAACAAATCTTGATATTTTACAATGGCCCCGTCCACGGCTTCATCGCCAAGATCAGGGCGCAAAATGTACATCGTCTCGTATAGGTTATTCAACTGCATCACTCCTTATGGACAAAATGGCTTTGGCTTTCGGCAATTTTCACAAGCCCTAACTGCCGACGCGAGCTGTCTCTCATCAAGAATATGGCTAGAAAATCGCGTCGAAAAACAGCAGAATAAGTTCCCTGTAAGCTGCTATGCTCATTGCACCGAAAGCTGAAAAGCAAGGACCTACAATCATAGCAAGAAGTGAAGCAGTTTGTATGGCGCAGCGCTATGTTCGAGTTCAATCCTCAAGCGGTCAGTTGCACTATGGCCTTTTGCAAGCCGATCGCAGCATTAGGGTATTAGATGCCCCACCTTGGCTAGGCGGAGAGCTCACCGAGGTCGATCTCGCCCCCAATAGCTATCGACTCTTAGCCCCCTGTGCCCCCTCGAAAATCATTGCAGTTGGCAAAAACTACGCCCAACACGCCGCAGAGATGGGCGGGAGCGTTCCCAAAGAGCCCCTCCTCTTTTTCAAACCATCAACCAGTGTCATTGCCCACGGGGCTCCCATTTTTTACCCCCCTCAGAGCCAGCAAATCGACTACGAAGGCGAACTCGCCCTGGTGATCGGAGATCGCGGCTTTCTCTGCACCCCCGAAACCGCCCAGGCAAAAATTTGGGGCTACACCATTGCCAATGACGTAACCGCTCGAGATCTACAGCGTAAGGACAATCAATGGGTCCGAGCCAAGGGGTTTGATTCTTTTTGCCCGTTAGGGCCCTGGATAGTCCGAGAGCTAACCCCCGGTGCCCGACTACAAACTTTTATCAATGACGCCACCGAGCCAGTCCAATCAGCATCCATCAGTGACATGACCTTTTCGCCTCACGTCTTAGTGGCCTACATCAGTCAGGTGATGACCCTACTGCCCGGCGACATTATTCTCACCGGCACCCCCGCTGGCGTGGGTCCGATGAAGCCAGGGGATCACATTCGCATTAAGATAGAAGGCATCGGTGCCCTCGAAAATGACCTCCAGCTGAGGGCGGATGCATCCCCACCTAAACTCGCGAACTAAACCTGAAGCTTGGTCACATCCAAATCAACCAGCTTGCCCCACGGGAAACACTCAAGCTTTCAAACCTGAGATGATTTAGCGGACTTGCATATACACCGCTTCTGAAATTGTTGGGATCTCAGCGTATCGTCCCATCAAAGACTGCGCAACGGAATAGAAAACCGCCACGAGTCCCCCTAAAAACAGAACATTCAAGAAAGTTTCAATAATCAGGCTCAAACCAGGTATGCCGCTCACCAAATCGATCAAAAGCATACAAATGGAAATAATGAAGCCAATCAAAATCGCCTGCATGGTGTTGAAGCGAATAAAGTGACTGATATTTGGATTGCGCACCACCAGGAAAAGCAGCAAGAAAAAGACTAGCAGTGAGCCAAACCCGCCGGGCACCAAACCATAAACCAGCAGCACCGGTGAAATTAGCAAATACAGCAGAGCCACCAAGGGACTTAGAGCTGGCAGCTGATCTGAAATAAATTGAAAAAATGTCTGACCCGCTACCACGGCACCTACCAGCGGTAACAAATAAGGCAAAGCTGCAAAAATTCGGTCAGCAGTCGTTACCGAGCCACGCCATGTCATAGTGATCTATCGCTCCGAGCAGTACTTTTTGAGTCGCTAGCGTGCGACTTGCCTATCAGCATAGCGCAGACGAAACTATTTTTTTGACCCCGTGAAACCAGCGTGAAACCAGCGATATAGGGAGGCCCGTTTAACCGTTCACCTCTGCCACCCGAAACCCCATCGTGCATTCGTATTGCACGGGCTCTTCAGGGGTACGGGCCTCCAGCCGCCGACCACATCTCAGCTTGCCGTTTTGCCATCGAGGCTGCCCACTATGATCAGCCATCAAGCAGCTTTGACACACAGACGTGGGAGGGAGCAAGCGGTTTTTCGTCACAATAACCAGCATCGGCAAACACCTCCTACATCAAACTGCCTATGTCTCCTATCTTAGATAAACCATCCTGAGATGATGTTCCAATGAATACACACCTTAACAGAGTCTTCTTGAGAGACTGACTTAGAGCCTATCCGAAAACTGCTTCAAACCCCTGATTCTACGTGGGCAAAATGGGGTATTCGGCTATGTTCTCAGTGTAAAAAGTTATTCATCAATCAGTCGCCAGTAGCGATTAGACAGGCTACTGGCGACTGACAACTTCTCGCTAGCTTCTCCGAGACCGCCCCGAAGACGTTTCAGGAGCCCGATATCTTGAGCGTGATTTGGGCTTAGACCGACCAGCTTCATCATCCATAGATGAACCATCCTGACGCATCCAGGCTGGACGCGTTTGATCGTAGGCCATTTGTAAAGCCGCGGCGGCAATCGTGCGCAACTCATACTCTTCAGTGAGCTGGGAAACGATTGGTAAGAAAGAAGCCAGTCGCTCACTGGTCAGCGCTTCACGCACCTGAGACTGTAATTTCTCCAGGTGGCGCGCTGCGATCTCGGCGCGGGTGGGCACCTTGCAAAACGTGAGCGACTGATTCATATGACGCTCGATTTGTCGAATGCGATATTTTTCTAGGGGATGGACGATAGAAATCGCCCGGCCTTCTTTGCCAGCACGCCCCGTACGGCCAATGCGGTGAACATAGCTATCGATGCTGTCGGGCAGCTCGTAGTTGATCACATGGGTGAGGTTGTCTACATGGATACCTCGGGCCGCAATATCGGTAGCCACCACCCAGCGCACTTGTTGTTGACGAAACCGAATTAGCAACCGCTCTCGCTGGGCCTGATTTAAATCACCGTGATATTCATCGACGCTGTGCCCTGCCGCCTGTAGCTGACGGGTAAGCTCGGCTGCGGTGCGTCGGGTCCTGACAAAAATAATCGCCGCCTCTGGATCTTCCATTTCTAAAATGGGCATCAGCGCCCGGGGTTTATTCCAACCAGCGGGCACCACGTAGGCCACCTGATTAATCCGAGACGGAGCCGTCTTAGGATGCTCAATCGCCACCGTCACCGGCGATTGTAAAAACTTAGCCGCCAGCTCTCGAATGGCAGGCTCCATCGTGGCGGAGAAAAATGCCGTCTGCCGCTCAGAGGAGGCGTGGCTCAAAATATTTTCAACGTCTTGAATAAAGCCCATGTTTAGCATTTCATCGGCCTCGTCTAAAACAAGCCAATTGAGCTGATCAAGCACTAACCCACCCCGCCCTAACAGATCAAGCACCCGCCCAGGGGTACCTACCACAAAATGGACTCCCCTCCGGAGCTGCTGCAGCTGGCGCTCAATCGATTGGCCACCATACACCGCCAGGGTTTTAAGGCGAGACTCGTTATTAAAGCCTTGGACTGCCTGACTCACCTGCATGGCCAACTCTCGGGTCGGGGTGAGCACTAAAGCCTGGACTGCCCGCTTGTTAAAGTTAATTTGCTCTAGTATCGGCAATGAAAACGCAGCCGTTTTACCCGTTCCTGTTTGGGCCAAACCCACGACGTCACGCCCTGAGAGCAAATGCGGTATGGCTTGATTTTGAATGGCAGTCGGCTCCACAAACCCAAGCGCCTCAAGGTGCTGGACCCGTTCTTCAGATAATCCTAAGCTGGTAAAAGACAACGTCATTAAAACTCCTTAATGCGGATAATCACAAGCGTCACAAGTTGCGATCGCTAAAAACTTT
>JBCDDJ010000204.1:0-11272 GCA_039180385.1 Cyanobacteria bacterium P01_G01_bin.38 | reverse complement strand
GGCTGCGATCGCACAAAGTCCCATCGGGCATTGGAAAAGCAAAGGGATTGCCCTTGTTAGTGGTGCCCAGGACGGTGCCGCCTGCGGTCAACAGATTACGAGTGCTGTTGATATCAAAGCTCATCACCTGCGGGGGGCGACACATGAGTCCTTGGGTGGCCTTGCGAATGCCCACTACTTCCCAGCCGTAGGTGCCAATCGCCCGGTGCACCACCGCCCGGAGGGTGGCATTCAGGCCGGCACAGTCGCCACCGCTGGTTAAAATGCCAATTTGTTTACCTGTTTTTTGAGATGTCTTCATCGCGCCCCTCTCTGTGTATGCGCCCACAGATTACAAGCTTTTTGAACAGCTATGGGGAAAGATGACGGTTTTTAACCAGGGTGTTACTTCCCGAAAAAATGTAACAGATTTTACATATTGAGTCTGATTGAGTCTGACCGCTGGCTTTTGCTGGTTTCAGCCACGATTCGCTAGCCGAAACAACCTAATCAGAATTGAGTTCCCTATTGACCCCTGACTTATGTCTCTTGGATGCTTACACCGCCTGGATTTCCTGTGCTTAAATTAAACGCCTACATAGGTGCAGTTACATAGATACAGTAAGGCACTTGGCTGATTGATAAGGGTTGCTTAAATCAGGCATGATTTCTGCCTTTAACCCCCTGTTAACTTTACGGCGTTTAGAGTTGATATTTAGAAAGGTTAGCGCCGACTTGTCTGAGCGCAAGCTTAACTCAATGCCTGGCTTGCCTATCTACCTGAGGATGACTTTGATGTTACTTTGTCCATGGCAAAATATTTATAGAATGACAATATTTTGATAGGCTTTTTATCGATTTGGAAATAGATCTTGCCCTGAAAGCTAGCTCGGCTCAAAATGAATGCGATGAGTGATATCTGGAATATTGCTTGTCCAATCAGATAACTTGCCTATTTAACAGGGCCATCGGTCAGGTTGCTGGCAACTGAATCGATGAACTCGTGGGTTGTTATGATTGATTCATGAGTCAACACTTGTCTAAAAATATATTCCGGACGACTTCATCAACTTTATAGAGTCTTTAATTAAGCTTGCTGCGCGAAGTTTAAGTTCCTTTAATAAAAATATTTCGATAGTGTTTTTTCCGTAAACCTACTGACAAGTCAGGTTACGTTCACAGCACTGGACGATTATAGTCAGCGTAGTTACTCTTAGTAGAGACTCTATAAGTCCTCTTACGTATCTACCAAGTTTCAGACTTTCTAACTATCAGGGTGGGCGTTGGTCTTGGGACTAACCCATTATGAAACGCGAACTTGAAACGCTAGGCTTGGAATATGGCGGCTGCCATTTTACATAAATTATTACCGGGGACTTTGCTGGCAGTCACGACTTCAGTGATAGGTGGGGCTTTTCTGCCTGTGGCTGCTCAGACTCAGACTAACTTTGGGTTCAGTGGAGACTATGCGTCTGAGAACTGGACCTTTTTTAACAATAATGCGGACGGCAGCGTTGACTTGTCTGATAGCCCTGCGGCTATTCAGCTCACTGGAGGGAATCAGGCCGAGGGGATAGGCTGTGGCAATCCCGGGTTGTCTCTGGCAGATGCGAATAAGTGTACGCGTGGGGTCACCGCTTTCTTTATCGAAGTGCCCGAAGACAGCAAAATCTCTTTTGATTGGCAATATGAGACGGATGATTTGGGCGGGCCAGGCTTTGACTCGTTTGGCTATGTGATTGATGAAATTCCGCCGGATGGTCAGCCGTTTATCGAAGTGATTGACGTGGGTGGGCCGCTGGTACAGGCTGGCACGACTGTTATAGATATTGCGGCTGAACGCATTTTTGCGCTGCAAATTGCCACCGACGATAACCAATTTGGCCGCGCGAAGGTGAGGATTAGTGATTTTAAGGTGACGACGACGTTGCCTGAGCCGCCAGAACCGCCTGAGCCGCCAGAACCGCCTGAGCCGCCAGAACCGCCTGAGCCGCCGGAACCGCCTGAGCCACCGGAACCGCCCGAGCCACCTGAGCCGCCCGAGCCACCTGAGCCGCCCGAGCCGCCGGAACCGCCTGAGCCACCTGAGCCGCCTGAGCCGCCGGAACCGCCCGAGCCAGTGTCGGTGCCAGAACCTGGCAGTGCGATCGCACTGGGTCTATTTGGCCTGGGTCTATGGAAAATCCGTCGTCGGTAGGCCACCTCGCCCCTACGGTCTGATCGCCACCCCGGTATCCGCTGCAAATAAATGAATCTGTTCTGGCACAATTCCCAAATCCAGGCGATCGCCTGGATTTGGGATAGTGTCTACATCAAGGCGAATCTGGAGGTGGCTGTCATCTAGCCTGACGCCCAGATACGTTTCACTTCCCAATGCCTCAACGCGCTGTACCTCAACCGGCAGCGTCTTGGGAGCTGGCACGCTAAGGCGCAGATGCTCAGGCCTAATTCCCAGGGTCAGGGACTGGCCCTGATAAGGCATCAGCGCTGACTCCCACTGACCGGGCAGCGTCAGCCGAAAGGCCGGATGTACGATCAGCAGCGGTCCCTGCACCTGCACGGTTAAAAAATTCATCGGCGGTGACCCGATAAAGGCGGCCACAAATTGATTGGCGGGGCGGTGATAAAGCTCTAGCGGGGCAGCGACCTGCTGGATTTGACCTTTGTCCATGACGGCGATGCGATCGCCCATGGTCATGGCTTCGATCTGGTCGTGGGTGACATAGACAGTAGTGGTGCCTAGCTCACGCTGCAAGCTGACAATTTGGGCGCGGGTCTCGGTGCGCAGTTTGGCATCCAGGTTAGACAGCGGTTCATCCATCAAAAACACTTCGGGGCTGCGGGCCATGGCCCGCCCCAGGGCTACCCGCTGCTTTTGCCCCCCGGAGAGCTGCCGGGGGAGTCGCTGCAGCAGCGCTTCGATTTGCAGCACCTGGGCGATGGTGCGAACCTGATCAAAGATGGCCCGCTCCGTGGCAGGCCAATATTGCAGCCCCTTGGGTAGAGAGCGGGTGGTCGTAAATAGCAGCTGCTCCCACCAAGCGGGCTGCTCGACCCCAGCGGCGCGCCGTAGGCCAAAGGCCAGATTATCGTAAACGCTCAGATGGGGATATAGGGCATAGCTTTGAAACACCATAGCGATGTTGCGCTGCTTAGGGGGGAGCGTATTCACCAGCTGTTCGCCCACCCGAATATTGCCGCCGGTCAGGGTCTCAAGGCCAGAAATCAGCCGCAGTAGGGTGCTTTTACCACAGCCCGACGGCCCCACCAGCACCATAAACTCGCCATCCTTGACGGTCAAATTAATCCGCCGCAGCACCGCTATCCCTGTTGACGGGCGATCTTGGGAGTCGTTCCCAGATTCGTCGAGAACGCCCTTCTGGCCTTTGTTGACAGTGGCGTCTCGGCGATGGCGCGGAAAGGTTTTGTAGATATTTTCAAGAACAACCTGGGCCACGGAGAAAATGTAAAAAAGGGTTGATCAGTAGTTTAGCGGGTTGGGGGGGAAGGGCGAAGGGGGGAGCAGGGGAGGAAATCCTACTCACCACTCACCACCCACCACCCACTACTTACTCTTCCGAGTCGTCCAAAAGGCTGGCATCAGTATGGGCCATGGGTAGGCTGGGCAGCATGGCGGTAATGATGTTTTCACTGCGGCCTGGGGTGAGGATGCGATCGCACGGCTGCGAACGTCCCTGGCGGGGCACGGTGGCAAGATTGACCTGGGCTGAACGCTCATCGCTGGTGACCACCGTAAAGGGCACTCCCTCAAAGGCGGGTAGCAGCACGGCCAGGGTGTCTTTATTTTGGGTAAATTGGAACGACTGAGAGCCAATACCGCCTCGGCTGCTATGTTTGAGGGCAGACGCAGACATCCGTTTGCCATAGCCCTTGGCCGATAGCAGTAGTAAATCATCTTCCGGTGCGACGGTGATGCAGCCCACAATGGTTTCTTTTTTGAGCAATCGGATGCCCTGGGTGCCCTGGGAGTTGCGGCTGGCCTCTGGTAGCTGATCTGTGTTGATGGCAAACTTAAGTAGCCGTCCTCCGGACGTGGCTAACATGACGGATCGGTCTGGGTCGGTGGGAATGACGAATTTCAGTCGATCGTCGGGCTTAAGCTTAATGGCAGTGAGCCCGCGCCCGGTCAGATTGGTGAAATCATCCATTGTCAATCGCTTAATCCGCCCCTGCTCGGTCACCAAAATCAGCTGCTGGGTTAATAAATTGTCTGAGCGGACCAGCTGAGCGACGATCGTCTCAGGCGCTTTACCCACTGAGTCGGGCAGTAGATGGACCAATGGCACACCTTTTGACTGCCGCTGGGCCATGGGAATGTCGCCAATTTTGAGGGTGTAAGCTTTACCATCTTCGGTAAAGACGATCAGCTCTTCTTTGCTCAGTACCGCATCGGTCTGGATTGCAAAATCGTCAATGTCTGCAAAGGTAGGTTTGCCGAGCTTGGATTGCTTAGCCCGTCGTCGCTGAAAGGCACGATGGGACATCCGACGGACGTAGCCCTTGCGAGTAATTTCGAGGATGGACTCCTCTGCATCTTCTTCGGCGGCGATCTCGGCCAGGCGCTGTTTTTCCTCGGCCCGCTCCTCAGCGGTTTGAATGCGGGTGCGGCGGTCGTCGCCAAAGTTCTTTTTGAAGGCCCGCAGTTCTTTTTTGAGGGCTTTGAGCAATTCTTTGCGATCGGATAATAGATTTTCTAACACGTCGCGCCGTTCGGCCAGGGTATCAAATTCATCCAGCAGGTTTTGCTGCTCTAGCCCCACCAGTCGCCGCAGGGGCATGGCCAGCACCTCGGCGGCTTGCCGATCGCTGAGTTCAAAGCGCTCTTGCAGTTCGGCTTTGGCGGTGGTGCCATCTGGGGCTCCGCGCAGGATATCGATCACCTCATCGATATTGTCGAGGGCGGTCAGCAGCCCTTCTACGATGTGGAGTCGATTTTCAGTTTTTTCTAGCTCGTGGCGATACTGACGGGTGAGGGTGGTTTCGCGAAACTCTAAAAATGCCAGCAGCATTTCCCGCAGGGATAGCTTGCGAGGTTGGCCCTGGTCGATGGCCAACATCAGGGCACCAAAATTAGTTTGCAGCGGCGTCAGTCGATAAAGTTCATTGAGAATCAATTGCGGTGAGCCTTCGCGTCTGAGCTCAATCACCACCCGCATGCCGTCGCGATCGCTTTCGTCGCGAATATCGGCAATGCCCTCAATCCGTCCGTGATTGACCAGTTCGGCGACTTTCTCAATCCAACTCGCTTTGTTGACCTGATAGGGCAGCTCGGTAATGATGATCGCATTGCGCCGCTGTCGCCCCCGACCGGGTTGGATTTCTTCGAAGCTGGCAATCCCCCGAATGGGAATGCTGCCGCGACCAGTGCGATAGGCATCACGCACCCCTTTAATGTCAATAATCTCGCCCCCGGTAGGAAAGTCAGGCCCCGGGATCAGCTTAAACAGCTTTTCGTCGGGCAGCTCAGGGCGATCGATCAGGGCGATCAGACCGTCGACGACTTCCCCCAGATTGTGGGGGGGGATGTTCGTCGCCATCCCAACAGCAATCCCCGAACTGCCGTTGAGTAGCAGGTTAGGCAGCTGGGCTGGCAAGACGACGGGCTCTTGCTGAGAGTTGTCAAAGTTATCGATAAAGTCAACGGTGGCTTCGCCGATATTGCTGAGCAGGGCCTCGTGGCTGACCGAGGCCAGTCGGGTCTCGGTGTAGCGCATAGCCGCTGGGGGGTCGTTGTCTACCGAGCCAAAGTTGCCGTGGCCGGTCAACAGCGGATAGCGGCTGGCAAAGTCTTGTACCATGCGCACCAGGGCATCGTAAACGGCCTGATCCCCATGGGGATGATATTTACCCAGCACGTCCCCCACCACGCGGGCACATTTGCGAAAGGGGCGATCGGGGGTCAACCCCAGCTCGTGCATGGCATAAAGAATGCGACGGTGTACAGGTTTAAGCCCGTCGCGGACATCGGGTAAGGCGCGGCCAACGATAACGCTCATGGCGTATTCCAGATATGAGCGCTGGACCTCTGTATGTAGTGAGGTGACAATAATATGTTCGTCAGAGGGAAGCATATTGAGCTGTTTTGCCATGAGTTACGTTTCCAAAAGCCTGATTAGCCTTAACAATGCTGTACCTTATATGGAAGTGTTGAAAAACTGCAATACTTATTACTGCAATCCTTATTGTGGATAAGACTATGGTTGATCAGGATATTGCTAGGGTTGTTATTCTACCGGGCTGTCTAAATTTCTCTGCTAGCTGAGCAAAAACTTTAGATAGTCCAGTCTTTTCATGTGGGTTATCCACTTATAGCGAACGTTTTCCCCAAACGTTTTGGCTTGAGTTGATACCTTTATTAATTCCATTCCCATTCGTTTCAATCACAAACTGCCCATGAAGACCGTTTTGATTGTGGAAGACGACATGATTAATGCCCGTGTCTTCTCAAAAATTTTGACTAAGCGGGGAGGTCTCCTCGTTAAACATACCGAAAACGTCGAAGAGGTCATGCAAATTGCCCAAAGCGGCGAAGCAGACGTCATCCTGATGGATGTCTCCCTTTCCCATAGTGTTTACCAGGGAAAGCCTGTCGATGGAATTCGGATCACGCAAATGCTTAAGGCTGAGCCAGATACGGCTAATTTACCCGTAATTTTGGTTACCGCTCACGCCATGGACGGCGATCGCGAAAATTTTTTGCAGCAAAGCGGCGCGGATGGCTACATTTCTAAGCCCATCGTTGATCATCAAAAGTTTGTGGATGATGTGCTTGCGATGATTCCAGCCGACGAAGGTTAGACCCGAAGTAGTTCGCTCGAAATGGTTCGTTTGTATTATATATCCCAGCAGGGGATTTTAGATTGCTGATTTTGGATTAGAATCAATTGCCCAATCTAAAATCTAAAATCCTTAGAGTTGTACTAACAAATCCCGCAAAGCCGGGGTTTCAAAAAACTGCTGGGTGGCGTTGAGCAGTCGATCGCCCCACAGGTTTTCTTTGAGAAATTCGAGGTCGGCGTAGCGGCTGTCTCGTTCCAGGGCTTCGGTGGCGGTGCTGATGGCTTCGGTGGTTTGGTTGCCTTGGGTGTAGAGGGCCACTGCGATCGCAAGTTGGGGTTCAGATTCGCCGTCAGAGATCGATAGGGACTCGCGCCATTTGGCGATGGCTCCGGCGGTGTCGCCCATTTCGTAGAGCACCAGGCCAATGTTATTGATGGCGGGCCAAAAAGAGTCGTCGTAGTCCACCGCTGTCTCGTATTGCTCAATGGCCTCGGGGTAGCGGTTGAGCCGGTAGTAGGCATTGCCCAAATCAAACCGAGCGCCCGGATTTTCGGGTTCTAACTCCAGGCCTTTTTCGAGGGACTCAGCGGCCCGCAGGTATTTGGTCTCACCAAAGTAGGCTGACCCCAGGGCAAACCAGACTAAGGGATTTTCTGTATCCAGGCGTTTGGCCCGCTCTAGGACTGCGATCGCAGGTTCGGTTTGGCCGAGTTGCAGATAGAGGCTACCCAATAACGACAGCACGTCTGGCTCGTTGGGGGCCAGCTGAGCTGCCAGCTGGGCGCGGGCCAGCGCTTCGTCATATTGCTGAAACTGAGCCAGTTGAGCGGCATCCGAGGCAAGGCTGAGGCCATCCGCCTGTAGCCGTTCTTCGTCCAGGGGCAGCGTGTAGGGCAGCAGCGCCTGGGCCCGTGCGGGCGGTGCTTGGACACAAATACCCAACAGCAATAACAGCGAAAACCAATTCAGTGGGGTACGCACGGGCATAGGATTTTTAAGGAATAAACAGTAGGAAGCCTTTCGCAGGGCAGAAGCAGATTTCAGTATAAAGCGCCAACTTCATTCTAGATGAGCAAACCATAGAAAATTAGGTGATTTGGCGGGGGCGGGGCGGTTCATAGAGGGCGAAGGGCGAAAGGGTCAGGGCGAAGGGAGCAGAGGGGGCAGAGAGGTTAGCGGTAATCCCTTGTGGTTGCCTAGTACAAGATTTTTTGCCCTCTACGACACTCACCCTTCCCCCTTTACACTTTGCCCTATAGTCCTGCCGGTAAGGCTAACGCTGGCGCCCTTCGCCTTTCGCCCTTCGCCTTTCGCCCTTCCCCCTTCCCTCTAAAACCTTGTCTCAAACTCCAAAAATACCCGATTAATATCATCCAAATCAGTAGTGGCCCGGACACCAAATTCGTCGGTGAGCTGATATCGCAAGTTGTACTGGGGCGGGGTACTGTCGGTCAAGATTTTAAGAATCGACACCGTCAGCGCATCGGTGATGTCAACGCCGACTTCGCCGCCGACGTCAAAGGTAGAGCCTGTGTTTTCGTCCGATGAAAAGGGTGAGGCAGAGGTCACAGGGAACAGTCGAAACTCGCTCAGGTTGAGGGTGCGACTGACGAAATTTTGCAGACTATTCAGGAGGGCACTGCCTAGAAAGGTGGCGACCCCACCAATATCGCCACTGCCGCCTGATTCGAGGGCTGCAATAAAGCTGCCACCAATCAAGCCAATGATCTCGCTCTGGGTACGCGGGGGCGAGCTAGACAGCACCAGGTTGTCAAAAATCTGGCTGGCCGGCCCGTTCACACTCGCTCGGATGCGGACCGTGCGGAGCGAACCTGGGATATTACGAAACGGGTCGATGGAGGTATCGGTGACTTCGGCGGCGGCGAAGGGGCTGGCATTTACCGGGCCAGTTTGGGTGGCTTCGGCCACGGAGGCTCGGAGTTGAACGTTCAGAATGGGATCTTGCAACCCGCGCTCGGGGACAAACTCGGCGGTATTGTCGCGCCCTGCTAGCCGAAAGGTGGTGGTAAACAGGTTTAATCGCCCTGATAGCAGCTGGATTACCCCCCTGGGGCTGGGCTCGTTAACCGGACCGTCGATGTTTAAGCTGCCTTGAGCAACAAAATTGAGCAGTGCACCCTGGGTAATCTGGATGTTGCGCCCCAAGCTCAAATTGAGATTTTGGAAGCGGGGGGTGAATAGGCCGCTGTCGGTGTCGGCTTCTGGGGTGACCTCGCCGTCAGCCTCGTCTCCATTGCCATCGGGCAAGGCAATTCGCCCCTGGGACAGGCGAACGCTGCCCCCGAGTTGAGGGCCTCCTTGCAGTGGATTGAGACTACCGCCCACCACGATCCGCCCATCCACATCCCCGTCGTATAAGGGGTTGCTATTGCCTTCGGTGGTCAGAGTCAGGGCTGCGTTTTCTAAGCTGATGGTCAGCGGACTACTGCTGGTCAGGTTAGTTAGCTCCAGATCACTAAAGGCGTCGTTTTCGCTATCTTGGTTACCGATGGCAGCCAGTTCGCTGCCGCTGATCAGGGGATTTCCTAAGGGAAAGGTGCCAATAGCGGCCACCTGGCCATCGCTAAACCGACCCTGGAGTCGATCCACCACGATTAGATCGCCATCAAAGCGGGCCGAGCCGGTAATGTTGGTCAGGGGTTGGGGCAGTAGCTTAGCGCGAATAGTGGCGTCTTCTAGGGTGGCGAACCCATTCACTTGCGGGTTGAGCAGGGTGCCGCGCACTGCCAGAGAGACTTTGCCCTGACCCGACTCCCAGGTGATCTGGCGATTGAGCACACTCAACAGCGCCAGACCTTCGTTCTCGACTTCGATGTCGAGAATGATGCTATCGTCAGCGGGCTGGACCTCCATAAACTCAAAGGCATAGGGGATCTGGGCACGTAGCTCCAGGGGGGTAGGATTGTCTTGGGCGGTAAGGTTGCCAAATAATCTCAGCTGGGCGTCTTGATACAAAAACTGTGCCTGGGCGGATTCGATCGGTTCGCCGTTAATGGCCCCGTCTGCCAGCAGCAGCGATCCCCGCAGCAGCGGGTTGGCTAAATTGCCCCCCAGGCTGGCGGTGCCGTTGAGGCGACCATCCAGGCTAAGGGGCAGGTTAAAGATTTGGCGGACGTTATCGACCGAGATATTTTGGGCTACCAGCTGCAGTCTAGAGTCGGCGTCATCGACGTCTAGGGCGTCGTCTCGGTTAAAGCTAAACTGACCAGCAATGTTGACCAGCTCGGTCAGGGTATTGGGGCCAGCGGGGGGCTCACCCAGGGCGTTCTCTATTCTTTCATCCAGGGTGGCGGACTCGGTGACAATGGTGGTTTCAAACCGAAGGGGCTCCAGGGTCAGGGTGCGGTTGATAAAGCTGCCTCGGGCTACCACGTTCTCGGCGGTGTAGTCTTCGCCCCACTGCCAGTCACGGCCTTCGAGGTCAAACGCGATCTCAGGCTCGATGCCTTGTCTACCGGAGATATCGATATTGCCTGCAAAAGTACCCGTCAGCGCGTCTAGCGGGGGCAGTGGGGACTCAGCTGCCTCAATCTCGGCCTGCGCTTGAATGGCTTGAATCTCGGCGAGACGACGGATCTGGTTGAGCAAGGTGGCCCGAGGGTCGCCCGTAGGTTGGGTGGCTAGCACCCCCGAGAGCTGATCACCAGGCACCGGATCGGTAAACCAGGGGGGCGGCTGAACCCCCCGCCGCAAATCAGCGAGATCAAAGAACCCAAACGCCGTCAGCACATCTTGGATGTCGCCCTGGTCAGTATTGAGATTAGCGCTGTAAGAAAAATTATCCCCCAGACGCAGGTGGCCACTCACCTGGTAGAGGCTGTTTTTGAAACTCAGCTCTCCCCCCATCAGGGTGGCCAGTCCGCTGGCGTAGCGCACCTGGCCAGCCAGCCGCTCAACCCCGATATAGCCGAGGCCAAAGTCATCGACGGCGACCTCTCCTACCAGGGTGCGCTGATCGAGATTGACCACCAGCTCTGGCGAAGAGACGGTGCCTCTGAGCTGGCCAAATTCTCCCAGGCCACCGGGGGGTAAGTCTAAGGCCGCCAGCGGGAAATTGCCCAACGCTGTGGTGAGCTGCCCTGCGGTGGCACTGCCTCGGGCAAAGGCGTCTTGCCAATCGACCTGAAAATTGAAATCACGCCCGCTATTGGCGTTGATGGCGATCGCATCTCGCTCCCCCGCCAGGGCTAGGGCTAGCCCGCTGTCACGGGTGTAGTTGATAGTGCCCGTTAGCAGGGGCTCAAAGGCCAGCTGGTTGACGCCAAAGTTACTCAGTTGCAAATCCCCCACCAGGTTAGGATCGCTGGGGCTGCCGGTGAGGCGACCGTCAAAGTTAGCCAGCCCGTTGAGTGCGATCGCACCTGGCAGCCCCAGCGGCAACGAGGCAATCGGGTAGCCCTGGGCATTGAGGGCCAGGTCAAAGCTCTGGATGCCCGTGAGCTGATTGCCGCTGAGCCGGGGGATGACCACG
>JBCDDJ010000203.1:0-11299 GCA_039180385.1 Cyanobacteria bacterium P01_G01_bin.38 | reverse complement strand
TCTGTGGCACTCTCCTCACGGTCACCCGCACTGGGCGTTACCCAGCAAGTTTGGCCTTTTGGGAGCCCGGACTTTCCTCAGACCAAGTCGAGCCTGATCTGTAACCACCTCGCCAACTCTTTCCCAAGATCTAGTCTAGTGGGTGTCGGGGTTAGTTTGATCTAACGTCGAGAATGAGCAGAGCTGCCAACAACAGCCTTATTGACACTATCAACCTGTTTGCGGAGTGAATTTAACAGCCAGCGGAGGGGTAGAAAGGCGATCTCACCTGGCAGCAGCGATACCTTAAATCCGAAGGGGATGAGCAGCTGAGTAATACTTGTGTCTTTTTCGGTAGGGCGCTTGATACCGATAGACAAACTCAGAGAATATAAGGGTCTTGTCAACAGCTTGTCTGATAAATTATTCTTCTGCTTACCACCATTTTTCTTTTCACCTTTTTTTATATCCTCAAGTAGAAATTCAGCTAGCTGTTGAACATTGATTAAAGCAGTCGTAATCTCAAGCCGTTGATTCTCTGGGTTGAACTCAAAGCAGCGCTCAGTAGTAATGTTTGCACTAAACTCTTGCTTTGGATTAATAATGCTGTAAACCTGTTGCTGCAGTAAATCAACAGCATTACCTGGAACAGATCTTATTACCCGCTGTGCTTGGGGTGAGCGGTAAGTTAAAGAGCTACTATCCCAGTCCACAAAAACCTGGTGCTCAGCAGTATTGTTTCGAATTTGAATGTTGAGGAAGCGAATCTCAGGACCAATAGGTCTTTTGCCTTGAGGCAGCACAGTAATCTGGATTAAATTTCGAGGCCACCTTTTTTCATTACTATCGGAATCAAGCTCAAAATCAAGCTCAGATGGAATCTCAAGCTCGGATGGCGTCTCAAGCTTAGATGGAATTTCAAGAACTAATTCGTAGTAGAAAGATCGCTTGATGCCGAGAGTTTTGAAAAACTCGACTTCATATTTGTTATCCCCAATAGAGGCATTCAAAGCCCTATTGGGGACATAGCTCAACTGTGAAGTAACTTCTTGTATTAAACGATCAGTATCAAGAGCAAGATTGATTTGATCTTCTTGCAGCTCTTCGTAGTTAACGGCCATCTTGTATAGCACATAGAAGACCACCAGCGCATAAATTGTCAGAATCAGGACGTCGTCGTTGCCCATGTGAACGGCATTTTCTAATAAAAGTGCCTATAGGGTACACGGTTTTGTTGGCTCCAGGCGGGAAACCCCCTGGGAAAAAATAGGGTCAATGGAAGGGGGCCGACGAAATGTAACCAACTATGACAAATCTGATTTTTTTTAAGGAGACCTTAAGACCCAGCATCAAGGTAGGAAAAATGTGTCACCCTTAGAATAAGCCAGGATTTATCGGTAAATTCGGCTGAAATCCACATATCCAATTCTGAGTTTTTCGGGAATTGTCACCCCAGCGCTTGTGTACTTGTGTAACACCATAAAAATTATTCACAAAAAAAAATTAAGGAGGGGATCATGCCCCATACTCGCTTAGCTTTAATTGCCTTAGCCCTTCCGCTTGCCCTCGTTTTGCCGGCTCGGGCGCAAAATGCTGAGCACCTGCAACGCCTCGAACTGACCGGGACTTGCCCAAATTGCGACTTGATTAATGCTGATTTAAGTGCAGGACATCTGATTGGGGTTGACCTGCGAGGGGCGGACCTGCGAGGCGCTAATTTAACAGAGGTTAACTTTGAGGGCGCTGATTTAACCGGTGCAGACCTGCGTGGGGCTAATTTGTCCGGTGCTTATCTGACCAATGCCTCCCTCAACGGCGCTCAGCTAGACGGGGCTAACCTTTCAGGGGCTACCCTTCGCTATACCGAGGTCGCAGGGGCGTCTCTCAACGATGTCAACCTGCAAGGGGCGGAGATTTTGGAAACCCCCATGAGTGTGGGTGGTGATTAGGCTTGCTTTAGAAAATGATCAACCTCAGAGCGGTCTGGCATAGACGGCTGTGCACCGGGTCGGGTGACTGATAGGGCTGCCACTGCGCTGGCAAAGGTGACCGCGTCTCTTAAGGGATACCCTTCTGCCAATGCCGCTGATAGCCCGCCGTTAAAGGCATCTCCGGCGGCTACCGTATCAACCGCTTCCACAGGGAATGCGGGTATCTCAAAGCAGGTTGCCAGGGTGTCGACGACAACTCCCTGTTTACCTAGTTTCACAATGACGGTATTGACACCTCGCTGGCGCAAAACCTGGGCGGCTTGGGCGGCTGTGCTGCGATCGCACACCTCAAACCCCACTAGTTGGGATGCCTCGACCTGATTTGGCGTCAAGATATCGATATGGGCGTAAAAATCAGACGATAGGGTCGAACGGGCCGGGGCTGGATCCACAATCACGGGCACCCCGGCCTGATGGGCCAGTTTCGCCGCGGCAACTACCACCGGGTGGGGGATTTCGAACTGGAGTAGCAAGGCTTGGGCCTTTGGCAGCTGAGCCGACAGGGCCGATAGCTCCACGTCATCAACACAATGGTTGGCACCGGGCACCACAATAATTTGGTTTTCGCCGGTTTGAGCAACGGCAATCAGGGCGACGCCGGAGGGTGTTACTGGGTCAATAGACACGGTGTCTACGGCCACCCCGATTTCATGGAGCCCCTGGCGCAGCGTCTCGCCAAACCCATCTGGACCGACCCGCCCAATCATTTGGGTAGGAGCTCCCAGTTTGGCAGCAGCCACGGCTTGATTAGCCCCTTTGCCGCCCGGAATAGTTTCAAAGGCTTGACCGATCAGGGTCTCTCCGGGTTTGGGCAGTTGGCTGACACGGGCAACCAAATCCATATTCAGGCTGCCCAGGACCAAAATACTCATGGCTGATTAGACGCTTCGGCTTCCTTTTCCCAGGGGTTGGGAGGGCGATCGCTGCTCCACCCCCACCAGGCCGTGCTGCATTCGCAGTGGTAAAACTCTTGCCATTTGCGTTTGTGGTTGTGGGTATAGACCGGAGCACGTCGGTTAATCCAGACAGCTTGGGCGGCACCGCTGAGGGCTCCACAGGTGGGGCAGCAAAATTGAAGGGCATGCACAGCATTTTCGGTCCAAGCAGGTGGGAGGGGCGAAAAGGCTTCCATGGTCATGTCTCCGCAATGGGATGGGGTCTTCGGAACGGGTCTCAAAAAGGGGATGCTTCAAAAGGGGCTTTCTCAATTATGGTGAATTTTGAGCGGAGCGACGATGGTTTGCGATCGCGGATTGTTAAAACTAAACGTTGGAACTGCTGATGAAAGCTGGTTGTTAGAACATTAGCATTCCGGACCCACCTGGCTTAGTCCAGAAAAATGACCTATCAAGAGAAAATGACTATCCTAGCTAGGTCAACACTCTAAAATTCGGTGAATCCAAGCCAGACTTTGAATCAACTGCTACCGCTGACAAAAACAAGACTTACCGCTAAGCGCTATTTTACGCGGCTTAGGCAAGTTGGGGTGGAGGCTCATTACGCCACGATTATCAGTCAGGCACTGGCCCGGTTGCGCTGTGAACAAGTCCCTTTGAATGTGTTGCAAAAGCGTGCCCTCCAATTTTATTGGCACGGGGTGATCGGTGCCGGGCTGGTGCGATCTCGCAAAGTCATCCCCTTTTGCAATTTTGTGAAACGTCCTTAAAAACCTAATATTGAACCAAGACGCTCGCTAGGCAGGCAAAACTGTGAAAGCCATTACGTTACTTGGTTCCACTGGCTCAATTGGCACCCAAACCCTTGATATTATTGAGCACCACCCCGATCAGTTTCGTCTGGTGGGGCTCGCCGCTGGCCGCAATGTCGAGCTGTTGGCTCAGCAAGTGCGCCAATTTAAGCCCGAGATTGTGGCGATTTGGGATGCGACCAAAGTGGGTGAGCTGCGGGATGCGATCGCAGATATCGATCCCCAGCCCCAGGTTCTCGCCGGGGACGAAGGCATTGTGGAAGTCGCCCGCTACGGAGATGCTGAAGCCGTGGTTACTGGCATTGTGGGCTGCGCCGGACTCTTGCCCACCCTGGCTGCGATTGAGGCCGGTAAAGACATTGCCTTAGCCAATAAAGAAACCCTGATCGCCGGGGGGCCAGTGGTGCTGCCCCTGATCAAAAAGCACCAAGTTAAGCTGTTGCCCGCTGATTCAGAACACTCCGCTATTTTCCAATGTTTGCAGGGGGTGCCTGAGGGCGGTCTGCGTCGCATCATCTTGACTGCCTCGGGCGGAGCCTTTCGCGATTGGCCAGTCGAGCAGCTGTCCCAGGTAACCGTCGCCGATGCCATCACCCATCCCAACTGGAGCATGGGGCGCAAAATCACCGTAGACTCCGCCACCATGATGAACAAAGGTCTAGAGGTGATCGAGGCCCACTACCTGTTTGGCCTAGACTACGACGACATTGATATTGTCATCCATCCCCAGAGCATCATCCATTCTTTGATCGAGGTGCAAGACACCTCAGTCTTAGCCCAGCTCGGCTGGCCCGACATGCGCCTGCCGCTGCTCTATGCGATGTCATGGCCCGAGCGCATTTACACCGATTGGAAACCACTGAACCTGGCCCAAGCCGGGGACCTCACCTTCCGTGAACCTGACCATCATAAATACCCCTGCATGGAGCTGGCCTACGCCGCTGGCCGTACTGGGGGCACTATGACCGCCGTCCTCAATGCCGCCAACGAGCAAGCTGTGGCCCTGTTTTTAGACGAAAAAATCCGCTTTTTAGATATCCCAAAAGTGATCGAGCAAGTTTGCGATCGCCACCGCAGTGACCTCACCCAGCGGCCTTCTCTTGAAGACATCTTGCATGTTGACCAATGGGCACGCACCGAAGTCAAGACGGTTAGCGATACGCTTTTAGAAACGACTGCGGTTTCGCTAGGGTAAAAGGCAGGGCGAAGGGGCAATGCCTGGGCAGTGTAACTTCGTTAACGCTAAGGTATTGCCTTTCGCCTTTCGCCCTTCACCTTTCACCCTTCACCCCATCTATCCCACTACCCACTACCTCCCCATGGAAATCGTCATTGTCATCGGTGCCATCATCGTTTCTGTCCTGGTTTTCACGTGGCTGCTGCGGGTCGTCAAAGCTACCTTGAAAACTGCCTTTTTGGTCGCCGTGATTCTTCTGGGATTACAGCTGTTTTTTGGGATTGGCCCTAGTGTTATCTTGGAGACGATTCAGGGCTGGCTACCCAATATTGGACCGCAAAATGGACCCAACTAAGCCACTTCTAGTTGAGTGACAATCGCAGCGAACCGTTTCAAAATACCTAAACTTTGCAGAGAGCATTGTCATTTTGAAGCTCTCATCACCAGCCCAATGCCGACCGCAAGGCCCAAGACCGGGGGTAGCCAAGCGGCCATAAAAGGGCTGAGGATCTCCACCTTGCCCATGGCATCGGTGATAAAGCTAAAGATGTAGTACCCAAAGATAATGATCACGCTAATACCAAAGCTGGTGGCTCTGCCGGTGCGGTGGGGGCGAATGCCGATTGCGGAGCCAACGATGCCAAAGACTACGCAGACGATAGGTATCGCATATTTTTGCTGAATCCGCAGCTCCCAAAGGCGGATCTTGGGATCATCACCGCTCTGACGCAGGAGTTTGAGATGCTCGCTGGCTTCAGCAATATTCATCTCATCGTCATCTTTGTTGCGCGACGCCAGATCGAGGGGCGCACGAGGCAGCTTGAGCTGTTGTTCTTCAAATTTGACGATGTGGCCAAAGGAACCATCGGGAGAGATAGCGTAGATGGTACCGTCATTAAACTGCCATAGGTTACGTTGGAAATCCCAGGTGGCGGAGTCCGCGCTGACAATTTGGGCTAGCCCAGTTTGGGAAAAGTCTAGAATCGTTAACCCTTTCATTTCGGTGCCGTCAAATCGGCGGGCGTAAAAAAGCCGGCCCAGTTCCTTACCGCCATCGTCCTCGGCAGTCTGGAATTCTCTATATAAGATATTTCGCTCTTTGAAGGGCAGATCTTCAGAGTTGAGCGCCCGATCGAGCATGATCTTGGCGCGATAGTTGGCAGCGGGGGTAATCACTTCGTTAAAGACAAAGGTTACGCCAGTTACCAAAATACTCAGGGCCAGGGCAGGGGCGATAATGCGGCGGACACTGATGCCGCAGCTGCGCAGGGCGGTCATCTCGCTATCCGCCGAAAATCGGCT
This sequence comes from Cyanobacteria bacterium P01_G01_bin.38, assembly GCA_039180385.1. GTDB lineage: Bacteria > Cyanobacteriota > Cyanobacteriia > Phormidesmidales > Phormidesmidaceae > SIO4C1. The sequence continues at coordinate 5,142 of JBCDDJ010000203.1, read as the reverse complement.
GAAGGTCATCATGGTGGCGAGCAGCGTCGACATCGGGAAGGCCAGGACGATAAACTCTGGCATCCTAAGCACAAAAATCTGCATCGCCAGGGAAACTTGCAAACCGGATTCGGTGACTCGGCGAATCAGATCGAATAAAGCCCCCACGGACACCCCAATGGACGAAAATGCGCCGACCCCAAACAGGAAGGGCAGAATCAGCTCTTTGGCAATGTAGCGATCCATGATGGAGATGCGCGGCCACCCAATCGGACCATCCCCTAGGTCAATATCGGCGGTGTCAGGAGGGGGTGCGCTGGTAGTCATAGCAGTTGGGGGTTAAGGCAAGGAAATGACCGACAATTTAACGCTTGAGGGGTGCTTAAAGGGCGAGCCGCCTAACGCTGAAAGCTTTCGCCCAGGTAGTGCTGTCGGACCAGGGGATTGTTATACAGGTCTTCGGCACTGCCATAGGCCAAGATTTGGCCTTCGCTCATGATATACGCGCGGTCAATAATGCTGAGGGTTTCGCGGACGTTGTGGTCGGTGATCAAGATGCCCATGTTGCGATCGCGCAGCTCACCCACAATGGTTTGAATCTCGGATACCGCAATCGGGTCAACCCCGGCAAAGGGCTCATCTAGAAACAAGAAATTAGGGCCATGGGGGCCAGTGGCCAGCGCCCGAGCAATTTCGGTGCGGCGGCGCTCCCCCCCAGAGACCTGAATGCCCAGGGTATTGGCGATGGTCTCTAACCGAAACTCGTGGAGCAATGACTTGAGGCGCTTGGGCCGCTCATGGCGAGGCACCTGGGTTTGCTCCATCACCAGACGAATATTATCTTTAACGGAGAGATGGCGAAAGATACTCGCCTCCTGGGCCAGATAGCCAATCCCCAACTTTGCCCGTTCGTTCATAGGCAGATGGGTGATGTCGATGTCGTTTAAGCAAACATTACCGATGTCTGGCTTTTCGAGGCCGGTGGCCATGTAAAACGTAGTGGTTTTGCCTGCCCCGTTTGGCCCCAGTAACCCTACAATCTCGCCCTGGGCTACGGACAAGCTAACGTCCCTGACCACCTGGCGTCGGCCATAGGTTTTCTGAACATTCTCTAGAATTAACTTCAAGGGAGTTGTCTTTGAGGCCTGGGGAATAACGGCAGTTGGCTCAGATTTTACCAGAGGGAGTTGCATCACTCATCAGTTGGGACGTCAGTAGCCGGTAATTCGGTCGGTAGGGAGGTCGGCTGAGGGAGATCGGGCAGGCTGCTGGGGGCGGCATCGGCGGCAGTTTCACCGTTGGCCTCACCGCTGGCCCCTGGGGGGGGAGACGGGGGCAAAATATAAACTGACTCGACCTGCTCGTCGGGTTGGGGCGTGGCTACAAACCGTCCCTCGTCGATTAAGTAAGTAACGGTTTCAGCTCGTAGAGTATTCCCTTCTTGCTGGACGTAGACACTGCCATTCAAAATAATCCGCCGCTCCCGGCTAAAGTATTGGGCCTGGGCCGAGGTGGCAAAGATTTGTCGCGATGGATAGTCAACTCGGACATTGCCACGGGCGGTGATGATGCCCGTATTGGCATTGGCCTCTTGGACATCGGCTCGCAAAGTAATCGCGCCGCCGTCTGACGCGGCCCCTGATGTCTGGGCGCGCGCCTGGGAAAACGGACCGGCTGTCAATAGAATTGGCAAGCTAAGCAGGGTTGCTGCTGTAGGATATCTCAGTCTGGGATTAAGCCAAGCGGCAAACCTCATGCAAAACCGCCTTTATGATGTCCGGTCATGGTGCTTTTCTTTTCTACCTTAACGTCTGGTCAGAGACCCCCCTTCATTAAAGAGCCACTTACTAGACTGTCTTTAGGTTTTACCCCAAATCTGACCTGGTGTCTGTCAGATGTTTGCCGTTGTCCAAAACTTTATCAGCCAACTTTATCAAAAGTAATGAATAATCGGGAACGAATCGGGTACCTACGCTATTTGAATGCTGCGGACGTTTGCTAAAGCTTAACCCGCGATCGCTTGAATTTTGGGGCGGGTGGGGGTCGCTTTTGCAGAGGGGCTATCAGAGGCGAGGGCGTTGGTAAGGATGTTGGTGAGGGTCTCGACCTCGGTTGGTCCGGTTTGCTGTAGTGCGCTGAGCCATTCGTGGGCGTGATCAACCAGCCCGCTGACGTCAATGCCGCCAAAGGCGGGTTCAAAGGGGGTCAGTCGGTTGCTCCCTTCTCCCAGTAGGATGGTCGCGCCGTTCCAGTTTTGGTTGCCCAGGTGATACAGTCCTACCGAGATTTGCAAAATGCCTTGATAAAACGGTTTTTGGGGTGCGATCGCATCCATCCAAAGGGCTTCTAAGGTATCGTGGCACGCATAGTAATCGCCCTGATTAAACTGCTCGACCCCGACCCAAAAGGCCTCTGGGAGCGAGTCTACATCAGCGGGCTGAGTGGGATTTATCATTCAAATCCAATCAGAGGTGTTATCCTCCACTGTGAGTGTGTGTTGTCAGGAGTGTCAAGTATGGTAGCTTCTAAGGCCATCAGGCCAACGCTTTCAAGTCAGTTCCCAGTAGGCATGGGTTGGCAACCCCTCAAATTGCCAGTCACCCCACTGTTTGGCACCGATGGGATTCGGGGGCAGGCGGGCGATGTGCTCACCGCGCCCCTGGCTGTCCAGATTGGGTTTTGGGCTGGCCAAGTTCTGAGGCAAAATCAAAAGCCTATTGTCATTGGCCAAGATTCGCGCAACTCTAGCGATATGCTAGCGTCAGCCCTGGCAGCGGGTCTCACTGCTGCTGGCCTAGATGTCTGGAATTTGGGCCTTTGCCCCACCGCAGCCGTGTCTTATCTAGCCAGCTGCCCCGAGACAGCGGGCGGCATTATGATTTCGGCCAGTCATAACCCCCCCGAAGATAACGGCATTAAGTTTTTTGGCCCCGATGGCGCTAAGCTAGCCAGCCAGCTCCAGCGGCGCATTGAGTCGGCCCTGCGCCAGGGCAGCTTAGCCGATGTTGATGTGACTCAGGGCGTTTGGGGCAAGACCTACCAGACCCCTGAGCTGATTGAACGCTATGTAGATTTTCTGCATCAGCCATTTCAACCCCACCCCGACTTGAGCGGTATGCGCATTGTCTTAGATCTTGCCTGGGGGGCCGCAACAAGCATTGCCCAGCAGGTGTTTGAGGCCACCGGGGCAGAGGTCTTTGTACTTCATGGCCGACCCGATGGCGATCGCATCAATGTTAACTGCGGCTCGACCAACCTTAGCTCTCTCAAAGCCGCTGTGAGCGAGCATCAGGCTGATATTGGCTTTGCCTTTGACGGCGACGCCGACCGGGTGATGGCGGTTGATAGCAAAGGGCGGGTCGTAGACGGCGACTATATTTTGTATTTTTGGGGGCGAACCTTGCAGCAGAGTCATCGCCTGCCAGACGACACCATTGTCTCAACGGTGATGGCGAACCTTGGGTTTGAGCGCGCCTGGAATCGACTGGGGGGGCAGCTAGTGCGCACCCAGGTGGGCGATCAGCACGTTCACGCCGAAATGGTGCAGCGGGGGGCCATGCTAGGGGGCGAGCAGTCGGGGCACATTTTGTGTCATCACTACAGCATCACCGGCGACGGTATCTTGACCGCCCTGCACTTGGCAGATTTAATCAAACAGGCTGGCAGCTCACTACCGGCGCTGATTGACGATAGCTTTAACCCCTATCCTCAAAAGCTTAAAAACGTCCGCGTCGAAGACCGGGAGCGTCGCCTCAACTGGGCAGATTGCCTGCCTTTGCAACAGGCGATTGATCAAGCTGCCGCTGCGATGGGCGATCGGGGTCGGGTGCTGGTACGGGCTTCCGGGACTGAGCCGGTGATCCGAGTGATGGTAGAAGCTGCCAGCATTGATCTGGTTGATCATTGGACGGGGCAACTGTCGGCTGTTGTCACAGAGCATCTAGCGGTTTAACAGCATCTAGCGGCTTAGTGAAGGGGATGGCGATTTGACTCCGCTGCGACTCCCAAAAATATTTGGGTTACCTGTTCATTCTCAAAGGAGAAAATCACGCCACCGTAAATAGACCCGGCTACAAATAGCTGGAGGTCTTGGGAACTCTTGGGAACTCTCGGGGGCAATCGAGTCACCTTAAGGTTAACTACCTCGGCAAAATCTCAAATTACGGATCGTTCAGCAAACGAAGGCCGGTGGGTTCAAATTGGGTCACCCAAAGTTTCAGATCTGGATCGGGGAGCTGAGTTCTGATGGTTTGGGCAATTTTATCGGCCTCTGCCTGGGTTTCAGCGAGGGTAAAGACGGTGGGGCCTGAGCCTGACATCAGAGCGCCGAGACCTCCAGCATTAGCCATGGTCTCCCTCAGTTGGGCCACGCTTGGGTGGGCTGGGAGCACGACTTTTTCTAGGTCGTTGTAGAGGTGCTGACCAATGGCTGAGGGATTTTGGGCCGAGATCGCACCTACCATGGGGCCAGAATGCACCCGCTGTTGCCGCTCAGACAGGGTAGCTACATCGGTGACCTGGATGTAAGTGTCGCCAAACTGCTGGCGATAGGTTTTGTAGGCCCAGGGGGTCGATACAAACAAGCTTTCGTATTTTGCCAGCACTGCGTAGAGTCGATTGTCTTTTGTATTTTGGGCATTGGAAATGGGGTCGAGCAGCTCACCGCGCCCGGTTGCGATCGCAGTGCCCCCCAAAATACAAAAGGGCACATCTGACCCCAGTTTGGCCCCCAACTGCATCAGCTCGATTTGGGTGAGCCCCAAATTCCACAACAAATCTAGCCCAACCAGGGTGGCCGCTGCATTGCTAGACCCCCCTGCCAGCCCAGCCCCAACCGGAATGTGTTTCTCAATCGTGATTTCGACACCGCCCTGCTGGTTGATGTTTTCAGGAAAGGTTTCAGCGAGCAGCGCCGCGGCTCGAAAGGCTAGATTTGTCTCATCTGTCGGCACCTGAGGATGGTCGCAGTGGATCTGAATGGTCGGCATTCTCAAGCCCCGCAGGGTAATCCGGTCGGCTAAATTAACGCTTTGCATCACCATCACTAGCTCGTGAAAGCCATCAGAGCGATTGCCAATGATTTCAAGGTAGAGGTTAATTTTGGCCGCAGCGAGGAGGGAGTAGGTTTTCATTTAGGAGGTGGGAGGTGGGGAGATAGGGGAG
>JBCDDJ010000202.1:0-11380 GCA_039180385.1 Cyanobacteria bacterium P01_G01_bin.38 | reverse complement strand
CCACCAGTGTCAGCATGGCTACATCACAAATCAGGCTAGACGCACGATCTATCTGACGACGATCGCTCTGCCAATGTTCTATCTCAACTCCTTGAAACAGCTATTGAGCCATGTCTATTTAAACTGTGCTACCCTTGCATAGGCTTAGTCATCCAAAATCAAATACCTTGCGGGTGTAGTTTAGTGGTAAAACCCTAGCCTTCCAAGCTAATGATGGGGGTTCGATTCCCCCCACCCGCTTTAAACAGCATTTAAGTCGGTTGTTTTATTTGAGGGTGCTGTGATTAGTATCTAAAATTAATGACAGCAGATTTGTAGAGTACTTTAATTAACAAGATAATTAAAGGCAGATGCTGATGACCCAAGGTACACGTAGATATACATGGGTACTTAGCCATTCGCATCTAACTGAACGCATGGGAGAGCAATTTCATGGGTAGGCTTTATGGCAACTTAGACCCGAGAAATATACCGACCTACTCCATCGGAGATGCGGCCCAATACTTGCGGATTCCGGTAGCAACAATTCGCTCTTGGACGGTGGGGCGGAAGTACCCCAAGGCTAACGGTGATGGCTTTTTCCCGCCACTGATTCCGATTCCTGAGTGGAAGCCGAGGCTGCTGTCTTTCACGAATATGGTAGAAGTGCATATGTTGCGGGCGATTCGTCGGCACCACAATATTGATCTGGGTAAAGTTCGTAATGCCCTTGACTATCTTGAAGAGACTTTAAAAGTGTCTCATCCGCTAGCACATGAAGAGTTTCGGACTGATGGTGCTGATTTGTTTATTGAGCGTTATGGGGAATTGCTCAATGCTTCTGCCGCGGGGCAGACTCAACTCAAAGATACCCTTAAGGCCCATCTTGACCGTATTGAGCCTGACGACTCTGGGTTAGCGATTAAGCTTTATCCATTTACCCGCGCCCATGAGGAAAATAACCCTCGCATTGTGGTGATTGATCCACGTATTGCTTTTGGGCGTTTAGTCATTGAAGGGACAGGGATTCCAACCAGTATCTTGGCAGAGCGTTATCGGGCTGGGGACTCGATTGATGAACTGGCAGAGGATTACCGCTGCGATCGCCCTCAAATTGAAGAAGCTATCCGTTGTGAACTGCCCCAGGTGGCATGACGGAGCGTCAAAAAACCGTATTCTTTATCGACCGTTGTTTGGGTAGCGTCCGTTTAGCAACGGCTGAGCGACTCGCGGTAGCTAGCGCCAATCTCAGGATGTTTGTACTGGTGGCTCAGAACTTACCAGGAGAGGACATGATCATTGTGTTTCACAAGGCGTTTTCGGCAATGCGGGAATTTGCCCGCAAGAACCCTGCCCCGTTTATTGCCAAAGTGTATGAGAGCGGAGAAGTCAGTGAGTGGAAAAAACATGAGGAACTGCTGACGGAGTTGCAAAAAACTGTGCAAAGATAAGGGGTTGGATAAGTATTCCTCTATTGAAAACTCCCAGGTTGGCGTTGAGCTTGCTCTGCCTGCTCGCAGAGTAACCAACAAAGTCCTGAGCCTGTTGGATTTCATGAGTTCAGCACAACCTACGCACAGAAGATTTGTCTAATTTTTTTATACTCTTATGATTGCCCACATTAGATTTTCTCTTAGAGGTTTTCTTTCTCTCGAAACTTGGTTTCTTAGCATGTACTTAATTGGTTGGAATGGTGGAGTTTTTCAGTTAAGTAAGTTTAGCTTCGAGAGTGAATTTTTGGAACGCTTAATGGTACGTGGAATGTTTCTGTTGACGGGCTTTGTGGCTTTGTTTGTAGTTGTCTCTCCTCGATTTCGAAGCCTCTTAGTAAGCGATAAACGGTTATATTTATACGATTCTTTACCATTTTTGTGCTGAGTTTAGTGACCTTTTTGCTTGCATTTGGAGCTGCTGCTACAGCTTTTGTAGCGCTGTGATTTTTTTTGTCAAAGCAGTTGCCGTAGCTTTTTACGAATTATCCTCAGCGCAGGACTTCTGCCAAGACTAGTGCTGTACTCTAGCAATTCTTACACTAGCTCTATAACCGGTGAATCAGGAAAAGTTGGACTGGTTTGCACCTTTTGGTAGCCATCTGAGCGGAGCCTGTAAATGCTTAGCTGATTATGCTCATAGCACCAGAGTTCAGCCACTCTGAGCGCAGCGTAGGCGTCAATCTGAGTTTTAGAAGTTACATCCACCTCAATGGCCAAATCAGCTCAATGGCCAAATTAGGAGGCGGATCAACCGTTAAATCTACGCGGCGCTTCCCTCGCATCTGGGCATGGTTCTGAATGTAAAAGCACTGATGGGGTTCAAGGCCACTATCCATATTCTGGCGTTTGAAAGTGGTTGAGCCAAAGCATTCGCAGTCGATTTCTAGCCCATCCAGCAACATTTTCACAAAGTCGCCAATCAGCTCCTTATCGACTTCGTGCTCTGGGGTAGGCATTCTGATTTCTAAAGTCCCATGACTGTAGGCGATGCGAGCAGCGCGATGATCACCCAGTTCTTCTAAAATTTGCTCAAAGTCTTGCCAGCTGAGATGTTGAACCAGTAATCGCTGGCCCAGAGGTACGGTTAGCTGTTGGAGCTGAAGGGTAACCATGGTTGCCTCCAGATCAAGTTAGGGCTTAGATTCCTTCTCTGGCAGCATCGAAGCGACAGAGAGGTGGAAGCATCCGGGGGATTTTTGCAGCTGAAAATCGACGATTTGGCGGTTGTAATGGGCAAAAAATGTGTCTTTGCGGCTAATTAAATCCTCTAAGAATGCTCTGAAATCGTGCTTGGTCGCAGTGGCATTGGGGGGTAAGTCAAATATGTCGATGGCTTTATCTAACTCTGATGGCTGTTCTGCCTTTGGTAAGAGGGCAATATTCCAGGCAAGGATTGCGATCGCAACCAAATGCTCTACCTCATGGTAATCGTGGGTCACCTCCAGCTCCGGCCCAATAAATTCTTCCAAGACCGTAGACATCTTGACCTGGCCTTCGGGGTTCATTTTTAACTGGGTAAAATGGCTAGCTAATGGCCTCTGAGTCAGCCTTTTTTCAAGCTTAGCCATTGATTTTTTCTCGGCAGATTTATATTTCTCCTGCTTTAGCAGTTTGCTAAACCCTTTAGATTTTTTTGCCATTACTTAAACCTGCTTTTAAGTATCCTCAAACCATTCTTGACCACCGGGAAGCTGAGCTAAAAGAACATTGATCTGGGCGGGGAGCGCTTTCCGGGGAAACGTATAGGTGAGCTTTAGAAGCTGCTGTGCCACTGCCAATACCGCATCCCGATCGATACGTGCAGCAAACTGTGTGGGCTTAAGTTTCCCTTCTAAGGCTTCCAGACTGGCTGGAAGGATGGCTTCCTCCAAAGCATCGTCCAGGTAGGGAGCCCACTCGTCTGACTTAATATAGTAGCTGGTCTTATTGTCCCTGAGATTGAGATATAGTAGCTGGTCTTATTGTCCCTGAGATTGAGCTTGCTGATTTGCAGAATCGAATCCGAAATCGACACCAACCAGGAATGGGCAAGACGCTGCTCGATCTGATTTTTGAGTAAATGCACTAGCAATCGCACCAGGAACAATTCGATATTTCGCAGGATGGCTTGTTTGCCCATGCCCTCTAGCTCATCAACCAGTAGCAACGCATCTTCATATCGGCCTTCTAAAAGGCTGCGTCTCAGGTCCAGCAGTTCTTGAGTCATCGTGAAGGCGGGGTAAGGGGATAAGGAAACAGGGTGGGTGAAAACGATAGCACCATCTTAGATCGACTTCATTGCTCCTCTCTGCCCCCTCTGCCCCCTCTGCTCCCACTCCCTAAGCCCGAGTCTTTTCTGACCAAACGCGGGTGGGCAAGCCCCAAACATAGATAAAGCCCTCGGCAGCTTTGTGGTCAAACTGATCGTCTGCGCCATAGGTGGCAAGTTCGTCAGAATAAAGGGTGTTGGCTGACTTGCGACCGACGATACTGGCGTTGCCCTTAAAGAGCTTGACCCGCACGGTGCCAGTAACGCGCTCCTGGGTTTGGTTAATAAAGGCATCTAGAGCGCCTTTCAGGGGGCTGTACCAGAGGCCGTTGTAAACCAGTTCGCCATAGGTTTGCTCAATGCCCCGCTTGTAGTGGGTGACATCGGCGGTCAGGGTGAGGCTTTCGAGATCGCGGTGGGCGGCGATGAGGACCAGCAGCGCTGGGGCCTCGTAGATTTCGCGAGATTTGATGCCGACTAGACGGTTTTCCATCATGTCTAGACGACCGATGCCGTGGTTGCCGACCATTTCGTTGAGCTGGGTGATTAGCTCAACTGGTCCAAGGGTCTGGCCGTTGAGGCTTACTGGGGAGCCTTGTTCAAAGCCGATTTCGACGTAGTCGGGCTGGTCGGGGGTGGCTTCAATGGCCTGGGTCATCACGTAGATCTCTTCGAGGGGCTCGTTCCAGGGGTCTTCGAGGGGGCCGGCCTCAATGCTGCGACCGAGCAGGTTGCGGTCAATGCTGTAGGGGGAGGATTTTTTAACTGGAAAGCTGAGGCCAAACTTTTCACCATAGGAAATGGCTTCGGCGCGGCTCATGCCCCACTCGCGGGCGGGGGCGAGCACTTTGAGATCGGGGTTGAGTGCAGCAATGGAGACGTCAAAGCGGACTTGGTCGTTGCCTTTGCCAGTGCAGCCATGGGCAACGGCATCGGCTCCGTATTTTTCGGCGGCTTCGACCAACAGCCGGGCGATCAGGGGACGGGCTAAAGATGTCGAAAGGGGATAGCGGTTTTCGTAGAGGGCGTTGGCCTTGATCGAGGGGAAGGCGTAGTCGGTAACGAATTCTTGGGTGGCGTCAACCACTAAGGACTCGACCACACCAGCATCAAGAGCTTTTTTGCGAATGGGTTCGAGTTCGTCACCCTGGCCTAAATCAGCGGCGAGGGTGATGACTTCTTTGACGCCAAATTCGTTTTTGAGATACGGAATGCAGACGGTGGTATCAACCCCGCCGGAATATGCCAACACAACGCGTTCAGCGCGACCCATAGTTTTGTCCTGCTATCACTTCACAGAGTTCTTATTATTACAGTGAATATTGCGAGTAAAGAAATTACGGTTGGATTTTTCTGACATTTGGGTTGAATCTTAGATTCCTAAATATTGGCTTGTGGCGAGCGAGATGCCCAACTTACGAAATTCCCGTCTCCGCGTCTCTGCGTCTCCGCGTCCCCCTCTCCCCCATCCTCCCCACCTTTTTACCCTCCCCGCGTCACCCCCCTTACCCGCTATCATAAGAATCGCCCTTGCAAAGAAGTCCTGTGTTCTTCAGCGTTGTCATCCCCACTTACAATCGCAAGCCGATTTTAAAGAAATGCTTGCGGGCGATGGAGCAGCAGGTTTTCTCACTGGACACAGGCATTGAGGACTATGAGGTCGTCGTGGTGGATGATGGCTCTACCGATGGCACGGTGGCCTGGATTCAGTCCAATGACTTGCCCCATGTGAAGCTGTTTGAGCGAAATCATCAGGGCGCCGCCGCCGCCCGCAACTTTGGGGTGGAGCAGGCCCAGGGTGACACGATTATCTTTATTGATAGCGATTTAGTGGTGTTAGAGGGCTTTTTGCAGCACCATGCCAATGCCTTGACTCAATTTGTGCAAGCCCAAGGCCACGATCGGGTGTTTACCTATGGGCGGGTGGTGAATACGTGCAACTTTGACGAGCCGACCTCGGAGCCGTTTAAGGTGACGGATTATTCTCAAGCGTTTTTTGCAACGGGGAATGTTGCGATCGCAAAACACTGGCTGCTCAAAGCCGGCCTGTTTGACACCCAATTTACCCAGTACGGCTGGGAAGATCTGGAGCTGGGGGTCCGCCTGAAGAATCTGGGCTTAACGATGATCAAATGCCCTGAAGCCGTCGGCTACCACTGGCATCCTCCTTTTTCGGTTGACGATCTGCCTGAGCTGATCGACAAAGAAATCCAACGCGCTCGCATGGGGGTAGTGTTTTACCAAAAGCATCCCACCTTTGATGTGCGGCTGATGATCCAGATGACGCCACTCCACCGGGTGCTCTGGGGGGTGCTTTCTTTGGGGGGGCTACTCAATGAGCACACCCTGCGTCCCTTCTTAAAATGGCTGATTAACCGAGGCCATCCGCAACTGTCCCAGGAGCTAGCCAGGATTTTCTTAAATTGGTACAACGTACAAGCTGTCTACGCTGCCTATCGCGAACAGGCAGAGGCTTAGCTGCATAACCTTTCCCGTCAATAACGACGGTACAAAATCTGTCATAGGGTAAAGCGCACTTCACGGCATCTCAGGTTAAAGTTTGCTTAAAAAGCGATATTAGCGCCATGCTCCAAAATCCCGTATAGCAGATTTAGTACCTGACAATATTTAGTACCTGATAATACAGCCCGGTTCTGACTGACTCGTTACTGTAGGTATTTTAAATTTCTAAATATTAAATCCCAAATACTCTAGGCTACCTCACTCTTGAAGCAAAAGGCTCTACGAAAGAGGTCATCAATTATGGATATGCACCCAGACAGTGTTCAGCTTTTTAGGATGCTGATTCAAGCTGGCGCAAACCCGGGCGAAGATTTTTCCTGCGACTCGAGCAACCAAACTATCCGCATGAACGAGCGCAGCTTCGTCATGCTCCAAAATGCATTCCCAGAAATTGACTGGCACGCTAGCGCTCAAATGATCGAGCGCGATGTTCAAACCCCTGCCAGTCAACTAGAAGCAGCCCTAGGGGTTCCTTTTATTGAGCAAATTCTTAGCAGCATCGAACAGCGTTCTCAGCAGCTGCCAGCGACTGAGGCTGCCTGGTATTTACAGCAGCTCATGGGTGGAGTAGAGCGGCGTACAGGCATTTCGCTCTACCATTGCTTACACCAAAATGCCCCATTGCCTTTACGGGTCCGTATCGACGCACTGCTGGATGATCAAAATCCGACCCCTTGCAATGACTGGATCGGCGACTTGATTTTGGCCGCTGGCGGTGACCCCTCAGATTTTGAAGTCGAAGGCCATGAGGTGCTGCTTAGCGAACGGGGCATGGCTCTCTTTGAATATGTCTGGGCCGGAGAATATGAGCGTTATGAGATAGGACCGGAGGATTTTCTGGAAAGCGCTTGATTTTGGCCCTTGACTTTACAGAAATAAGTCGCTATTCATGACTGACACACGTAAGGCTACTGGCCCCAGAAGTCATGACTGCATCTATTCAACCTGTATCGACCCAATCCAGACAGGAGCCTGTCACCCTCTCGTTAGTTCAGTTTCGCGAGACGGAGATCGGTGATCTGCCCTTTGTTTTAGCGGCTGAGCGTAATCCAGCTAACTCTCCCTATGTCACCCAGTGGCCGCTACCCCGTCACCAGCGCGCTGTTGAGCACCCAGACGAACGTCATTGGATTGTCGAAGCTGATGACCAACCTGTGGGTTACGCCATCTTGGCTGGCGTGGGCAATCCAAATCAGGTTTTGGAACTCCGTCGCCTGGTGATCATTCAAAAAGGCAAAGGCTATGGCAGGGCCTCGGTACAGTGGCTCAAGCAGTATGCCTTTGAGCAGCAGCAGGCCCATCGACTCTGGCTCGATGTCAAAACCCTTAACCAGCGTGCCCAAAAGCTTTATCGGTCAGAGGGCTTTGTCAAAGAAGGGACGCTGCGGGAATGCATCAAAACCGACAGTGGCTACGAATCGTTGCAAATTATGGCGTTACTGGCCCCGGCCTATCAAAAAGCACACCCCTCTGGCAAAGGCGGCTGAGTCTCTAGGTCAAGCGCAAAGTCAGGCGGATGCGGAGCTGGATTCAGTCCTGCGGCCACGGTACCTTGAAAAACTTGCCCACCATAGCCGCCAGGATCCATATGGGCTCGGATAATCACATCTTGGTCTGGCTGTATATTCACAGGCCCCCCAGAGCGACTAAAGGGCTGCTCATCCACATGGCTATGGGCCAAAATACGCCGGTAGAGCAGATTGCCTGAGTCATCAATGACCTCCCACCAGTCAGCATACTGCTGACAGCCGGTGTCTGGGCTACTCACGGTCACCGATAGGGTATAAGCTCCTGGTTCTCCAGAGACCTCGTAAGCAGTGACGTCTGCCAGCGCAGCGATAGCGTCCTCGGCAGGGGGCTCGGGCTCAGTCGAGGGGGTGGACGGATCAGGGTCAGAGGTCATGATAGGGTCAGGAGCAGCTGACTCAACCGGCGCGTCTGCTCCACAGCTGGTTAATAAAAGAAGTGCTATCGCACCCATTTTGATGCCTACATTACCCATGACCCGCTACCCGCTACCCATGATCCGCTACCCACCCCTCGACCCGCTCAGGGCAATCTAACCCACTACCCCTCAGGCGAGCACCGCCGAAGGTGCCAGCGTTAAAATTTCGACCCCAGCTTTAGTAATGGCAATAGTGTGCTCAAATTGGGCTGACAGCTGCCGATCTTTGGTCAACGCGGTCCAACCGTCAGCCTGCAGCTCTACCTCATGGCTACCGATGTTGATCATCGGCTCAATGGTAAACACCATGCCTGCCCGCAGCTTTTTGCCCTTGCCCGCCGTGCCATAGTGGGGGATTTGCGGCTCAGTGTGGAAAATACGATGGACGCCGTGGCCGACAAAATCTCGCACCACCGAAAACCCCTGGGCTTCGGCATATTGCTGAATAGCCGCCCCAATATCGCCCACCCGACCACCGGGCTTAACGGCTTCGATGCCGACATAAAGCGACTTTTCGGTCACCTCGACCAGCCTACGGACTTCGGGGGGGACATCGCCCACGATGAAGGTCCGAGACGTGTCCCCATGGTAGCCATCTAAGATAGGGGTGACGTCGATATTGATAATGTCACCCTCTTTAAGGATCTGTTGGGCGTTGGGAATGCCGTGGCAAACCACCTCGTTCACGCTGGTGCAAATAGATTTGGGATAATCCATCACCCCTTCGGTGCCTGCCGAATAGCCTAGCGGTGCACTCGTGGCCCCGTGGGCCTGGGTCCAGCGCTCGGCTTCGTCGTTTAACTCAAGGGTGCTCACACCGGGTTTGACCATCGGTGCCAGATGATCGAGCAGTTGCGCTGCCAATCGACAGGCTTTGCGCATCTGCTCAAGTTCACGCTGAGAGAGCAGCGTAATGCCTCTAAATGCTGCGTCCACGGGTTTCCTAGTTTGCTTTTTAAAAGTGACTTTATCTACTCTAGCGCTATTATTGTGCCCCGGTAGCCCGTTCATTGAGAAAGCTGGTAAATTAAAGCTCTCAAGGGTATTAGGCACACAACCCATGCGATTTGGACTGATCTGCTTCCTGGCGTTATTTTTTGGCACCGAATTGGTGCAGTGGGTGGCTCACTTGCCCTGGCTCAGTGAGTTTGAGCTGTCGCTGCCGCTGACGCTACTGGGCGGCGGCGGGCTTGCGATCGCAAGCAATTACAAACACCTCAACGGGTTACTCCCCCTGCCCCAAGCAGGGCAACCCGACACCGCCATTGCCCCCAACCCGGCAGCCTCTAACCCCACCACATCCAACTCAGCAGCACCCAGCACCCACCCCGCCCTATCCCCGCCGCCGCCCAGTCAAACCTCTGCGTCCTCAATTTCCTTCAAAATCAATAAGCCCCATCACCCTTGACGACCAAAAAAAAAGCTAATTCCGGAGTGGAATTAGCCTTTGTATGACTTTCAGAATCAAGGAGACTTTTAGGAGTAGGTAAGCCAAACCTATTGCTCAGGTAGGAAGGTGAGACAGCACAAGACAATCATTGCCTCAGCATTAACCGCTGCGTCAGCATTTGCCCCATTGATCATTGCCTCTACCTAACCGACCGTGTCGCGGATAAATCAAGAATAGTCATTTCCACCAGCCATTGGGTGAACTAAGCATAAAAACCCCTGTATAAAACGCAAAATAACTGTGAATCCCACGATCTCACCAGCGCTCGGTTAAGCTTGTTGGTCGGAACACCGCCGAAGCTCACCCTGGGCTGAACGTGCCAGTGAGCACTGAGTTTTCAATTCTGTGCGGGGTAGGTGGACACCGCCAGCCGATGCAGGTGCTGAGTTAGGCTGTTTGGGATTCAAATCATGAACTTGTTTTTTAACAAGCCTCTGTTTATCGCATGTCTATCGGGTTGGCCAAACCATCAAATCTCCGCTGGTCGCATACTCAACTCGCAGCACTTTCACAATCGCGAGCGGACGGCGGTTGGGGTCCATATCCACCACTGAGTCGAGCTGACCTCGCTCATTTTTAAGGCCAATACGCTTTTCCCAAGGGCTCCAGCGATAGACAATGATGTCCTCAGGGTTGATCACATAGGGTAGTTCGGTCGCTAAACTGGCCTGTTGATTCCACTCACTGACTTGGGTGCTGACCACCCTAAAAGCAGCTTTGGTATACAGGCGTGTCTGCAAACCGACCCATAGCTTAGACAACATCAGCGCATAGAGTGGACTAAACACCAGCACCACCACCCGACTGCGGTAGCGGCTAAACCGAGTCATGCCCATCTGCACCGTCGGGATCCCCAACAGAATCAAATAGAGGGTGAGATACAAAAGCAAAACCCCTTCGCCTAGAACGCTACCAGACGTGACTACACCGGCTAAGAGGACCGCCAATGCTAGCCAATAAAAGAAACGCGGCGCGGCGGGATGGACGTGGTGATAGGGTTTAATCGTTTCAATCTCTCGGTAAAGCAGGATCAAAAGCGGAATACTAAAAATCAGGAAAATGAGAATCATGGGTGACGACAGGAGAACATTGATGACATCGAGAGGGTGATAGGCTCGACGGTCGTTTATCTATTCATTGGGAAATATAATCACCCAGTGCAAGATTATTAGTCTAGACAAGCCGTATAGGTTGATACTAACTTCATGCAATTGCCTGTATCCTCCTCAATGACGGTCGTCGTCAAGGGCATTTCATTTAAGCATCGGTTTCCAAATTGGTAACGCCCCCAGGCAACGCGGACTCAGATGCCATACTCAGGTCATGACAGGAATGAGGCTTGCCTCGTTTGAGTTCAATAAGCTGTGCAACAGAGCTCGGGCCTCGCTCGAGATGGTTGAAAAGAATGCTAGTCAATCCGCTCCGATTGGCTGGCATTTTTCTTTTGCCCCAAATTTTTTAATCAAAATCAACTAGTAGTCCGTCAATGTTCAATATTCGGGTTTGATGGGTGAGTGCGCTGCGCTGGTGATTAGTGAAGACCTACTCATTTACTCACCTCGGCTAACCGAAATTTTAAGCTTGACAGACTACTAGCTCGGCGAGGCGCTGTGAGGATCTTTAAAGAACGTTAATAACTCAGGGATAGCCCCATTTACAGTCTGATTTTCTGTGCTAAGGTGACGTGTGATGATGGGTATTTTTTAGCTATTAGACCTGTTTAAGCTGGTTAAGCGCGTCTT
>JBCDDJ010000201.1:0-11392 GCA_039180385.1 Cyanobacteria bacterium P01_G01_bin.38 | reverse complement strand
CCTCTGGCTGATTCATGCGAGCAGCCAGCTCTAACCCCTTAAGTTGGGTA
The DNA here is from genome assembly GCA_039180385.1 of Cyanobacteria bacterium P01_G01_bin.38. Taxonomy (GTDB): domain Bacteria; phylum Cyanobacteriota; class Cyanobacteriia; order Phormidesmidales; family Phormidesmidaceae; genus SIO4C1. The sequence goes on along the minus strand of JBCDDJ010000201.1, from coordinate 11,342 downwards.
TAGCGGTCTGGGTCGCTCAGCAGCTCTCTTACTGCCTCTGCGGACTGGGGTGACAGCGGAATCGGGTAGGTCTCAAATTCGTCTAGATTGATACTGTTAGAGCGAATCATCTCTTCGAGGCCGCTGGCATAAAACCGCCCCATCGGGATGCGCACCGCCAGCAGCGCGACGGTCAACCCCACGACCCCCCAGGCAATCTGGAGCAGACTCAGATGTGTCTCGCAGACCCACAAGAGCCCCCCCGCCAGGGTCAGCCCGATCGCATAGATAAACCCATCGCTGAGCGCCCGAATGCGGCCAATAAATTCACGGGGGATGGCATTGTAATTGAGCTGGTGGACGGGTAGGTTGATCGCCTTGTAGAGGGCATCCCCATTAATGTGCAGACCAATGGCCGCAGATAGCCCAAAATGCGCGATCAGCCCCCCAAAGCTGACTAGCGTCGTCAGCGGATAGACCGGGTTCATCTGGGCCACCCCCAGGGTTTTTAACAAGGGTCGCGTCGCCCCGTAAATGACCATAATCTGCACCACGCTGATGGCGATCCGCATCAGGCCCAAAAAGGCGGTCAGTGCCTGATCGCTAAACCGAGCGCCGTAGATGTTAAACCACAAAAACTCAGAGCTAATGTAAATGATCACCAGCAAAAAGCTGCTGCTGGCTAGAAACAGCGCCAGCGGATAGCGTTTGACCAGCTCGGGAAACCCTTGCAGCGACTCCAAAACACTGATAGGGGGTTCGGATTGAGTCGTGCTCAGCTGGCGTTGAGAGCTTTCTAAATACACCAGCTGCACGATGCCCAGCGCAAAGACCACCGGCAAGCACAGCAGCAGATCTCGGGTTCTCAGGTAGTGGGATAGCAAGACGGCTAACCCCCCGCCCACCAGCGTGCCAACGGCCTGGGCAATGCCAACATAAGGCGCATAGCGCTTGTATTCTAGCGGGGTAAAATAGTCAGTGAGTAGGCTGGGATATAGCACATTGTTGTGAAAATCCCACTGAAAGAAGACGGTAATCAGCAGAATGTAATAGGCATAGGGCGCATCCTGCGTTAGCAGCAGCCGCAAGCCCAGTACCACCCCCATGGACCCCAACAGCACGTAGCGAAACAATCGGGGGCGGCTATAGCGGTCGACAACTTGCGAAAAGAGTACGTAGGCAGGCATTGAGCATAGCCCAATCAGCACAAATGCCAGGGGCAAATGTTCAGCGCCCACATAGCTGACAAACAAAGAGTTGCCAATCGCCATCCCCAGCACGCTGTAGCTCAGCATCGTCGCTGCTAGCAATAGCAGCTGAGTCAGCCGATCTGACAGAATTTGTGTCCACTGGGGTCGATCAAATTGCACGTATTAAAGCCGCTATCTAAAATGAAGTCTTTAAAGTGGGTTGCGAATAAGGGAGGGTCACCAGCCCGGTGATCAACTGGTTACGCTGATTATAAAGATGATGGAACAGAGGGGTCGCTGGCCTGCGTAGATAGTTTGTCAGACTCGGGCGTCATCTCACCAGCAGCAAAGCCGACCGGCACCTGCACAAAGGGCGTCAGCGCCGCGGCTATCAGCATAAAAACGCCGCCGATGACCACCGCAGTGAGTCGATTGTCGTGCAGCAGGTGCTCCATCACCCAGCCAAACCCCAGGGCCACCCCGATCTCAGGCAGCACAATAAAGAAATTAAAGATGCCCTGATAGATGCCGCGCCGCTGAGTCGGAATCGTATGAGTCAAGATCGCATAGGGGATTGACTGAGCACTGGCCCAGGCGATGCCAAATCCAACCATTGACACGAGCAGCCACCAAGGCTGGTGAATCATGAGCAGCGAAAGCAAGCTCACCCCCCCACAGGTCAAGCAAAAACTGTGGACTGCCTTACGGCTGGTGCGACGGGCCAGGGTTGGCAGTAAAAAAGAAAACCCGATGCACACGGCATTGAATGTGGCAAAGCAAAGCCCGGCCCACTCAATGCCCTCGTTGTAAAGGGCGGAGTCTAGATCGACGGCTCCAAAGATGTTACGGGCCACCGCCGGTGGAAAGTAGATAAAAAAGCAAAAAATGCCTAGCCAGGTAAAGCTCTGCACCCAGGCCAGCTGCCGCATGGTGGTCGGCATCTGCTGTAGCGCCTGCCAGGTTTCTTGCAGGCTATTAGCCAGCCCCCCCCGCTCTTCTTTGAGCTGCTCAAACCGGTCGAGATTTTTGGGCGGACGCTCGGGGGTGGTGAGAATGGTCCATAAAATCGTGCTGAGAAACAGAGCAGCCCCCAGGTAAAACGATAGCTCCACCGTCAGCGGAATGCGCCTGACAGCATTGGTGGTCGGGTCTACAGCAAACCAGTGATTGAGCAACCAGGGCATGCTAGAGGCTGCGATCGCACCGATGCCGACCATCACACTCTGTAGAGCAAACCCCCGTGTCCGCTGTTCTTTAGGCAGCAAATCCCCCACAAAAGCTCGGTAGGGCACCATGCTGATATTTGCGCTGCTGTCTAAGAGCCACAGCAGCCCCACCGCCATCCACAGGGCTGAGCAGCCTGGCATTAGCACCAAGGCCACCGCCGCGAGCGTTGCCCCGACCAGCAAATAAGGCCGCCTGCGGCCCAGCGGCCCCCAGGTATGATCGCTCAGGTTACCAATAATGGGCTGCACGATCAGCCCCGTGAGCGGTGCCGCCAGCCACAGCATCGGAATCTCGTGGGCGCTGGCCCCCAAATGTTCAAAAATGGAACTCATGTTGGCCATCTGCAACCCCCAGCCGAACTGAATGCCCAGGAAACCCACATTCATATTCCACAGCTGGAAAGCGGCAAATGCTGGCCTAGGAGCAGCGGTCTCGGGGGTATCTGCTGGCTGAAGCTGGACTGGCTGAGAGTCTACTGATGGGGACTCTGCCGATTGCAATTCTACTGATTGAGATTCTGGGTGCTGGGGTTCTACAGACTGAGATTCGAGCAAGGTATCTAAATCCGCTATTGACTTTACTCTATGGCCGGAGCAGTAACTGGGGTCCGCAGCAGCGTGGGCCAGGCTAGCTGACACAGGTTTGCCGAGGGACAGTCACTCACCTACGCCGATAATAAGCTTTATCGGAGCCTAAATTTGTAGAACAGACATCATTAGGCCCCTACTAAAGGACGAATAGGCCGTACCGAGTACCCATGCGATCTCTATCGAGAATAAACACGCGCTTGACCCGCATCGGGGGAACTGTCCCCAGTGGCGCGAGGGTCTGACTGACTCAGTCCTGCTTGAATCACCCGGCTAACCCCCCAGATGTTAAGGGCAGATAACAGCAAAACCAGGGGAATAATTATCCAATCGGACGCTTGGGAAGTTATATTCTGCTCCTTCAGAAAAGACATTAGCAATATCTCCACAATCTCAATGCCAAATTGATTTGTCGCTCAGTCAGCTGATCAGTCATCAACTGGGTTAGGGCTATATGCTATCGGCGTCGTTGTAAACAACTCGGTTTGAATCACTTGAGCATAGGTTGAAATGACAGACTCTAGCGGCTTTCGGTAGCTGTGCCTGGCTGAATTCTTTGACGGGGGTACTCGCCTCACAGATCTGGCATACTCTGCCCGCATTGGCTTATCCATAGCCATGACAGCCGCGATTGTGCCCAACATGGCTGTCAAAATTCTACTGAGTTGCATAACACTATCTCTAAACTAAATCTCTGAACTAAAACAACAATGGGTCGTTTCCTCAAGTGCTACATTTGCTGAGCACGCTTTGGCAAACGGACTGACAACTTATCCGGCGATCGTCAAAAACACCCACACCAAAACAGCGCCCCTGAAGTAGAAAGGCTTCGAAGGGCTTAAAAAAATGTCGATATCGCCTCTTGAAAACTCAACCCAGCCAAATGTCCCAGGAACCAGAAACCGACATCTGCTTTCCCAATGCCCAACCGTTGGGCCTCAAATATAGTTGAAAAACTCACCGTCGAAAAATTTGCCCTGACGTCGCCGCCTGTGTATTTACGGAGGCCTATCATACTAGACATCTCCAGCGGCTCGTGACAACCTGGCTATGTAAACTCCAAATGTAAATCCCCAGGAGAATCTCCTGTAAAGTCATAAGCACTAAAATTGCTAACATCAAAAGTCAACTGCACTTCTATCCGATCCTACTCAGAGAGGCAGTTGACCATCGGCGAGGGGCGGAAACCAACCGCAGCCTACCCGCAAAGACTTACCTACAAAAACTTGCCCGTAAAAAGCGTATTTTACTTGCAGTAGAATAATAAATCTACCCTTACCATAGCGGGAATTCCGATGATTTGCAAGGCCTAGCAATGATTGAGTCAACGATTGAGTCAACGTCCGGTGAGATTTTGACCAGGGTTTGAGACAAAGTTAGGAGCGAGGATTAAACAAGACATGCAGTCTGAAATCCGAAACTTAATCCCCTCCTGGGAGGGGCAACGGGGTGAGTTGACCGTGAGTGCTAGCGATCGAAACCCACCCCGCCTTTCAGGCACCCCTCCCAAGGAGGGGATCAAGTTGAATACATTATTAAATCCTTATTCCTTAGAGAGTTTTTTTAAAGAAATTAATCTTCTCGTCAGGGCAGAAGAGGGTGGACCGCTCACGGGTGCGATTTAATCTGAACAGTGCGATCTAATGCTTTTGCCAGGACATGACTCTCTTCCTGGGCAGCCCAAATCTCTAATGCGAGATCGTCAGTACCTGATGCAGTGATTTCCAACAGCTTATTCTGGATAGAACAGGAGATCATTTCAACTTGTTGATTTTTAGTGCGCTCAAGGCCCACTGCAACCCTCAAAAGTCCTGACAGGACCCAAACCATCTGGCGTTGCTGTTCGGAGAGTCGCTTAAACTTTTTGTGCTTTGTTTTGGGCTGGGCTTTGCGATGGTAGCGCATTACATGCCCAATCAGAAGTGTCTCCTCATCGGGGATGCCCCGCAGGCCCACTCGCTCAAGAATGTAGCGTGAGTTTTTGTGATAGCCCCGATAGGATAGATACTGACCAATGTCGTGCAGCAGCGCCGCATACTCCAAAATGCGCTGCTCAAAGTCGCCATACTGATGCAGTGCTTGGGTTTGCTCAAATAGCTGTTGAGCCAGGGCCGCAACATGACAGTTACTCTCCCAGTCGGCGTCATATTTGTAGACCAGCTGCGCCGCTTTACGACGGCGCAAATCTTGCTGAATCGGGAAAATCGTTACGCCCTGGGGATGACGTTCCAGGTAATCAAGAATCATCCCTTCTCGCAATGAGGCATCGCAGAGGGTAATCTCTTCGACCTGAGCCATCTGGAGGAGCTGTACCACCAGAATGCCTCCCAGGTGGATAGCGTCGGTTCGCTTTTCGCTGATCCCGTCGATGTCTGTACGGTGGCTGGGCTCAAGCTCAATCAGACGATCGGTTAGGTCTTGCAGATCGCTCAGCTGGATGACTTCGGCATTGACAGAGCGTAGCGACCGCTTGTGATTGGCCAGGTAAACGGCTTCTCCCAGGGTGCGAATGGTGCCGGAGGTGCCAATCACCTGGGTAAACCCCGCCTGCCTGGCCTCGGCTAAGATCTGCTTTGCCGCAAAGCGAATGTGGGCTTCTAAAACACCGCGGGCTTCGTTGCCGATAGGCCCCTGGTTTTCGAACATGTCTAGCAGGCGCAGTACTCCCAGCTTCATGCTGGCCCCAAACAAAATCTGGCCTCGATTGCCGACCACTGCCTCGGTGCTGCCACCGCCGATATCAAAGACGAGGGCGGTGCGGTCAGCCAGTGCGATCGCATTGCGGACCGCTAAAAAAATCAGCCGGGCTTCTTCTTTTCCAGAAATCATTCGCGGCTTGATTTTGGTGCGCCGAACCACCTCACGTAGGAAAGCCTCCCCGTTTTGAGCCTCGCGAATGGCGCTGGTCGCCACCGTGATGATGTCATCCACCCCCAGCTGATCGGCCAGTTGCACATAGCGCTCAATCGTCTCTAAACCCAGGTTGAAAGCCCGCTCGCTGAGCCGACGGGTGGCAAAAACCCCAGCCCCCAGCTTGACCATTTCTTTCTCACGGTCGGTCACCTCAAAGTGTCGCTGCTGCTGCACGTTGACCACAATCATGTGGATGGAGTTGGTGCCAATATCGATGGCGGCTAGTCTCATATTTCCTGCCGTTCATTGAGTTGTGTCAATGATAGCGGTACTAATGTCACACTTTCCATCGGATAAATCGCTGGGGCGCTCGAAAAGGACGCATAGGTCTGATAAAAGATGAGGGGTTGTCGCCGTGCTCAAAGTCACGACTGGTCAACGGGCGATCGCAACACTCATCTCAGAAAACAGCAGACTGCTAAAGATTGTCAAACCCTTAGAGAGGTTTGAATACGTGACTAAAGATGGATTTCGTCAAAGCTCACTGCCGCTACGCTTATTTCCATATAGATGATTTGTTCAGGCCTTATCTCTCAGCCAACGCGCTTTCTATCAGGAGAACCTCCATGCCCTCTCTATCCGGCGAACATCGTTCATTTTGGGTCGCCTCGACCCTACCCTCTAACTACCCGAGTTTGACCCAGGATATCTCAGTTGATGTAGCGATTGTCGGTGGCGGTCTGGTCGGCGTCACCGCGGCTAAGCTGCTCAAGCAAGCGGGTAAAACTGTTGCGGTGATTGAGGCAGACCGGATTGGCGGAGGGGTCTCAGGCCACACCACTGCCAAGCTAACGGCTCTACATCAGCTCATTTATGCCGACCTGATTGAGGAAGTGGGCGCAGACCAGGCACAAATTTACGCCGATTCTAATCAGGCTGCGGTCGAAAAGGTAGCAGCGCTGGTACAGGCGGAAAACATCGACTGTGATTTTTCTCGTCAAGATGCCTGTACGTTTGCGCGCACCCTGGATAATGTCAACAAAATTGAAGCTGAGGTAAAAGCTGCCCACCGGCTAGGGCTACCGGCTGAGTATGTGAGTGAGGTCGATCTCCCCTTTCGGATTGCTGGGGCAATCAAACTGCCCAACCAGGCCCAGTTTCATCCCCGCAAATATATGCTCCACCTGGCTGGAACGCTAGCGGGTGAGGGAAGCCATGTGTTTGAACAGACTCGTGTGACCACCGTCAATGGGGAAAGCCCCTGTCAAGTGATCACTGAGCAGGGGGCAACCGTCACTGCCCAGGATGTGATTATCGCCACAAATCTCCCCATTCTCGATCAAGGGCTTTTCTTTGCTAAGAGCTATCCCAAGCGGTCTTACTTGATCGGAGCCTATATTGACCCAGCTCAGGCTCCCACGGGGATGTTTATTGGCGTCGGGCAAACCTATCGCTCTATTCGGACGACCCCCACAGACGACGGCAGACTGCTACTACTGATGGGGGGCGAAGGTCACAAGGTCGGCGATGCGGATGACACGCCTGAGCGCTATCAGCGACTGGCCAACGACCTGAAAGCAGACTTTGGCATTGAAGCGGTTGACTATCGCTGGTCGAGCCAGGATATGGTGTCTTTTGACAAACTGCCTTACATTGGCCGTCTTACCCCGATGAGCAATCATACCTATGTCGCCACTGGCTTTAGTCATTGGGGCATGAGCAAATCAACCCTGTCGGCCATGATCCTGTCGGATCTCATTTTGGGTAAGTCTAACCCCTGGGCAAAGACCTATGAGGCGATCCGGCCCACCCCCTTTGTGTCGCAAACCTCAATCAAACAAAATCTCGACGTCGGCAGCCGCTGGGTAGGCGATCGCCTAAAGGGACTGTTCGAGTCTGAAAAAGATATTCAACCCGGTGATGGCAAACTCGTCACTGTCAACGGGGAGAAAGTTGCGGCCTACCGAGATGACGCTGGGAATCTGCACAAGGTCTCAGCAGTGTGCCCGCACCTGGGCTGCATTGTTGATTGGAACGCAGCCGAAAAGAGCTGGGACTGTCCTTGTCACGGGTCTCGGTTTAGCTATGAGGGGAAGATCCTTCAGGGGCCTGCGGTAAAGTGTTTAGCCTCTAAAAATGAGGTTGGTAGCGCGAAGTAAGCCACAGACAAATAGTAATCAGGTAGCCATAGTAATCAGGTAGCCAATTTAGGAGTGATGAGTCTTTATATTTTTTCGCTTTTAGTGCTTGGCCTGGTGCTGCTGACCGTCACGCTGGGCTCTGGTTGGATTTCTCGGTTGCCTGTCTCCTATGCGCTGATTTACCTGTTAGTGGGTATTCTTCTAGGACCCTATGGCGTTGATTTTCTGACTGAGCGCCCCAGCAACGAGTTTATCGAGCGGCTGACCGAGTTTGTGGTGATTGTCTCGGTCTTTGGCTGTGGCCTCAAAATGAATCGCCCCATGGGCTTTGCGGCCTGGCAAACCCCGGCCCGTTTGATCGGCTTTTTGATGCCGCTTTCGATTGTTGCGATCGCACTCTGCGCCCATACTTTCCTAAAGTTTGACTGGGGCACTGCCATTTTGCTGGGAGCGATCTTGGCCCCCACCGATCCGGTGTTGGCCTCCGAGGTGCAGCTAGCCCATACCGAAGACCAGGACGACTTTCGTTTTGGCATTACCTCCGAAGGGGGCCTGAATGACTCGCTGGCGTTTCCGTTTGTTTACTTTGGCTTGAAAGCGATCGAAAACCCTGACTGGAGTGGCTGGTTTCGCCAGTGGCTGCTAGTCGACTTTATTTGGGCCATTACCGCCGGGGCTGCTATGGGATTTTTCGTGGCGAGGGCCATCCTTTGGATTGATGGTCACGTACAGCAATCTCAACCAGCAGAAGATCTGATGGAGGATCTGGTGGCCCTCAGTACCGTCCTACTCACCTACTCCCTGACAGAGCTCATCAATGGCTACGGATTCCTAGCGGTATTTGTGGCCGGGCTGACGGTCCGTAAGCACTATCACACAAAGCACCATCGCAAAAAAGCCCAGCTGCACTTTATCGAACAGGTCGAAAAACTGCTCGAAGTGGTGGCTATTTTGCTATTGGGCTCCCTACTGAGATTTGGGGCCATCGGCCAGTATCTGGGGGGGGCGCTTCTTATTGGGGGCTTACTGCTATTCGTCATCCGCCCGCTGGGGGCACAGCTGAGTTTTATCGGCAGCCCGCTGCCCGCGACCAAGCGCTGGCTAACCGGCTGGTTTGGCATTCGCGGCTTGGGCTCGCTTTACTATCTCAGCTATGCGATGGGCAAAGGATTGAGTGGCAGTGCGGCTGAGCAGCTGACCTGGATTGTTTACGTCGTGATTGCCGTTTCGATTTGTCTACACGGGATGACGGCTTCACCGTTGATGGGCTGGTACCGCGACCGCCAAAAAGCGCGTCAAGAAGTTTATGAAAGCTGAGGAGCTGTCAATTCAGGAGGTATGCGCCTCTCCTAATCGTTTCAACGATCTGTGCCTTGAGACATCAAGGCAACAAATCTGCCCTGGGGAAGACGGATTCTGCAACCCATGAGTGGTTAACTAACCAAAGGTAATTTACAAATTTTTCTATGGCTCAGATGAATCAGGTTAAGACGCTATTGCTGCTGGCATTGCTCAGCGGACTGATCGTACTGGCAGGCTATCTGCTGGTGGGAAACGAGCAGGGCTTATATTACGGGCTCGGCTTTGCGGCCTTGAGCAGTTTTGGTTCCTGGTATTATTCTGACCGGGCAGCGCTGTCTGCGTTTCAGGCTAAACCCACACCGCGGGAACAGGCTCCGGACTTATTTGATCGCATCGAGAAATTGAGCGCCCGCGCGGGTGTTCCTAACCCTACTTTATATATCGTGCCATCGGAGGCTCCTAATGCCTTCGCCACCGGGCGCGATCCTAACCACGCTGCGATCGCACTGACAGAGGGCATCATCAAACTACTGCCCCCCGATGAGTTGGACGCTGTGATTGCCCATGAGCTGACCCATGTGCGCAATCGAGACACCCTGACCCAGGCGGTGGCGAGTACCTTGGCCGGGTCTTTGACTTATCTGGGGCGCATTCTGACCCTGGGCGCACTTTACTTTCCCGTTGCGCGGGTGGGGCGACGGGGCAACAACCCTATCGTGATTTTGTTTTTGTTGGTGATCGCACCTCTAGGCGCGGGGCTGCTGCGCATGGCAATCTCTAGAACGCGGGAATATGCAGCCGATGCGGGAGCCGCAGAGATCACCGGAAACCCTCTGGCCCTGGTGCGCGCCCTCGAAACCTTGGAGACGATGGGGCAAAAAGTTCCCATCCACGGGAATCCTGCCTTTGCTGCGCTGTTTATTGTAAATCCTCTTTCTAGAGAAGGTTTAATGAAGCTGTTCTTGACCCATCCTCCGACCGAGGACCGTATTGAGCGATTAAAGCAGCTGGCAGAAAAGTCTCGCGCCTCTGCGGAGATTTCCAAAAAGTTGAGCCCTGTCGTTTAGGTGCGCCATCTTTTCGCTTGAGGACATGCTCGGGCTCAGATATAATCAAAGACTTTGACTTAAAGAAATTTTTCTCAAGTCTAAGAAATTCGAGGCATCTACGAGTAATCATTATGCGTCTAGCGATCTTTTCTCAGGGTGTTTCAGGAGATTCAGGCATGATATCTGCGATCTCACCCTCCTCCGTTGACTCCAAATTCTCCTGCAAAATATTCAGAACGACCTGAGGATCGGTTGCTTGCTGCATGACTTCGGCTTCCCAATCTTCGCGATCTTTCAAGTCGGGCGAGTCGGCTCGCATTTCTTCTAATAAGCCAATCAGCTTAGCCGTTTTTTGCTCTGTTAAGAGGTTAATTTGCAGCATCAGATGCGATCGCTGCTCGGCCAGTTTTTCTTGATGAGACTGGTTGACCAGTACACCGGTTGCGATCAGCAGCGCAGCGGTGTCTAGCATCTGACTTTGCAAATCATACTTAGGCAGGTTAAAGGGCAGCGTTGGCTCTCCGCTCAAGTAGCTCCAGCTGATCCAGACCGCAAAGAATAACAACAGAGCGTATAAGAATGTAGCTGTGCCAAAGGCGGCGGCTATCTTTCGTAAAAACCGCACGTGGATGGGAACAGTTTGGGCCTGTTTAGCCTGCATACCAATCACAGTCTCGATATTTTGAATCACCTGCTCAGGCAGGGGATATTTTTCGCCGTCAATATAGACCGAGCCGTCAGACATGTGAATTACAGGATGAGTGCTATTGGAGAAGCTATTCATCGTACAGGTTGCTTGTCAGTAATGCTTCTATCTTACAGATGAGTTTGACCCATCATTCTTTAAAGAGAACGCCGTCTCTCCTTGGGTAGAGGTTAATGCCATAGGGCCGAACTACAGTCCTGTAAGGTGATCTTTGCGATCGCACCTAACTAAAGCAATAGGTATTCCTATGACAAGTGAAAAAAATACCCTGACCAATGCAGCGGGCAATCCCATCGCCAGCAATGAGG
>JBCDDJ010000200.1:0-11397 GCA_039180385.1 Cyanobacteria bacterium P01_G01_bin.38 | reverse complement strand
AGACCTCGCTTGCGCCTGAGGTGCAGGCGTCTGGGCTGTGGAGTTTAGGGGTTGCCAGGCGGCGTATTGGTGAACTGCACCGCTCCCTGGCAGCTTTGAAGGCGAGTTTAAACATTATTGAGCAGTTTCAACTGGACGCGTTGCGATCGCAAATTTATCTAGACTTGGGCAACACCCAGCGGGCGCTGGGGGAGAGTGCGATCGCAACCAATCAATTGTCTAAAGCCGAAGCCTACCAAACAGAGGCCCTGGCTGCCTATGAGCAGGCAAATATAACGACTTCCTCTGGTTTGTTCAAACTTCAGGCGCGTCTCAACCAGCTGAGTTTGTTGGTAGAAACGGAACAACGGCCTGAGGCATTAACGCTATGGCCAGCGCTGCTGCCGCTGCTGGCGGACCTGCCGCTGAGTCGCAGCACGGTTTATGCGAGGCTTAATTTTGCGAAGAGTTTGACGGGATTGAGAACGGGCGAAGGGGTAAAGGGGAAGGGAGAGGGGGGAAAACCTGATTGGGTGGAGATCGGTCGGTTTTTGGCAGAAACACGCCGTCAGGCAAAAGACCTAGAAGATCCGATTGCGGAGTCCTATGCGGTTGGGCAGCTGGGGGAACTGTATGAGTTGACGGGGCAAGCGTCACAGGCGGTTGCCCTGACCCAGGAAGCCCTCGCAAAAGCAGAAGCAATCCAGTACCTGGAGGGGCGCTATCGTTGGGAATGGCAGCTAGGGCGTTTGCTAAAGCAGCAGGGAGAAAAAGAAAGTGCGATCGCAGCGTATAGGGCAGCGGTGAACACGCTGACATCGGTACGCGACAATTTACGCTTTATCGATTCAGAACTGCAATTCTCGTTTCGAGATGATGTAGAGCCGGTCTATCGACAGCTGGTTGAATTGTTGCTAGGCGGCACAGACGCTCCTGCCCCTGAACAGACGGTCCTCGGCGAAATTATCGAGCAGGTAGACGATTTACAACTCAAGGAGTTAGAAAATTTCCTCAGTTGCGATCTGCAGCGAATTCAAATTAGTGAGACTGAGGTGGATGCTACCGCTGCTGTTGTTTATCCGATCATCTTGGCGGATCGCCTCGCGGTCATCCTGAAAGTGCCGGGCGAAAATCAGGCTCTGAGGGTCCACCAAATTTGGCAATCGCGTGAAGCAGTGGAGGGCATCTTGACGAGGTTGCGCAATGACCTGAGTGCTGCCCCCGATCGTACCCCTGAGGTGATTGAGTCGGCAAAAATCGTCTACAGCTGGTTGATTGCGCCGTTTGAGTCAGTATTGGCTCAACAACCACAGATTAAAACCCTGGTGTTTGTTCTGGATGGCACCCTGCGAAATATTCCCATGGCGGTTTTGCATGATGGTACAGACTATCTGATTGAGAAATATGCGGTTGCGATCGCGCCAGGACTTGATATTTTTGAGCCCAGCCGCCTACCTCAAGATTTGAAAGTCTTTACCGGTGGGGTGGGTGAGTCTCAAACCTTAGAGGGGCGAGAGTTTTCTAAAATTGAGAGACTGGTGGATGAGTTTGAGGGCATCAGCCAGTGGGCAGAGATCCGGCCCCCGCTGCTCAATCAACAGTTCACCCGAGAGAATCTACAGCAACAGATCAGCGCGAATGATTTCTCGGTGATCCATTTAAAGACCCACGGTATTTTTAGTTCTGCCCCAGAGGAGACGTTTATTGTCGCCTATCAAGAGTTAATCCGTGGGAGAGATTTGGGGAGTCTGATTCAATCGACCAATCGACCCGGACGCTCTCCCATCGAACTGTTGATTTTGAGTGCCTGCTCGACGGCCCAGGGGGACAATCGAGCCGTGTTAGGGCTGGCGGGGATTGCGGTGCAGTCGGGGGCGCGGAGCGCCATCTCGACCCTATGGGATGCCCAGGATGATCCAAATACCCAAATGATGATTCGGTTTTATCAGGAGCTATTAGAACCCGACATTACCCGTGCTGAGGCACTCAGACGGGCTCAGGTGGCGCTTTTAAAGGATTATGCGGCCCCGCATATTTGGGCGACGTATGTTTTGGTGGGGACTTGGCTGTGAGCCCCTAGGCGACCTCCTCGGGGACCTGGATGGTGATGTGGTGGGCAGTGATGTGGTGGGTTGCGATCGCACCGCACGTAGTCAACCAAACCCCATCAAACGACTGAATGTGGTCGATCAGCCGCGATAGCATTAGCAACCGCGCCGGACGACCGATAATCTCGGGATGCATGGTGAGGATAAAGGCGCTGTTGTAGTGATAGAGTCCCTCAAACTCTTCTCGCCAAAGCTGAAACGCCTTCTCACAGGTCTCAATCACCCCGCTACCGGTCGGTGGATCGACCGTAAAGGCAAACTGTTCCCAATCGTCATTGGTCCAATGCAGTGGAATTTCTACTAGATCGCCGCTGTCCGTGGGGAGGGTATAGGGGGCATCGTCATCCATCAGAGAAGAGTCATATTGCATGCCATGGCGGGCCAGCAGGGCCGGGGTGCTTTGCTTCATATCCCACCAGGGTGAGCGGTAGCCCACAGGTTTGACTCCCGTAATCTCTTTTAAGATTTGGCAGGTCTTAACCAGGGCCGCTTCTTCTTCGATCTCGTCCAAATCGGAGGGCTTTTTGTGCAAGTAGCCATGCACCCCAATTTCGTGGCCCTCGTCATGGATACGCTTGATCAAGGCCGGATACTGCTCTGCCGTGTATCCTGGCACAAAAAACGTGGCCTTGACGCTTTTTTGTTTGAGCAAGTCTAAAATGCGCGGCATCCCTACCTTGGGGCCATAGCGTGCCCAGGCCAGGGCCGATAGCCGCTCACCGTATTTGGGATTCACCCCCAAAATGCCCGCTTCGCCATCCACATCAAAGCTCAAAACGGCGGCACACTGAGTGCCCTCGGGCCAACGATAGCTCATAAATCATCCCTTAATGACTTCCTCAACCGTAATCAAAATAGTAGATTACAACTGTTTTGCTGGTTACACCTGCCAGAGTATTGGCCAGAGTATTGGCCAGGATGCTGCCAAGGGTTACTGATAGAGATAGCGCACCCCCAAATATTGGGCCATCTTGTCGAGAAGAACCTCTCGACGAAAGGGTTTGCTCACAAAATCATCGCAGCCAATCGCTAACATTTTGGCTTTGTCTTCTGCAAAGGCACTGGCGGTGAGGGCAATAATAATGGGCGAAGGGGCGTTAGCGTCGCCATGCCCAAAGGGCTTTAGAGTCGTAAGTTCATGCAGGTGAGATGCCTGCCCTACTGTGCCATTTTCACATTCCCGCGTCGCCATATCCGTCTTTCGCCTTCCGCCTTTTGCCTTTCGCCTTTCGCCTGCGCTATCTTCCCCACTGACCACCGCCCGAATTCGTTGTGTTGCTCTATAACCATCCATCACAGGCATTTGCATGTCCATCCAGATCAGGTGAGGATGCCAACTTTGCCAGAGGGCAACGGCTTGCTGTCCGTTGACCGCAGCCTGAACTTCAAAACCCAGGGAGGTGAAAATCTTCACGAGTAGCAACCGACTAACGGTGTCATCTTCTGCGATGAGAATACGATAAGTCGGTTGTTCAGGAGCCAGGCCGATGATTTTCTGGGTTGTCTGAGGTGTCTGATGATTCGCGGTTTGACTGGCCTTGGTTTGGATATTAAAGCGGAATGTTGTGCCCTGGCCGACGACGCTATTCACCGCAATCATGCCTCCCATCAGTTTGACGAATTGTTGGCTGATAGGTAACCCCAGCCCTGACCCCTCTTGGGATTGCCACCCCCGCTTACCTTGGGTAAAGGCATCAAATAAGTTATCCATATCCTCTGGGGAGATGCCAGGGCCCGTGTCCTTTACTTCGAAATGGAGGGGGAGGAGCGCAGGGCGATCGGGGGAGATTGGGTGAGGCGGTGACCCGCTGCCGCTGCCCCCTTGCGCTCCTATGCCCCTATGCTCCTGCGCCCCCAGTCCAGTCCGCAAGGTCACACTGCCCCGCTCGGTAAACTTAATGGCATTGCTCAATAGATTGATCAAGACCTGACGCAGCTTGCCTTCATCTGTGGACACCCATTGGGGCAAATCAGGGGCCTGATCAAATACTAGCTGTAACCCTTTGGAGTTGGCGTTGAGCTGTAACATCTCCTGCAAACTCTGAAGCAGCCGATGCAGATCAAAATGGGTCTCATGCAGGGTGATCTGACCCGATTCAATCTTGGACATTTCCAAAACATTGTTGATCAGCGCCAATAAGTGCTCGCCACTGCGGTTAATGATGCCCAGGTATTCTTGATACTCAGGCGCTAACTTAGATTGATGAGAGATCTCCTGAGTGTAGCCTAAGATAACATTGAGGGGAGTCCGTAATTCGTGACTCATTTTGGACAGAAACTCGCTTTTGGCTCGACTGGCAAGTTCGGCGACTTCTTTGGCCTGGCGCAGGCTATCTTCTGCGAGCTTGCGCTCTAGTTCAGCTCCTGCCCGAGCAGCAAAAATCTTAAAAATCTGTTCTTTCTCGGGGCTAAGGGTTATCGGCTGCACATCGACGACCACCAAGTGGCCAATCATCTCTCCAACCGAGTTGATCAACGGCAACCCCCAGAAACTCTCAGCATTTAAGCTAACGACGACTTTACTTTTAGGGAAGTGCTGCTGCAAATTGCTAGGGTAGTATTGCATTTGCCCTCGCAGTAAAGTTGCACAGGGGGTATCTGTTAAGTCGTATTCCATATCGTCAGCCCAGTCATTATCGGCCCACATTGCTAGGGTTCGCACCCTGGTGTGAGCTGGGTCGACAAACGTGCAAACCATCGCGTAGTGAACCTGGAGGGCTTGGGCCAGATAGCAGACACAGGCGCGAAAGAAAGCTTGATTAACTTTGGTGCCCGTCCCCTGAGCAATCAGTTGTAGAGCGTTTTCTTGTTGTTTTCGGGCTGTGATATCGGTATGGGAGCCAGCCATGCGATAGGGGTTGCCTTGCTCGTCCCACAGAGCCGCCCCACAGGCTTGAATCCAACGGTAAGTGCCATCTTTATGACAGGCGCGAAACTCAATCTGATAGGTTGGAATCTGGCGAGTTAAATAATTGTGTAGGCAAGTCTGTACATACTCAGCATCCTCCGGATAAAGGATTTTTTGCCAGGACTCTATCCGATTTGGAATTTCATCGTCTTCGTAGCCCAGGAGTTGTTTCCAACGCGGTGAAAGATAGGCTTTTCCAGTTGTGATATCCCAGTCCCAAATCCCGTTGCTGGCCCCTTCGGCGGCCAGGGTAAAGCCGATTTCACTATGGTGACGAGCGGCGTCTGCTTGTTTCGTCTGGGTCACATCGCGAATACCCAGAACGCGCGCGTTTCTGCCTCGATAGTGAATATCTTTAGCACTTACCTCAGCCCAAAAAGAGCTGCCGTCTTTTTTAATGCCCTCGGCTTCTATAATCGCAGTGTCACGCGATCTCAATCTTTCATAGAGTAGCGGTCGGCTGGGGGGGGCGGTGAGTTTTTCTAGGTGCATGCCGATCAGTTCTGAGATGGGGTAGCCAAATAGCTTTTCTGCGGCCTGGTTGGCATCTAGAATAATGCCTTGTTCATGCATTAAAACGGCTTCAGAGGTGGCCTCAAAAAAACGACGCAGTCGTTCCTCACTCTGTCGCAGCGCTTCTTCGATTTGCTGCTGCTCGCACAGTAGCTGCTCGCGATCGCAAATATCCTGCTGGAGCTGTTCGTTCTGCGCCTGTAGCTGTGCCCTGAGCTTTGCTAGGGATAGTTGATTTTGAATGCGAGCTAAGACTTCTGCTTGCTGAAAGGGTTTGGTGATATAGTCTGCCCCGCCCAGGGTGAGCCCTTGTACCTTATCGAGGGTATCTGATCGGGCCGTCATAAAGATGATTGGAATATTTTGGGTCGTTGCAGAGGCTTTGAGGCGGCGGCAGGTTTCAAATCCGTCAATGCCTGGCATCACGACATCCAATAAAATCAGAACCGGAGAGGCTTTTTGTAGCTGTTGAATAGCTCTCTCGCCGGTTTTAGCGATCAGAACCTCGAAGCCAGCGGCAATTAAGAAATCGGATAGAACCTTAATGTTAGTGGGTTGATCATCAACAATAAAGATTTGCTCTTTTTTATGGGTTGACATCACTTATAACTACGCTTTGATTCAGACTATATTGAGAGGAAATCATTGGGTTTTCGGTGGAATGATCGATAGGGTTCTTTGATTTCCTACGGGCTCCCTTGCTCATTTTCCTGCGATCTTAATTCGAATATATCGGGTTTAGACCTATCGAGTTCAGATACATCCCGGGCAATTAACTCTAAAACTGACTCATATTCGAAAGTATCAGCCAGATTGAGAACCTTATTTACAAAGGTTTCATAGTTTGGACTCAGCTGTCTCAATTGAAGGGCTGCCTGTTTAATGCCTTCAATATGACCAATCTCAGCGGCGGCTCGCAGGGGTTCAAGGTCTTTAAGCGCAGGCATGCAGTCGATATCTGCGGCTGGCTGAGCGGGGTTTGGGCCGGGGATAGCGCCGGGCGAGCGATACACCCATTCAAGGTTTAGAGCCTGTTGAAGTTGCTCAAATAAGGTCTCTGCTGCAATCGGTTTGGGCAGAAAATTGTTGCAGCCTGCGGCCTGACTTTTTTGTCGGTCAAACTGAAAGACGCTGGCGGAGGTGGCAATAATCGGGGTTGACTGAAACGCGGGTAAGGCCCTTAATTGATGGGTCATCTCAAAGCCATCCATCACGGGCATGAGCAGATCGGTAATAATCAAGTCAGGCGCTGCCGAGATCGCTTTTTTGAGGCCGTCAGCTCCATTTTCGGCTTCGAGCAGTTTAAACCCGAGGGGGGCTAGCAGCTGTGTGATCACCGAGCGGTTTTGCCAATGGTCATCGACCACGAGGAGGGTTCGTCGTCGGCCCTGATACCCTTGAATTTGACGGAGTTGGGGGTCGGGGTCGGGGAGCTGTGAGTCAGGAGACTCTGGCACTGTGAGCTCAAACCAAAAGCGGCTTCCCTGACCCGGTTGGCTGTCTACCTGGATTTCGCTGCCCATCATCTGCACAAGCTTTTGGCTAATGGCCAAACCCAGGCCAGTGCCTTCGATTTTGCGATCGCGATCACCCACCTGCTCAAAGGGCAAAAAGATGGTCTCGAGCTGCGCTGGGGGAATGCCGATGCCCGTATCTTCGATCTCGAAGCGGAGTCTCCCCTGTTGGGTCCCGACCTTAAAGGTCACCCCCCCTTGATCTGTAAACTTGATTGCATTTCCCAATAAGTTGATCAAGACCTGTTGCAGGCGTTTTTCATCGACATAGATGGCTTGCGGCAAGGGGGTGAGGGCCTGGTAGGTAAAGTCAATACCCTGCTGTTCGGCCCTAATCCGACCCAGCTCGCTCACCCCCAGTAGCAAAGACGACAGCTGGACCTCCGTAGGCGATAGGTCTAATTTCCGCGCCTCAATCTTGGCAATCTCTAAAATATCGTTAATCAGGGTGAGCAGGTGAGCGCCACATTTTTGCATAATCATAATCCCCTGTTGCTGCTGGGGCGTCATTGTGAGGTCGCGCTGCAAAATTTGAGCGTAGCCAAGAATGCCATTTAGGGGGGTGCGCAGCTCATGGCTCATACTGGCCAGAAATTCACTCTTTGCCTGGTTAGCCGCATCAGCGGCTTCTTTGGCTGTTTGTAACTCAGCCGTGCGGTCTGCCACCCGAGTTTCTAAGACTTCATTGCTTTTGGCTAATGCGGTCATCGAGGTCTTGACCTGCTGCGTCATCTGATTAAAGGCCTGGGCCAAATTGTCAAGTTCGTGAATACCGTTTGCGTTGACCGATTTAGCGATGTCGGCAGAGTGTGTGGGGGATTGAGAGAGGGCTTGACTGGCCCGATTTAACTGCAAAATCGGGCGGGCAATCCAGTGGGCCGTCAACAGGCCCAGCCCAATTGCCACAGCTAATGCCCCACAGCAGAGCCAAATGGTGGTGCGGGTGTTGGCATTAATTTGGGCCATAAAGTCGGCTTCGGGCACCATCACCACAATTAACCAATCGATGCCCCGACCATCTTGAAACGGGGTTACCTGCAAAAACTGGCGTTCGCCCTTAATATTGAACTCTAGCTGCTCAGGCTGCGCAATTTGATCCAGTGCTCCAAATTTATCAAAGAGGGTTTGGGTGGCCTGTTGCACCCCTATCTCGTCGCTGTTGGAAGCTTGAACACGATCTAGCTCCTGGGTAGTCGAATTGACGAAAAACGGTTCTGGTATCGTTGAGGCTGCCACAATCTCGCCGGAGCGCTCGAGAATGAACACCTGACCTGAGTCCCCAATGTTGACCCCCCGCAAAAATTCACTCACCTCTGAGAGCAGGATATCGGTGCCCAATATACCGAGCAGCTGGCCCGTTTGATCATAAACCGGCTCGGCCAGGGTCAGCCCCAGTTGGCGATGGCTAAACATCGGATAGGTCGGGCTCCAGGTCGTTTCCCCTGTCTTTGCGGCTGCCTGATACCAGGGGCGGACCCGTGGGTCATAGTCCGGTTTGGCGCTCAGCTGCGCTGTCCGTCGACCCTGAGCATCTGCAACATAAGTATGGAAAGCATTCTGCGTGGTGCGATCGGCTACTTTAATCGTCAGCGTCCCATCCTGTAGCCGCCCCGCTCCGATATAGTCCCCTTGCTGGCTGCCAAATTGAATCGTATTGGCGACCTCGAAGGATTGAACTTGCTGCCAGAACACTCGCTGCACCGCTGGAAAATCTTGCAAATCGGTCAGTTCTAATTGGATGATATCTAGCGCCCCCTGATTGATCATCTCAGGTATCGTCAGATAGCTATCCAGGTGTTGTTGGATGCGACTGGTCACCTCACTGCGTAACTGGCGGGTGACTTGATTGACGGCTTTTTGCCCATTGCGCAGCGAAAAATATCCGGTCAGCCCCACCGCAGCAAAGGTTTGAAGCACAAAAGGGACCACCAGCACCCACCGCAAAGGTACTTGCTTAAGCCAATTTGAACCCGAGGGGCGGCGATCAAGACTCGGCATGACGCTTAGGATATTGGGGGTAAGGGGGGAGAACACTGAAGAAAATGTTCAGTATCCTGTCCATTCATTCTGCCCTTTTTTGATCGATCCCGAAAATTTACGGTTCCCTTCATAGTCGGGGCATAATTTTTTCGCCTGAAATGCCTATAGAATCAGGCTTCCCGAAGATGCCTTCGCCGTGGGGCATTGATTAAGTTTAGGGCGTTGCCCCAGGTCCTGGCGTGACGAAGTGCTGGATTTCACATTGGGTAGATTTGGCGTTGGATGGATGTCGAGTTGACTAAACTTCGATTACCATCCTCTAGAATAGAAGCCCGGGTCTGGGGAGGTTTACCCTTTTCATATGTTTGGTTCTGAAAAAACAACCTACCACGACAATTTATTTGATCGGCTGTTCATTCGTCTGTTCTCCCACAAAATGGCGAAGGCGGTGGGGCATCAAACCCCACTACAGGGCTATGACGGGTTTGTGGATTTGTCGAAGCAGATCATGCAGGGGCGCAGTGCTGATCAGCAGCAGGCACTGGTCGCAGTGGTGCTGCAATCGCTGATTCCAGCTCAGGTACTGTGGCTAATTCGGACTTTATTCTCACCGACCCAGCGGGTGTGTGAACTCAATGCCTGGTTTGCGACGCGGCTGTTTGAATGGCTGGTGGGGCCTTGTGAGGTGACTGAGGTGGCGGTTAAAGACGGGCAGGGTGAGGCGCGATCGCAAAAAAGCAACGTCCATATTAAAAAGTGCCGCTATCTGGAGCAGAGCGGCTGTGTCGGCATGTGCATCAACATGTGCAAGCTGCCCACTCAAACTTTTTTTACGGAAAAATTTGGCATTCCGCTGACGATGACGCCCGACTTTGAGGACTTTAGCTGCGAGATGACCTTTGGTCAGGTGCCACCGCCGTTGGAGACCGAGGCGGCTTATCACCAACCGTGCCTAGCAGAGCAGTGTGAGATGTCAACCCCAAAAGCCGATAGTTGCCCTAAGGTAAGACCAGCAACTGGCAAAGGCTAGTGGTCTGTCAACCTAGCCTTTGCCAACCAGCCGGTTAGAACTCGACAGCACCCACGGTGTCATACCACACGCTGTTAGAGGTGACCAGGATTTCTGGCCATTCAGCATCCGCTAATTCAATGTTGCCAGGGATATCTTCCCGCCATTGTTGCTGTACCTCCAGACTGTAGTTGAGGTAGAGTTTGTCATCGACGACTGCCCAGGCTTCAGGCACGGTTGAGACGATATTTCCTTCGCTCATCGCTTTAGCACAGTACCCACCATACTGAGGTGCGTAGGCTTCAGGGTTGCTGGCAAACAGCTGCTGATTTTCGCTGCTCGAAAACTGCCAGGTGACCCCATTCCAGTCATAGGTGTAGTCGCTGCTGCCTTCGACTGGGGCCCCTTCGGTAAAGTAAGCCACCGGATCGTAACCGCGAATGGCGATGCCCTCACTTTCTGCAGGATCAGAGTAGACAGCAGGAATTTCAGCACTCGTGGCTGTGCCAGCACAAGGGTCAGCCGCCGCACAAGGATCGGCAGCGCATGGGTCAGCCGCTGCACAAGGATCGGCAGCAGCGCACGGATTCGCCGCGCAAGGGTCAGCAACTGCACAAGGGTCAGCCGCACAAGGATTCGCGGCACAAGGGTCAGCCGCCGCACAAGGGTCAGCCGCCGCACAAGGATCGATGGCGGCACATGGGGCGGCAGCACACGGCTCGGCCTGCGCCGGTTGCAGATGAGAAGGCGCGCCCACAAAGGTCAAACCTACGATAGAGGCAATCACCAAGGTCGAAAAATACTTAACTTTCATAAGATGATGCTTTTCAAAGAAGAACTAGAGGGCAGTCGTAGACGCTAAGGCTGTATTTTTTGGGAAACTACAGCTAAGGCTCATTCTGCCATTGCAGGAGACCCCAACATGAGTATTTCATGAGAAGGTCGTAAGAGTCCCCTGAACAAATAGCAAGGGGCTTGACAGCACAAAACGGTCTGGGCTCAACCCGCCGGACATATCTAATGGTCTCTTTTGATTTAGACAGTCTGCTTGGCTAAGCTTTTAACTGGCTGAGTTGGGGTTGGACCGCTATTCTCCTCGATAGGCTTTTGGGGTGGTCCCCGTGATCTGACGAAAGTGTTTGGCCATGTGGCTTTGGCTGGTAAAACCGCATTCTAGTGCGATATCGGCAATGGACATCTCTACCTCCTGCTTAAGCAACCGCTTCGCCTTTTGAACTCGCTGCTGAATAACATAGCGGTAGGGGGGCATCCCCATCGACTGACGAAACAAATGAGAGAAATAGTATGGGCTTAGGCCCAACTCGCTTGCCATTTGCTTTAGTCCTAACTTCTCACTCAGGTTGTTATCGATATAACTCAGGATTT
>JBCDDJ010000199.1:0-11452 GCA_039180385.1 Cyanobacteria bacterium P01_G01_bin.38 | reverse complement strand
GTGAGCTTTCCCTACGCAAAACTAACGGGTTGGACATCCACCCAAAGCTTTGTCGATGACTCAGGCGCAACATTTATCTACATCAGAGGACATCTAAATGAGTGAACAGTTTGTCGAAATGTCATTGCTGCCTACAGAGAGCTTGCTGCCTGGCAGCACAGCCCCCTTATTTGCTAGTTTTTTTGAGGGGGCCGACTTTTTCTCGAGCCCGGAGGCTGGCGGAGGTCTCTATGCTGCTGGCGTTGAGGATACAACCAACATTCTGATCTTTGGAGATGCTGCCGGGGGGAACGATGTTGCCGTCGGGGGAGATGAGGTCGATATTATCATGGCCAACGCGGGCGACGACAATATTATGGGGGCCGAGGGCACGGATTTTCTCTTTGGTGGGCTCGGTGATGATATCGTGCGCGGCGGCGCGGGTGATGATGTGGTGGTCGGCAATGAGGGCTCTGACGTCTTTATTGGCGGTGAGGGCAGTGACGTCTATGAGTTTTTTGCCGATCAGTTTCTAGAAGGCGATAAAGACATCATCCTCGATTTTGAAGAAGGCCGCGATGCGCTGGTGATTGTGGGCAGCACCGATGTTGGCTACGATCCCCTGTCTGGGCTGCTGTCTGTCGATGGAGCGGAGGTTGCATCGTTAGCCACGGGGCTCGACTTAGATGTCCTCACCAGGACAGACTCCTCTGTCTTGTTTTCTTCTGAGGCAGATGTGTCTGGCTTTGGTATGCCCCTCAGTACGCCTGAGCCTGACAGCCCCAGCGAGGATGGCGACATCTTTGAGAGCGCCGCGGGGTCTCTACAAGCAGACAGTACGCCGCCGCTGTTTGCCAGCTTCTTTGAAGGGGCTCAGTTTTTTGACAGCCCTGAAGCTGGAGGAGGCGTGTTTGTCGCAGGGCAAGAAGATATGACCAATCTCATTCTCTTTGGCGATGTTGCCAGCGGCAATGATGTTGCGGTGGGTGGCGATGAGGTCGATATCATCATGGGAGAAGCCGGGGGTGACAACATTATGGGGGCCGAGGGCACCGACTTTATGTTTGGCGGCACCGGAGATGATATTGTGCGAGGCGGGCTCGGCGATGATGTTGTTGTCGGCAATGAAGGGTCTGACCTGCTGATTAGCGGCGGCGGTAGCGATATCTTTGAGTTTTTTGCCGATCAATTTATTAGCGGCGACCTGGATGTGCTGCTTGACTTTGAAGCCGGGCAAGATGCCATTGTGGTGGTGGGGAGTACCGATGTCAGCTATGACGCCCTCTCTGGGTTTTTAGCGGTAGATGGGACCAACGTCGCTGTGCTAGAAGCCGGTCTCAGTCTAGATACGGTCTCTCGAGCTGGGTCTGCCGTCATCGCGTAGCCCGCTCTCACCGCCCGACAACTCAAACTTAGCCCTTAACTTTACGCCATCCTTGTTACCCATCTTTTAGCATTAAGGGCGTCTGGTAGAAAGGATGGCTAACACCCTGCCATCGCGCTTGAGTCATTTAAGTCATTGAGGACACACTGACTATGAACTTCAATCTACTGATTAAATCTGTTTTTCTCGGCACGTTATCGGGGGTATTGATCGCCCTGGCAGCCCCCACTCACGTCTCAATGGCCCAGGCTACCGAAGTGCCAGTCTTGCCTCAATCGGGGCAGCTGGTCGCGGCCAAGTCAGGTATTTTTGTGACCGCAGAGGCACCCACCACAGGTACGGCTACCCTTGTTGAAGAGGATGGGCAACACTATCTAGAAATCGATGAGGCGTTCTCAACCACCGATCAGGCTCCCGATCTACAGGTGTTGTTAGATCCGGCTGCTGTCCCCCCTGCAACCTATGAAACCTTTAATGGCTACATCAACTTAGGCAGCTTACAGGCCGTGTCGGGGGCGCAGCGATATCCGATTCCCGAGGCGATTGACCTGGCGGCGTATCAATCTGTGGTGATCTGGTGTCGTACCGCCAATGCGACCATGGGCTATGCTCCACTCGATTAGGTCAAAGGTTGGGTAAAGATTAGGTTAAAGATAAATGCGATTGCTGATTTAAGGGATAAACCGTCTACCGCGGTTGCTATTTGACGGCCTCTCAAAACTAAAGTCATCCCGAGGATCAGCAATGCCAGATAAATTAATTCATCGTTTGATCGATAAAGACGGTAAGGGCTGACAAAATCAGCCCCTGCCGTCTTTGCAGCGAAGCCTTTCCGAAATTGGCAAGGCCGTTGCCACCATCCCCGATGAATTTGGTCAACCGTTGCGACAGGATGGCAGCAGCTAGCCGATTTCTGGAGGGATGCTGTGAAAGATGCCATCCAAACCCCCCAACGCTATCGAGGGCATTTGCTCACTCCCCAAGGTCAACAAAAGCTCAGGGTACAGCTTGAGCAACTCGAAAGCCAAACAGCCCTTCGCCAGGGCCCCACTCGGATTGCGGAACGGGTTCAGCTGCAAACCTCAGAAGGTATCCATGCGGCGACGGTGCGCAAAATCCTGCGGGGGGGCATCGGGGTAGATAAACGCTCTATCAAGCGGATGTTTGAGGCGCTGGGGCTAACTCTACTCGCAGACGATTGTGTGCATGCTAATCTTTATCGGGTTGAGCCCATCACGGTATGCCCGGACACACCAACGGCGTGTCAGTCTCAGACGGGTGAGTCGCAGAGAGGGGCGGCCACGTCCGGGGCGCTATCCTCAGATCGGCCCCTCCCTAGCCAGACCCTTAGAGATTGGGGGAACGCAGTCGAGGTCTCCGAATTTTGCGATCGCACTGACGCCATCCAGTTGCTCAGCACCCAGATAGTCGAAAAGCAGGCTCAAGTAGTGACCTTGCTAGGCATCGCTGGGGTCGGCAAGACCGCTTTAGCCATTAAGGTTGCCCAAACAATCAGCGACCATTTTGACTGCGTGATCTGGCGCTCGTTACGCTATGCTCCCAGTTTAGAGGAGCTTTTAAAGACGATCCTGCAATCCCTGATGCAGACCGATGAGCTGCCCACCAGCCTAAGCGCCCTGATGGCCCTCCTGCTCAAGCAACTCAAACAGCGCAGGTGTCTGCTCGTGCTCGATCAGGGTGATGCTATCTTGCAAGCGCATCAGTTAACCGGCACCTATCAAACTGGCTATGAGCCCTATGGAGCGTTCTTTAAATCGCTGATGGAGGTGCCCCATCTCAGCAGCCTGGTGCTGACCAGCCGCGAAAGTCCACGAGAGCTGCACTGCCTCGATCATCCCCATCTGTTTGTCCATACCCTGGCTGGGCTAGGGGCCGCAGCCAGTCAGAGACACTTTGATTATCACCGTTATTTTGACAATCACCCAGCCGACTGGGCGGCTTTTCATCATTACTATGGGGGCAATCCCCTGGCGCTAAAGCTGACCGTGGCCCAAATCAACGACTTTTTTGACGGCAGCCGCGCTGAGAGCTTACGCGCCCTCAAAGCCGGAGAGTTTTTGCTGAGACCGTTTCAAGCTGCGATCGCAGATCAGCTCAGTCGCCTGACCCCCGAAGAACATCTGGTTTTAGCTGCGCTGGTTAATCCCTACAGCGAGACGCCAAACGGGGTGTCGCTAGCTCAGCTTAAAAAGGCGATTCCAACCCCAGAGATTCGACGACAGCTCCTTGCCCTGCTGGATTCTCTCGTGGCCCGCTGCTTGATTGAGACCCCAAAAAGCCCATTGCAAAAACCCCGTTTTAAGGCCCATCCCATTATCCAGCGATATCTTAAGGCCCAGCAGGCCGATCGAGCAGAGTGCGTCCCACATCTAAAAGTGGCTTAGGCCCGAGAATTGAATAAGGTACATCACTTGACTGTCGCATAGGCGACTATCTAGCCTTTCCAAGGGGGAGATCAGTCAGACCAACTTTGCCGCCTGATAAGCACGCCAGCCGCCATATTCAGTAATTTCTTTCTTCCCTTCTACCGTTAGGGGTTCGCCGATCACCCCAAGCACTTCTTCGCCATCGTAGAGGGTCACTTTGCCAATGGCCAATCCGGGGGGCTCTTGGGAGAGAACAATCCCTAACCCGGCCAGGGGCACCTGCCATACCTCAAGGGCTACCGCCACCCCGCCTGCTTTAACCTTCACCATAGCCGGATAGCGATCGTCGATGGACCAAATTCGATAGGTCGGGGCTGTCTTAGCCTCTCGCTCAAAAGTGGCCCCCACATTGAGGAGATTGGGATTGAGTTCTAACCCCTGCATGAGAGTACCATTGACGGCCAGTTTAAGGGTTTCAACCATCGTTTAGAGAATTGTAAGGTAAGTATCTGCTGACTCCGAGGGCAGGACGCTTAATTGCTGGTTTTGCAGGTCGGGTTCTAAGCCTAACGCTTCCAGGGGAACCCTACGTTCCATCCTCTTTGCCTAATGCCCCTGGTGAGCCGATTAGGGTTCGCTGGGGTGAGCAGGTGATCACCATGATCACCAGGGTCAGAATATAGGGGGCGGCGTTGAACAGGTAATAGTAAGCATCAATCCCCACTGACTGGAAGGCGGGGCCAATTGCCTGGGCACCCCCAAACAACAGCGACGCCCACAGACACTGAATCGGATTCCATCGGGCAAAAATGACCAGGGCGACGGCCATCAGCCCCTGCCCGCTGGAGATCCGCTCTGTCCATACGCCTGGATAGTACAGCGATAAACATGCGCCGCCAATCCCGGCTAAAAAGCTCCCGGCAATGATGCTAAACATCCGCACCTTAAAGGTAGAAATGCCCATCGCCAACGCTGCCTGGGGGCTATCGCCCACGGCTCGAATGTAGAGCCCCCAGCGGGTAGCGCGAAAGAACCATTGCAGCAGGGGCGCGATCGCAACCCCCATCAAAAACAGCGGGCTGACCTTGAGCGCAGCCTGGAGGGGCGGCGAACTACTCCAAGCGCCCCAGTCAAAGGTAAATAGCTGGGGGGCCTGGGGTTGAATAAATGGCTTGCCCAAGAAAAACGCCAGGCCGCTACCCAGCACAATCATGGCAATCCCCGTCGCCACATCGTTCACCCGAGGTTGTTGAGAAAGCCACCCGTGAATCGCCCCCAGCATCATCCCAGATATCCCAGCGGCCAGCACCCCCAGCCACGGGGCCCAGAAGGTGCCGACGGTGCCCTGGGTGAGATAAGAAACGCCGTAGGCACTCATTGCCCCCATCAGCAGCGTGCCTTCCAGGCCGAGATTGATTTTGCCGCTCTTTTCGGTGATACATTCCCCTAGACTGACAAACAAAAACGGGGCACTGCCCCGCAGGGTGCCTGCCAGTATGCCAAGGGGGATGCCGAGTAAGCCGAGGGAGTCTGACATGGAGGTAGTGGGTAGTGAGTGGAGAGTAGAGATTAGAAGGCGAAGGGGGAAGGGCGAAAGGAGAAAGGTGGAGGGAAAGATTTAGGAGATGGGGGAGATGGAGGAGATGGGGAAGTAAGACGCGGGGAGGGGGAGACGCGGTGACACGGGGAGGGAGGAACCCACTACCCATTACCCACTACCCATTACCTACTACCCACTACCCACTACCCACTACCCACTACTTACCCACTCTCCCCTTCCCGAAACCACGGCAGTTTGCCATACAGCGAATCGCTAAACAACACGCAGAGGAAAACAATCCCCTGAAACACCAGCACGGTGGCGTCGGGTAAATTGTGGGAGCGTTGGAGAATGCCGCCGCTGGCGAGGATGCCGCCAAGGAGGACGGCGACCAGGATGGTGGCGAGGGGGTTGTGGCGTGAGACAAAGGCGACCAGGATACCGGCGTAGCCGTAGTTAGAGACCAGGGACTCATTGATGCGCTTTTGGACGGCGGCGACCTCTACCATGCCCGCTAAGCCTGCGGCGGAGCCGCCCAGGAAACAAATGGCCAGCGTCAGTTTACCGACGGGGAGTCCAGCAATGCGGGCAGCGCGGATATTGCCGCCAGCGGTGCGGGCGGCAAAGCCAAAAGTGGTGCGTTGGATCAGGACATAGGCAATAACACAGACAATCAGGCCATAGAGCAGGCCAAGGTGAATGCGGGTGCCAGGTAGAGTCCCTAGCCAGACAGATGGGTCAAGCTCGGCGGAGGAGGGTTTGGTAACAAAGCTGGCATCGCGCATGGGGCCCTCGACCAGGTGGTTGAGGAGTGCGATCGCAATATAGTTGAGCAACAAACTGCTAATCGTCTCATTGACCCCTCGATAGTGGCGCAGCGCCCCGGCCAGCATAATCCAGAGGCCACCGATTACCATCCCTGCAATCGCCATCGCCAACTGCACCATCATCGGCGGTAGAGCGGTGCCTAGACCCAGCCCTACAACCACGGCGGCTAAGCCCCCCATCACCAACGCCCCCTCGTTACCGATAATCACCAGCCCCAGGCGCGCCGGGAGGGCAGTACAGAGAGCTGTGAGCATCAGCGGAGCTGCTCGAATCAGGGTATTTTGCCACGCGCTCCAGCGGCCAAACGCCGCTTTATAAATAGAGCCATAAACGGCGAAGGGGTTAGCCCCCGCCAGGGCACAGAACACGCCAAAGATAATCAGGGCCACTAGTAATGCGGCAACAGGGAGAAAAACCGCTTCCAGCGGTCTACGCCAGAGAGACCATCGTGAAGGCGGTTGGGGGATACTGACCATTAGCCGTCAATACTGCCCTTAACACCTTCGATCAACCAGTCCATTTTCTCCAGCTCCAGATTTTGCTGTTCGTATTTCTCGCCAGTCCCCAAAATTACACCGCCGTTGTTGTCTTTGAGTTCGCCCTCATAGATCACAAGTTCACCCTTGAGGATCTGTTCTTTGGCAGCGTCTGCATCTGCTTTGGCCTCTTCGCTCACAGCAGCACCATAGGGAGATAGCTTACAGAAATTGTCGGCCAGCCCTCCCCGCAAAATGTGGTCAATATCGCCAGCCATCAGGGTATTCCCTGCGACAAACTGTTCACCCAAAGAGGTATAGATGCTGATCCAGTCCCATTCAGCCCCGGTCAGATAGCCTTGGGGGGCCAGCGGTGACTGATCCGCATGGTAACCCGAGGAGAAAATCCCCCGTTTTTCAGCGGTCTCCATTACCACTTTGGGGCTATCGACGTGGCAGGTGACGACATCAATGCCCTGGTCAGCCATGCTGTTGGTGGCTTCGGCCTCTTTCACCGGCAGCGCCCAGTCCCCCGTAAAGATTACCTGGGTCGTGATCTCAGGTTTAACAGATTTTGCCCCCAGGGTAAAGCTATTGATGTTGCGCAACACCTGTGGGATCGGTTTGGCCGCAACAAAGCCCAACTGCCCTGTCTCAGAGGTGTGGGCTGCAACAATCCCGGCAATGTACTGGGCTTCGTCGATGTAGCCAAAGTAGCTGCCGACGTTATCAGGGTGGACGCCCTCTTGATAAAGACCGCCTGCGTGGAAAAATTGAACGTCAGGGAACTCTGCCGCTAGCTCCAGCATGTACGGGTCAAAATAGCCAAAGGAGGTGGGAAAGAGCACCGTCGCCCCATCAATCTCGATCATGCTGCGCATGGTTTCGAGCACCGCTGAGGTTTCTGGGACGCTGGCTTCTTCGATAATCTTGATGCCAGACACCCCTGCCATGGCCTGCGCACCCTCGGCATGGGCCTGGTTATAGCCAAAGTCGTCCTTAGGCCCCACATAGATGAAACCCACCACCACTTCACTGGGCGCATCCGCGCTGGCTCCATCGGCGGGGGCAGAAGACTCAGTTGCTGGGGTACACCCTGTACTCAGTTTAGTCGCAGCGCCAAAGGCAGTAGTGGCCAGTAAACCGCGAACAACTTGGCGTCGAGAAAGATAAAAGGGTCTGCGATTGGGCATAGGGGGGGGGCTCCTGACTGAATCCTGACTAAAATGTTGAATCTAGATACGGAATGATCTACAGCAAACCATTGCTCTGTCTCAGAATTGAGAAAATTCAGTTTTTTTTTTGTATCGTAGATATCACTTTCTGCTATTCGAGGTGAAGATTTATGAGGTTTGGCTCAGTTTAGTTCTGCGTTAAGCTTGAAAGTTCAGTGAGGGAAAGGGTGAGTAGGTGAGTAGGTGAGTAGGTGAGTAGGTGAGTAGGTGAGTAGGTGAGTAGGTGAGTCAGTAACTTCTCCATTCACCAGCGCAGCGCCCTCACTAGCGCCAGCGCCCTCACTAGCGCAGCGTCCTCACTAACACCAGCATCCTCACCCCCTCACCAGCGCAGCGTCCTCACCCCTTCACCAGCGCAGCGTCCTCACCCCCTCACCAGCGCACTCACCAAACAAACCCGAATATTTAACATTGACAGGCTACTAGCCACGCTGTATGCCAATATTTCAATTGTGTCAGGTTGTACCTTTGAGCCTGTGGCAGTCTGGTATTGTCCTAACAGCCCCTTGAGCAGCAGCTGCCCCTAAAAGATCGCGTCTAGAGATTGGGAAAACCTACCAGCCTCTGACTTAGGCAATACTCGCCGATATTTGTTTTGTATTGTTAACGGTGTGTCCTAATGGTTTTATTTTCCAAAGATCGTGTTTTAGTGCCCATTGATTTTTCTGAAGAAGCCTTTCAAGCTTTAGAGGATACGATTGCCTTTACCGAAAAAGCGACTGCTGTACATGCACTCCACGTCCTCAAGACGTTAGAGCCAACCGAGCCAGGAGTGATTTGGCAGGCTATCGATGATGATAAGCGCAAAGAAAATGTACAACAGGCTTTCTTAGAAAAGTTTCCAGCCAACAAGTATGAAGGGCTGCACTTCGCTATTGAAGTCGGTGACCCCAGTGCTAAAATCATTGACTACGCTGAACAAGAAACCATTGGCCTGATTGTGATGCCGTCTAAAGGGCGTACAGGGCTATCTCGATTTTTTATGGGCTCAGTGGCCGAGCGGGTGATGCGCTTTGCCCACTGTCCGGTGTTGGTACTGCGCCATTAGGGGCATGAGCATCGATTTCCTGCCCCATCGATTTCCTGCCCCATCGATTTCCTGCATAGTGGCTATCGAACAGGGCTTTTGTTCTTCTAAAACGGGTTTTCTACATTAGGGGTATTCGAGTTAGGTATCCCCCAATGATTGTTAAAACACCGTCTCTCCAGTCAGAAAACCATCGCGAGCCTCAAATTATCAAGGCGCTGCGATGGTTTTGGAGATTTAGTCAGTTTTATGGCGAATATGCTGTGAGATCGCCCCAGGAGCGCCGCCAGTGGGTAGACCAGCAGCACTCACTCGCTAAGCGGCCAAACTAAACTCTGGCCACATCCAGACCTGTAGTTTGCTCTACGGAAAAACTCAAGCTTTCAAACTGGATGTGGTTTAAGCGTCCGTCGTGACCGGATATTGCTCAGCTGTGAGCATCTGCCCCGAGGTCAGCCGCCCCCAATAGTCTTTGAGGTCTGCGGCGACCTCATTGGAGAGAATATAGCACCCCAACAGGTTAGGGAATGCCATCCCCAGAAGCATCAAATCACTGAAATCGATGATCAAAGAGATGCTAGCCAGGGTGCCCAGGAAGGTACAGGTCACATAGATGCACTTAAAGACAATCGTGCTGCGTTCGCCAAAGAGATAGGTCCAAGCTTGGATGCCATAGTAGCTCCAGGAGATAATCGTGGAAAATGCAAACAGGCAGACGGCTAGGCTCAGCACAATCGGGAACCAGCCCATCACCGAACCAAAGGCACTGGCGGTCATCTGAACGCCGCTCAGCTCGGCCCCGGTGTCCTGGTAGACGCCGGTTAAAACGATAGCGATAGCGGTCATGTTACAGATGATCACGGTGTCGATTAGCGGCTCTAACAGGGAAACCAATCCCTCTCGGACAGGTTCATCGGTACGAGCGGCGGAGTGAGCAATGGCCGCTGAGCCGACCCCCGCTTCGTTAGAGAAAGAGCTGCGTCGAATCCCTTGCACCATGACACCGACGATGCCGCCGACGGCTGCCTGGGGGACAAAGGCCTGACTAATAATCGTGCCAATGGCCGCTGGGACACTGGGGATGTTGGCTAAAATCACCACCAGGCAAGCCACGAAATAGAGCCCTGCCATGGCTGGAACCAGCTTCTCAGCCACCGCGCCAATCCGCCTAATCCCGCCGATGATGACAAAGGCGGCCAGGGCGGCTAAGACCAGCCCAAAGAGCCAATTGGGGAGCCCTGGAACCAGCCCAGCAATGGCGGCGTAGGCCTGGTTAGACTGAAACATATTGGCCCCGCCTAAGCTCCCCCCCAGACACAGGACACTAAACAGGACTGATAAGCCTTGCCCTAAAGGGCGCATACCGCGGGCCGCCAGGCCCTGGTTTAGGTAGTACATCGGCCCACCTAAAATGCTGCCATCAGGGGTTACCCGACGATATTTAACGGCCAGGGTGCATTCGACAAATTTACTGACCATGCCGCACAGGCCGGCAATGGTTAACCAAAACATGGCACCGGGACCCCCGAGTTGGATTGCGATCGCAACCCCCGCAATATTCCCCAGTCCCACGGTCCCCGACACCGCCGTTGCCAGCGCCTGAAAGTGAGACACCTCACCATCATCATGGGGGTCGTCAAACTTACCCTGCACCACAGCAATGGCGTGCTTTAGCCCGCGAAGGTTAATAAACCCCATGCGCACCGTAAAGAAAATAGCTGCGACAAACAGCCACAACACGATAAAAGGAAATCCGTTTTCGCCACCGATTGGGAAAAACAACACCAGGGCCATCAAGTCCACAATTGGCTGGAAAATCGCGTCTACTAGCGTGGCCGATTCAGCCTCCTGGGCCAGGGCGCTTGGGGCGGCGATTGCCATCAAGATCAACAAAATCGGCAGTAAGACTAAGCTCCCTTCCTGGCGTAGCCTACTGATCAGGCGGCCCTGGCGTAAGTCGGCCAAGAGCTTAGGAAAATGGCCTATGGCATTAGAGTTTTGTCGCTTCATAGATTTTCTTAAAGACTAACGATAGATACAACAATCTGCTTAAGCGCCTCCGCCGGAGACATCAGCCACAGCCAGCTCAAAACCTCAAGCTCTTCCAGGTAAACTGCGGAGTCAGGTGTGGCCAAAGCATCAGCCTTCTAGCAGGGACTCGTCAGCGCCATCGCGCCAGTGCTGACTTGTCGCCCAAACAGGTCAGCAACTTCTTTGAGCAGATCGACCTGCTCGACACCCGCCCGCTTCACCCAGAGAGAAGCAAGAACAACGCCTGTAAACACCTGAGGTAAACCTAAATGATCGAATGGATTAAACTACACCAACAAATAATGACTACCATATATCCCTCAAGATTCTCTGTTAAATTAGTTACGACAAAATGAATAATTTATTATTCCTTCATAAAAAATTATTCACAGCCAACTTGCAGCAGACTGTGATGTGCCTTGACGTCCGTTTGTTTGACCCCTACCCCCGCTGACGTTGGGAGAATTGGCGATAGAGGATGTATGCGATCGCAATCAAACTAAACGAAAACAGCGTCGTCAACGTTCCCACCGCATAGAGGGCTGGGGAGGTCACATTGGTGGTC